>CAZBQH010000583.1:0-14181 GCA_964493915.1 uncultured Nitrospiraceae bacterium
CCGAAACGGAAATCGCCCGCCATGTAAGGATAAATGTCATAGACGAATAGGTCGGCAAACTCGCCGCCCCAATGGAACACGTCGTCGATGGCGAGCTCTGCATGAGAGCCGCACCCGCCCCCGAAGGTATTATGGCTGTCGTGGGTCAGGACGACCTTGAACGTAGGATTGATGCTTTTGATAACAGGATAGACCTGTCGCCATCCCGCCGGGAAATCCTCGGAACAGAAGTCTATGACCTGCTGCCATTTCACCGGGTCGTCGCGGACGCTCTGGACGTCGTCCGGCAGTTCATACCCGTACCGCGCCCGGAAAACCTCCTTGGCCGCAGGACTCAGGTCGAACGATTTGGGACCGCCGTGGAATGGCTCGTCCTGATACGTGAACACGTTATACAGCCGGGGATACTTGGCGAGCGCCGCCAACGCCTCTGCTGCTTTCGCCCGGACCGCCGGCTCGTATCCCGGCGCGTACACGCTCGGCTCAGGCGGCGCATCGCGGCCGAAGAGCTCGAGCGCCCCCACGTGTTGCGTTATGAACATGCCGCGCGACTGCGCGTAAGCAAGGATGAAGGCCTCTTCCTCTGCCGGTCTGCCTGTCCGCGCCTCGAGGCCTGTGAACCCATGCGCCACAATGTCGTCCACCGTGTCGCGCAGGACCTCCTCGCTCAGCGGCCCCTCCTCGCCATGCCACCCCTTGCCAGACGGCACGGGCGAGAACTGCGTCGCCACCGGGAAAAAACCGAGGGCAACGTCGTCAAATGGGTCCAGCGGCTGTATCATAAACGTGTTCGCCCCAACGGCAACCTCCACCGTGTTCATAGCCCTTTGTCCTCCCTGGGCTTCTCCCGCCGCCCCTGCCCACCCGGCCGACATGGCCGCCAAAGCAACCAGGCAAGCCAAGGCGCTGCCCCAAATCAGACCGCCGTCTACCTTGAGCATTCTCGTTATCCTCCGTCGCATGCCCGTCCCATGCCCAACAGGTATAGGGCAAAACGAAGCGGGAATCAACTGCCGCTTGCGAACGCGCCCAAGACACACTCGCGCACGATAGGCCACGAAGTCCCGCGGGGTTTCCCGTCTCGTATGGAGTAGGCGTTGGTTGTGAGGCAAGGCCGTTCCAGCAAAACGGGAAACCGTCGCCAGGACCTGTCGGAAGTTGTCCAGCCGTGGACAACCCCATTGGATTTCCACGAGAAACGCGCCGTCCTTCTTCTTGCTGAAGACTTCTGTGCGGCTGTGGGGAACAGTGCTGATTAATCGGCCCGGAGGATCAGCAAACTCCTGGCCGGCCAAGGCACTTGTTGTCGGGTTGTAAGTGGCAGAGGCTTCCAGCCTTTGATTTCCGGCACGACACGGCTAACGTATTGCCAGAGCATTTCAGCTTGCCCAATCAGCGGCAAGATGCCGCTGCCACTAAGGAAGACTCGCCATCTTACTCGGGCAGGCGCTTTCGTGATCAGGTTGTGAGTCGCCGTTTGCATCCCATGCAAGACCCCCTGCTCGCTCGCCGCGAGGACGGGCGACCCCCGACGGCGAGTCACTTACCCGGCGCGTAGACTACGGTCCGCTACGCCTTCTTGAGCACGTCGCCGGGGTGTTCCGGAAAGCCTGTTATGCCCCGTGACGGGGAAAACTGGTGAATGCGCGTCGCAGGAAGTTTCTGATGAGGGAAAGCCCGAAGGGCGCCTTTTTCATCGAGAGCCCGGTTGACGTTCGGTCTTGATGCGCCCGCAACGGCCGCCTCGCGCAGCCGTTTTGCCACTTCCGGGGCGTCGTTGAACCGTTGCCGAAGCTCATGCGGATCCTCTGTCACGTTGAAAAGCTGTTCGCGGCCGCCGTTTGCCATGAAAATATACTTCCAGTCCTTCTCGCGGACCATGGTCTTGAAATGCAGCGACCCGGGCCTGCCATAGTACCCGACGACATGGTCGCGCGGTTCCGCTCGTCCTTCAAGCACACCCAGCAGGTCCATGCCGTCCCGCATCTCGCCCTTTCCGGCGGCGGAGGTGGCGATGCCGAACAGGTCCGTCAGGCAGACGAGCTCGTCGCGGCGCGTATTGCGGGGCAGGCGCTCGGGCCAGCTCACCAGAAGAGGCACATGACACGCCGCCTCGAAGAAGCTCTCTTTCTGCCAAGCGCCATGGTCGCCCAGATGGTCCCCGTGATCTGAGTAGAAAACGATCAGCGTATTGTCTGCATCGTCCCTGGCCTCGATGGCGTCCAGGATGCGCCCGATGCAGTGGTCAATATAGGAGATCTCCCCGTAGTACCGCGCTTTGAGCACCCGTGCGTGGGAATCGTTGATGTCTTCCGCCCAAATGGCGTAGTTCATCCAGTTGACATACTCGTCCATGCTGTCGATCTGGGTGTCGCCCCGCACGGGATCCGGCATACGGTCCGGGTCGTACATACGGTTAAAGGGAATAGGGGGCGCACAGGGAGGATGGGGACCGATAAAAGAGACGAACCCGAAGAAAGGCTCGTCGCTGCTCCGCTGGATTTGCTCGATGGCGCGGTCCGCGGCCCAGGCCTCAACCCCAAGTTCGGCGGGAAGCGGGCTCATCTGGGGCATGTAGTACATCTCGGTCCGTTCGCCCATCAGCATCTCGATAAAATCGAACTCGGGGTGTTTCGCGGCAATCCAACTGGCGTACCCGTCGCGCTCCCGCTGATCCTCCGTACCGTACAACTCCTCGCTGTGGGAGTGAATCTGGTAGCCCAACTCTTCGTCCCACGGAGAGGTGTGGAACTTGCCGAACCCAAATGTGCGGTAACCGAGACCGGTCATGGTACGCGCCAGATACGACCCGCAGCGTTCTTCCATGCCTTCCCGCTCTCCGCGAACCGGGTCTGGCCCGCCATTTTCATAGACAGTCGTCGTGAACGGTTCACGGCCTGTTCGGACGGTATAACGCGCCGGTACACACACAGGACAAGTGCTATAACAATTCCGGAAGGAGGCACCCCGAGCTACGAGCCGGTCGTAGTTCGGCGTATAGATGTAAGGATTGCCCAATGCGGCGATCGTGTCCGCGCGCTGTTGATCGGTCATGATAAAGAGGACATTCGGCCTGGCATTATCCGTCATCGCTATTGGTTCTCCTTCCGGCTTGGGCACGCTCTATATCCATACAAGGCGCCGTGTGTGCTGGCTCCTTGCTGTCTTGGCCTATCCTGAGACTCTGTCATCGGATTATCTGGGCCAGGCAAGTATAGCCTGCGCGCCGCCGCTCAGGCCAGCCGCCGGGCGCCGCAGCATGTCTCACGGTTCGACGGCATAACGAGCCGACGGGGCGCTTTTGCTGCCTAACAACTCGCCGCGGGCCGGAATCTCTACGATGGCAGTTTGCCGGCCGCACCAGCGCCCCCTCTAAGGCCGGAGGCGAAACCGCCTGTCGGCAAGAAGGGCGTGCAATGCTGGCGAATCGTTCCACACGACCACGGCTACCCGCCCGTACGTGTCCAGGACCGGTGCGAGTTCCTCCGGGCCTTGTTCCCGTGCGGCGCCGCAGAACGGTTGGGAGGACCAGTACCCAAGGCAGAGGCCCAGGCTCCACAAGTCCATGCTGCCGGCAACAACAGGCGCATCCAGATCCAGCGCTGCGGCGTATTGCTCGACAGAAGCATACTGGCTGGACACACTATCAGGGTCGTCGAGGGTACAAAAGGCATAGAATGCGGACAAGCCGACAGACATCCAGACTGCGAGACCCGCCAAAGCTTGGCGCCACGTACTCGAGAACTCAGGCGGCGTGTCGCCACTTCGGAAAAGGCGTTCGAACAGAATCGGCCCATATCCAAAGACCAACGCCGCCGTCATGCCGACAGCAGGGTACAGAAGCCGGGGCTCGGTGTTCGTGACGAGGTGACCTGAAACATAGAAGAGCAAGGAAAGCACGCCCCATAGCGCGAGGACTCTCTGGCGCGAGGTAACGGCAGCGGGCGGCATCAGCACCACCATGCAAACCGCCGCCAATCCCGCCGTCAGCAGACCAAAGAAATCGGCCAATCGAAACGTCTCAGCGGCTATCGCGAGATGCCATTTGGCCTGTGTGATGAGGAGTCTAAACCCGGACATCGTAAAGGGCGAAGGCAAGGTGAAAACCGGAGGGCCGTCCTCGAACCGGTTCTCAAAGCTGTATATGCGGCCGGGCCTCGGTACGTTGATCTTGTGGATCTCGTCGAGCTCTTCTTTCCAGTTGGCGTAGCTGAACGCACGCGCATAACGGCCCGCGCTCGAAAACGTAAGCTCACCATCCGTGACGCTCATCGCGACAACCCAGGGAAGTGCGATCGCGGCAAACACAGCAAATGCCGTCGCAAAAGGCAGCGTACTTTTGCGCCAGAGACGGCCCTGCCGCCAGTCAAGCACGCATTTGATCCCCCATGACAACAGCAGATGGGCCAGCACAAAGGGAAATGCATAGTGCTTCGTCAGAAACGCGGCGCCGCCGAGCACGCCCGCCAGCACCGCCCAGCGCAGAGAGCCGCTGTCAATCAGCTTCATCACAGTCCAGAGGTAGAATATCAAGAGCGCAGCCAATAGAACGTCCGGGGTGATATCAAGGAAAGTCATCGGAAAAACGAGCAGGAGACCCACGCTCATTGCCGTCAAGGCTTGGCTAAGTCCCTTACTGACAGCATAGACATACAACGCTGTTCCCCCAGCGAAGACGGCCCCCGCAACCACCTGCAAAATGCGGGCCGCCAGCAGCGGATCCCAATGGAAACAGAATGCTGGAGCTAAGAGCCAGGACAACAAGGGCCCCCAGCAACTGTTAACGGCCAGGGACCACTGACCGCGCGCATAGTACTGCGCGATTCGAAGGTAGGCGACCGCGTCAGGATTCAGTATGTAACGGCATATCTGCACAACGTATGCGCTTGCCAGCGTATAGAGAAGCAACGACACCAGAGCCAGGAATGCAGCCGCATAGGACCATCTCTTTTCCTGTGCGTGAATGCGCTGCCCTGCTTTCATGACGCTGCCTGCGCCTCCGACATTCCGCGTCTGACCATAGCGGCGCCACTCCACCACCCCCAATTGCGGGGCAGCTTCTCTGCCGGCGGCTGTTCCCCCCTCGTTCAGCCTGCTACGATTTGCCCATCACGCGCAGGTAGTACTGCCTATAGTCCTCGTACCATGCAGCCGCGTCCGGGCCAAGATGGGGCCGGCCGTACTGGTAGTAGCCCCACGCGACGAGCCGCTCCGCATATTCGGCTGCAAGCCGCAGCTTTTGCTCGAGGCGATCGATCGGAACCGGCCGCCACGGGGCGTCTTTCACCCGCGCCGAGTGCATGCGCCCATACCGCCGAACATACTCCTCGATGCTCGGACACTCGAACTCCGCCGTCTCGACATTGCCCCAGAGCCGGCTGCCCGAAGTCCTGCAGGCATTCGCCATGGCCGCGAAAAACGGGCGCCGCTGCGCCATCGTGACGTAGGAAAAGTGCTCGCCGCTGTCCTGAAGCATCACGATGTCCAGTTTGCTCCGCTCGAGCAGACGCGTCCAGTAAGCCTGATACTCATCCGGCTCGCAGTAGGGGAAATCACCGAACACCTTGTCTTTGTCAAGAATAAAAAATGGTGAAATGGTCACGGGTATTCCAGGGACTGCCTCCCTGCACATGGCTGTTAAGGCAGGGAAGACCTCGTCGACATAGTCCCTGAACGCGTCCCAGGTCATGTAGATCTCGTGGGGCAGGTACCATGCGAAAAAGGCTGGGTGGCCGCGGCAGCGCTTCGCCAGCTCGCGAATGTATCCGCCTACTACCTCCTTCTCCTTCGCTGCGTCCAACGTGTGGTACCATCCCGGGGTCGATCCCATATCCACAATCACTTGGACCTTGCGCTCGGCACAGAGGTCGAGCAACGCGCTGAAACGCTCCTCGCCCTCCCTCCGGCCGAGGGCATGATGGACATGCGACACCCACAGCAGCTTGAAACCCAGGGCTTGTTCGTCGTCCAGTTCCCGTATCCAGCCTGCCCGGTCCAACTCAGCGTCAAACGGCCGAAGATTGCCGGAGATAATGGGAGTGCAACGCAACACCGCGTCCTCCTCGTTGTTGCCGGCCGCGCCCTCGAGGGCATTCTCTGCCTTGGCCTTATAGCTTGCCCATCCCAGCGCGGCGACCGCGCCGCCTACCTGACCCATGAACTGCCGCCGGCTCCATGACTTTCCGTCAATCAAAGCATGCTCCTTAGCCCTGAGTCCCTGTAAGGCGTCTTCTCGCTATAGCCGAGGCGCCAGCAGCACCTTGATCGAGTCGCTTGGATTCTGGACTGCGTCAAGACCTTTCTGGAAATCCTTCAAGGGCAAATGATGCGTCACAATAGGGTCAATCTGGATGAGCTTTCGCTTAAGATAATCAATGGCCACTGGGAATGTGTAGGGAGCCAGGTGGGCGCCATGGATATTCAGTTCCTTGCCGTCGCCGATGATGGTCCAGTCGACAATCGAGACCTCGCGCATGACGCTAAACTCGACGAACGTCCCCAGCTTGCGGATCATGTGGAGAGCGGACTCGATGACTTCCGCATTGCCGGTCGCCTCGATAACCACATCCGCGCCATAGCCCTCGGTGAGGTCCAGAATCCCCTGCACCACATCGTCCCGGTTCGGGTTGAACGTCAGGTCCGCGCCCAACCGTTTCGCCATGGCCAACCGCGCGTCAATAAGGTCAAGTGCGATGATCAGACCCGGATTCTTGAGGCGCTCCGCCGCGATCATAGACAGTCCGAGGGTGCCGCAGCCGATTTGCACCACCACGTCGCCAAGTTTGATTTCGCCGCGCTCGACAGCATGAATCGCACAGGCGAGCGGCTCGATAAGCGCAGCTTGCTCAGACGTAACTTCATCGGGCACGCGGTAGATGCGCGACTTTGCGGGCAACTTCATATACTGGGCCATACCCCCCTGCACAGCTTGCTTGAATCCGAAAACCTGCGCCTCCTTGCACAGCCAATAGAGTCCCGCACGGCAGTAGCGGCACTCCTCGCACGGAACTACCTGCTCCGCAACGACCCGCTGGCCTATCTCTACCCCGTGTTTTTCCGATGCACCCTCGCCAAGCGCTACAACCTCGCCCGTGAACTCGTGCCCGGGTATGACAGGCGTCTCGACGTAGGGTTTGCGGAACTCGTCGCCCCAGAAAAGCGGCGCCCCCGTATAACACTTGATGTCGCTCGCGCAAATGCCGCAGTCATGAACCTTCAAGATCACTTCCCCGGGATCCGCCTTGGGCACGGGGACCTCTTCGAGCCGGTAATCACGAACGCCGCGGCATACCACCGCCTCCATCGAAGAGGGCAACGCAGTTGCTTGCGCTGTTGAAGCCATTGGCGGTCTCCTTCTTGTTTACCCGGCCCCGATGCGGAGTAGACGCGTGTGGCGTCGATTCTAGACGAGGACGGTACCCATCGCAACATATCCGGCTCCGGATGCACTGGATACAAACTGCCTCTGCAGTTAGAATAGCTTGCCTTATGTTTGCGGCAAGGAGAAACGATGATGTTTGAAATGACAAGGAAGAGCCTGGCTGCATACGATGTGGTGCTCGAGCCCGATGAAGACCGGCCCGAGTGGTGGGCGGGCGCCCCGTCCGTAGCAGTCGATGACCAAGGGACGTACTATCTCGCCGCCCGTATGCGCGAAGGCAACTCGCCTCGCGGCCGCAGGGGCTACGAGATCCGCATTCTCAAGAGCCCCGATGGAGGCCGCTTCGAACCGGTCAACCATATCACCCGCGAGGCGGCCGGCGTCCCCGGCTTCGAGCGCCCTGCCCTCCTGCGCGATCCGCAGACCGGCCTGTTTAAGCTTTATGGTTGTGCGGGGCTCGACAGGGGCTGGGTCATCCTGCGTTTCGACGATGTCGAAGACCCAGCCGCCTTCGACCCGTCGACCGCCCGCCCGGTGCTGCTCGCAGACGAACACCACGACAAATTCGTTCATGTCTCGGGCTATAAAGACCCGGTAGTTCATTGGGACGGCGCCTGCTGGCACTTGTTCGTAATCGGCATCGATCGCATCGAGCGCATCCACCATTTCCTCAGCAGCAACGGCGAACAGTGGGAACCCGCGGAAGGCGTCGTCCTTGAGAACAACGGTTGGCACAGTTTCTATACGCGCCCTGCGTGCGTGCTTCCCATGGACGTAGGCTGCCTCTTCGTGTACGAGGGTTCCCATTACAGGTGGCACGATCCGGTGTACAACATCGCGACCGGCTTGGCTTACTCGCCCGATCTACGGACCTTCGTCGATCTCACTCCGCATGAACCGCTTCTCAAGAGCACCACGCCGGGCGACTATCACACGTGGCGATACTCCCACTGGATGGCCGTAAACGGAACGATCCGGGTCTATTTCGAGGCGGCGCGCCCCAACAATACGAACGAGATCCGACTGGGGATAATGGAGTCGACAGCCGCCATCGCCAAGCGCAACGCCAATCCGACGGCAGGCTCCTGAGCCTGGTCAGAAGGACTCTTCTTGGAGCTTGTACTCCCGCGTAACGGCCTCGGCGTCCTCGATACGGTTGGTCTTGCGGTATAGGCGCGCAAGATTGAGGGTGGCGCGCCGGTAGAGGTCAAGACCCTCTTGCCCCAGCAGTGCGGCGTTCTCCAGTGCACGCGCCCGCACCAGGAGATAGGCCGTTTCGGCTTCCTCGATGCGGCTGTCCTCGGACAACTGGCCGTCGAGCAGGATCAGTTCCAGCAACGCAACGGAAACGGGATCATCGTCGTCACGGATCTCCCTGATGACCTCGATCGCTTCCTCTCTGCTCTTATGGGCTACATAGAACCGTGCCTGGGAAAGCGCGACCTCGTACATCTCTGTTGGAGAGCCCGCCGCATCATAGGCGGCATCAAAAGCAGCATCTGCGGCCTCCAGACAGGGCGGTTCTTTCTGCCCTTCGAGAGCGCCCAGCGCCGCATAAATACGCGCGATTCCAGCGGTCTGGGCAGGATCCTCAAGATAGACTTGTAGCCGCTCGATCGCGTCCTCAGTGCTCAAAGTGGCCTGCGCCTCGTGCAAGACCCGCTCGACTGGCGACGCGACAGGCGCCGGCGGCGCATGGCGCAGCCGATCCTCTTCCCCGAAGGGACTCCGGCGGGGCGCCGGTTCTCCAAGGGGTTCCGGGCCTTCGGACACCGGCTTGCCGATCATGGGACGCCAGTTCTCCTGGGTGCTGCCTGGCGGCGCAAAGTAGCGATGCCCCCGGAACCCTCTGCTCCCCTCGCGTGACAAGAGCAAAGGCAGACCCAGCAACACGACAACGAAGGCTAAGGCGCCAACCAAGGTCCACAACCGGTTGTTCATAAGATCAGAATAAGACGATCCCGGCGAAAAAGGCAACATCCTGGCTTAGAATACGGGTCTGGAACGGACAGGCTCTTCGCGTGTGCTATAATTCTGACAGGAGGTGATCGTCGATGCGTTCGACCCTTTATCTCGCTGGAGCAGCGGTGATGTCGCTGGCTTTAACCGGTTGCGGCGTCGATCTGCTTACAAGCACGGCGATCGAAGGCGAGTTGCAAGCGCAATCCGCAAGAACGGCCCTGCATGCGTTGAACCGAACCAAGGGCGCTGTCGATCGGATGACGGCAGAGCGTGCTGTCCAGGCTTACTACGCCGAGAGGGGGGTCTATCCGCCTTCCCTCGAAACGCTCGTCCCCAATTGGCTCCCAGAAATCCCCAAACGTGCGGACGGCACGCCTTACGGTTATGATCCCAAGACAGGCCAAATCCTTGATACACAGAGCATGCCCTTGCAGAATGCGCCGCCGTCTCGAACGCTCAGCGGGACCCAGCCCAGCGCAGTGGACCAAACCCGGCTAGCCCATCTGCAACATGCGGTCCAGGCCTACCGCAACGACAAAGGCTACAACCCGGCATCACTCTACGCCCTTGTGCCCGATTACCTCGACGAAGTGCCCGCGACCACGTCCGGCGCGCCTTTTATCTACTCGATGGCAAGTGGGGCCGTTCAATTGCCATCGACAGGCGGCGATCCTCATCAGCGGGGCGTGTTCGCCGCGCCCGGTCCCTTAGGCGAGGCCATGACGGGCGTGGGCATGCAACAGGAGCTTGGCCGCATGAACAACGCCGGCACCAATGCCGCTGGAATCTATGGCCGACAAAGCGCTCAAGGCATTGCGGACTCCTACAGTCAACGCCAAGAGCAAGCACTCGACGAATTGGGGTTCTAAATCCGGGGCTGCAACCGCTGCGGCCGGCGGCTGAACGTAGGTTTTTTCTGCAACGTTGTCCTTCGTGCGCCGGATTCCGGCCTCATCCGAGGGTCTTGTGGAAGCGGGCCGTGCTGATCCCAAGCACAGCAAGTCCCATGACGGCCAAACAGAGCCCATTGAACCACATATCCTGGATGCCTGCGCCCCGTAGAATGATCCCCCGGAGAATGCGGATGAAGTACGTGGCAGGGACAAGCTGGCCCACAGCCCAAATCGGCAAAGGCATGGATTCGAGAGGAAAGACAAAACCGGACAGCATGACCGACGGCATCACAAACACGACCGAGATCTGGATCGCCTGCATCTGGTTCTCCGCGACTGTCGAAATAAGCAGACCAGTTCCGAGCGCCGTAAAAAGGAAGATAAGCGAGAAAACGCCCAGCAAGACAAGACTCCCGGCAATGCTGACGCCGAACACATAATACATGATGCACAGAACCATGAAGGTCTCGAGCGATCCGATGACGGCATATGGAATGATTTTGCCGGTCATCAGGCCGAGACGTGAGACAGGCGTCACCATAAGCTGCTCGAGCGTGCCGTTCTCTTTCTCCTTCACCACGGCGAAGGCTGTAAAAAACATGGTCACGAGCTGCATAATGATAGCCACAAGACCCGGGATCATGAAGTTGGCGCTCTTCATGTCGGGATTGAACTTCACGCGCGGGCGTGCATCGACAGGCGCTTCGCCGTCCGTCCGGTCCAACACGCCCGAAACGATTGCCAGTGACTTGCGCAAAGCGATGGCGTTCGAGACATTGAGCGCTTGCATCGCCACGGTCGAATCGCTTCCGTCGATTAGAATCTGCACCTTGGCGCTTTTGCCCAGAACCAGTTTGTCGGTGTAGTCCGGCGGGATTTTGATCGCCACTTTGGCCTCCCCCCGCACAATCCAGGAATTCATATCTTTGTCCGAGTAGGCGTTGCCAACAATATCGAAATAGCCGGAATTCCCAAAACTGTCGATCAGGTCGCGGGCCTCGCGGCGTCCGTCAAGGTTGTAGACTACGGTCGGGATGTTTTTGACGTCAAAATCCACCGCAAATCCAAAAAGGATGAGCTGCGCGCCTGGCCAGAGAATCATCAGAAAAAGCGACCGTTTGTCGCGAAGAGCGTGGATGGTCTCTTTATAGATGATGGGTCCGACGCCCCTAATCATGATTCAGGTCTCGCAGATGCGTAAGCGTTACGAAAACGTCCTCGAGCGTGGGGGGAATCGGCTGCGCCGTGGGGCTCGCAAAACCCTGGTCTGCTAGATCGCCCAAGACACGCTCTTCGCTGCCTTGATCGACAAGAACATGGAGCGAATCGGCAAAGATCGTCGCATCGCGCACGTAGGGCAGAACGCTGAGGGCGCGCATCGCAGCGGGCAAACGCGGGCACCGCACCTCGAGCCGCTCCGTAGCTTCAGGGGACACCTCGGGCAACTGCTTGAGAACCGTAGGAGACCCGCAAACCACAAGGCGGGAGAAGTAGATGTAGCCCACGTGGGTGCAGCGCTCGGCTTCGTCCATATAGTGGGTAGTCACAAAAAACGTCACCCCCCGGCCCGACAGTTCGAATAGCAGGTTCCACAACTCGCGTCGCGCCACTGGATCGATGCCGGCCGTCGGTTCATCGAGAAACAAGAGACGAGGACGGTGAACCAGTGCGCACGCCAGAGCCAACCGTTGCCGCCACCCCCCTGATAGCTCGCCCGCCAGCCGCTTGCGATACGCGCCGATTCCAACTATGTCGATAACCTCCTCGATGCGAGCCTGGATCTCTCTCCGCGGTATGCCGTAGATCCGGGCGTAGAACGTCAGATTCTCAGTTACCGTCAGATCTTTGTACAAACTGAACTGCTGCGACATATAGCCGATGTTCCGCTTCACCATCTCGGTTTGCCGGACAATGTCGTAACCCAGAACACTTGCCTCGCCGGCAGTCGGCCGCAACAACCCGCAGAGCATGCGGATCACGGTCGACTTGCCCGAACCGTTCGGCCCCAGAAAGCCGAAAATGTTGCCTTCCTCGATCTCGAAAGAGACGTCGGCCGCGGCCACTACGTTGCCGAAATGGCGCGTCAAGCCGTTGACTGAAATCACGACGGACATCAGGCCTCCTCGGTCGTGAGATCGAGGTGAGCGGTGGCCGTCATGCCCGCCTTCAGCTTGCCGCCCGCGGAATCCAGCTTGATTTTGACCCCGAACATCTGTTGAACACGTTCTTCCTCGGTCTGGAGGTTGCGCGGCGTGAACTCGCCCTGCGACGCGATGTGTACGATCGCGCCTGCGAACTCTTGATCGTCCAGGGAATCCGCCGTACAGACAACCTGTTGGCCCAGCCGAAGCTTGCCCAATACGCGCGCGCTCACGTAGATCCAGAGTTCAAGCTCTTCAGGGTCCACAATGCGCACGATGGCCCCTGGCTTGACCAAGTCGCCTCGATGGACGTCAAGCGATTCGACCACTCCGTTGCGCGGAGAGGAGACAACCATCTCCCGCGCCGCTGCTTCCGCCCGTTCCAGGTCGGCTTTGGCCGCATCGCATGCCGCCCGCGCCGCAGCGACATCCTCGGCACGGGCCCCGTTCTTAAGCTGCCGGACCAAGGCTGCCGCCTGTTCATAAGACGCCTTGGCCATCGCCAATTCTTCGTCGCGCGTCCCTTCCACCGCTGCACTGTACCGCTGCTGAGACGCTTGAAACACCGCTTCGGCGGCCTGCGCGGCGTGTTGGGCCTTGTCGCACATCTGTTCCGACACAACGCCTTTCTCATATAGCTCGCGAGCCCGCCGGTATTCCGCCGCCGCGTCATCCCGCTGAGCCCGTGCCGTCTCGACGGCCTGGCGCGCCGCCTCAACCTCTTGCGAACGCAGACCATTTTCCGCAAGGCGCAGCCGATGAAAGGCCTGCTTCCCGGCCGCCTCGGCTTGCTCGATCTCTTCAGGCCGGGAACCTTCCTCGAGCTTTTTTAGAACCGCCTCCGCCTGCGCCAATTGCGCCTTTGCAGCAGCTACCACGGCTTGTGCCTCGTCGTCCTCGAGCTGCACCAGCATCTGGCCGCTTTCAACAGCCTCGCCCTCGGAAACGAGCACCTCCGCAACACGCCCGCCCACGCGCGAGCCCGCCGCAACATCGACACCTTCAATCTGCCCCGAGACTGACAGCATGTCCAGGTCATCTCCCGGACACCCCGCCAAAAACGCGCCAGCAATCATACAAGTAAGAAAACGCTTTGCCATTTGGGATCCTAATCCGTTTGTTTCGCCCGCTCGCGTCCGTTTTCTGTCAGGACACCGCGAAAATAAACACTTACTATCGTATCTACCATTGCTCCCGGGTTCATGGGAGTGACTTGCTTGGCCCCCAAAACCTCCTGAGTAAGCACAAACACAATGAACATCCCGAACAAACATCGTGCCGCGATAACGGGGTCAAGGCGTCTCACTATCCCGAGGCGCATGCCCAGTTCCAGTGTCTGGGCAAGCCCCAAGTTGGCCTGCGGCAACAGCTCTTCCCAATAAATCGCCTGGAGTTTGGGCAAATGGTGGAATTCAGCCAATACTAGAGGAATCACCTTGACTACGCCAGGGCGCGTCAACACCTCCATAAAGGCAAGGCCAAGCCGTCTCGTCAGAGCCTCAGGATCCTCGAAAGGCTTGATCGACATCTCCGGCAGCAGGTCCACCGCCTCCTGCACCTTGGCGCGAACCATCGCAATAAATAGGTCTTCTTTGCTCCGGAAGTAATTGTAGATGGTGCCCTTCGTGATCCCGGCGCGGACCGCCACTTCGTCCATCGTGGCCGTGCGGAAGCCTCTGTAAGAAAAGACCTCGAGGGCGGCGTCAACAATCTGGGCAGGGCGTTCATCGGGTTTTCGTTGCCACTTACGCTGGGACGGCGCCATGGGGTCTCCTTACTAACTAACCAGTCAGTTAATTATAGA
>CAZBQH010000584.1:0-13979 GCA_964493915.1 uncultured Nitrospiraceae bacterium
CCAAAAAACCTCCTCTCCCCCCTCTGCTCCCCGCCGAGCGAAGCGCTGGAGCCGCTCTTTGAACTCTGCCTCTTTGCCGCGATCTGACGGATGGTAGTAGGTCCCCCGAGGTACGCCGTAGTCCTGCACCACGAATCCCTCTTCGTAGTCGTGGGCATATCGATAACCTTCGCCTCGGCCAAGCCGTTTGGCGCCGGGGTAATGGGCGTCTTGCAAGTGCTTAGGTACGGCCGCCGTCTTGCCTTCGCGGACGTCGCGCAGGGCGGCGTCTATCCCTGCATAAGAGGCGTTGCTCTTCGGGGCGCAGGCAACATAGACGGCCGCTTGCGCCAGGCTGATGCGCGCTTCCGGCATGCCGATGAACTCGCAGGCCTGCCATGCGGATACGGCGACCGTCAAGGCCATCGGATCGGCGTTGCCCACGTCTTCGGATGCGGCAATGCAGATGCGCCGTGCTACGAAACGGGGATCGTCTCCCGCTTCGAGCATATAGGCCATCCAGTACAGCGCCGAATCCGGATCGGCGCCTCGCATGCTTTTGATGAATGCGGATGCAGCGTCGTAATGCTGGTCGCCTGTGCCGTCATAGTGAAGCAGTTTGCGTCCAACGGAGTCCCTCGCGACGTCGAGCGTAATGTGAATGACGTTTTCCTGGGGAGGGGCAGTCAACATGGCAATCTCGAGGGCGTTGAGGGCGCGGCGCGCGTCCCCCTCCGCAGCAGCAGCCATATAATGGAGCGCCTCCTTGCCCGCCTCGACCTCAAATTCATCGAGCCCCCTGTCCGGATGCACGAGCGCCCTCTCAAGGAGATGGAAAATGTTGTCTTCGGTCAGCGGATTGAACTCGAAGATCTGCGATCTGGAGAGCAAGGGCGCAACAACGGAGAAGAACGGGTTTTCGGTCGTGGCGCCGATCAGGATGATGTGGCCGTTCTCGACGTCGGGGAGGAGCGCATCTTGCTGCGCCCTGTTAAAACGGTGCAGCTCGTCTATGAACACGATGGTGCGCCGACCGTTATGCGCGCGGCGCTCCCGGGCCGCATTGATAAGCTCGCGCAGTTCCTTGACCCCTGAGGTCACGGCGTTCAGATTCTCGAACGCGGCTTGCGTGCGCATAGCGATAATGCGCGCCAGCGCCGTCTTGCCCGTTCCCGGCGGTCCAAACAAAATCAGCGAGGTGATGCGGTCCGCTTCGATGGCGCGCCGCAGGACTCTCCCCGGACCCAGGATGGTCTCCTGTCCCACAAGCTCGTCGAGGTTCCTGGGTGTCACGCGCCGCGCCAGGGGCGCCTCCTTGCGCATGCGTTCCGCTGCGGAATGAGAGAAGAGGTCTTCCGTCATGCGTATATCGTAATGAAAAGGCGCTGGTGCAGACAATAGAAGCGCGGCCGCTTCCCGAGCCGTCTTTGTGCGCGTCCGCTTATTGGTAACTGACCACCTCGTTGAAGCGACGGCGGGCCGTCTCGCGCGAGGAGGGGGTCCGCGGACGGCCGATGGGGACCAACGCTACCGGGCGCAGTTTTGTCGGCAATTCCAATACGTGGGCCGCAGCTTCTTCGTCAAATGCGCCTACCCAGCACGTTCCGAAGCCCAGCGCAGTTGCGGCAAGCAGAATGTGTTCCGTGGCCGCAGCCGTGTCCTGAAGACAGTAGAGCGTCTTGCCTCGTTTCCCGTAGCGGCCTGTGGACCGGTCCGGCTCGGCGCACACGACGACAACCACAGGCGTCTCCGCCAGGAAGTCCTGTCCATAGGCCGCTTGTGCAAGCCGGCGACGGACCGAAAGGTCGCGGACCACGACGAAATGCCAAGGCTGGCAATTGCCCGCGGAAGGCGCCTCAAGCGCTGCGTTGATGATTTGCCTGACCATCTCTTTCGGCACGTCTGCGTCGGGATCATAACGGCGGACGCTGTGTCGTGCGCGTAGGACTTCCCAGAACTCCATGGATGCGTTTCCTTCGAATATCGCGCTAAGCGCGCCTGTAGGAACGTAGAGCGAATGCGCCGCACCAGGCCCATGACTACGGATTCGGCCTGCATCGAGCGCAAACGCTGCTTGTGGCCGGACCCGCACACGGCAGGCCGCGAACGAAAAGAAACGAAACCGCCGGGCGCATTGCCCAGAGCTCGAGGCGCCAGTTCGGTTCAGTCTCCTTCGGCGCGCTGCTTTTCGTAGGTAGCCACGAGTTGTTGGGCGATGTGCTCGGGCACTTCGTCATAGTGGTCGAACTTGAGCCTGTAACTGCCGCGCCCGCCTGTCATGCTGCGCAAGTCCGCCGAGTACCGCAAGACTTCGGATTCGGGCACGAGCGCGCGAATGGCTTGTTTGCCCAAGCCTGCAGGGCCCATGCCAAGGATGCGGCCGCGCCTGCTGTTGAGGTCGCCTGTAATATCGCCCATATACTCGTCGGGCACGGTGACCTCGATTTCCATGATAGGTTCGAGGATGCAGGGGTTCGCTGCTTTTACGCCCTTCTGAATTGCCAAGGCGGCGGCAATTTTGAAGGCCATTTCCGACGAGTCGACGTCATGGTACGAGCCGAAATGAAGCTCGACCACCACATCCACCACCGGATAGCCGGCGATTACACCCCTGGCCAAGGCGTCTTGAGCGCCCTTGTCCACATGAGGGATGTACTGCCTGGGGACGACGCCGCCTACGATGCTGTCAATAAACTCATAGCCCCCGCCGCGCTCGTTGGGCGAAATGCGGAGGTGAACGTCGCCATACTGGCCATGGCCGCCCGTCTGCTTTTTATGTTTTCCTTGGACGTCCGACTTGCTGCGGACGGTCTCTTTGTACGCGACCTTCGGGGTCCGGGTCTCTGCCTCCACATTGTATTTCCGTTTCATGCGGCCCAGGAGAATCTCGAGTTGCAGGTCGCCCATGCCTTTCACCACGTGCTCGTTGGTGTCGGAGTCCCGGTAATGCGTGAAGGTAGGATCTTCTTCGGCGATGCGGTTGAGGGCCTCGCCAATCTTGTCTTCGTCGGCCCTGGATTTCGGCGAGATTGCCAGCTTCACCATGGACTCGGGCAGCGTGATCTTGGGCAACTGGAGGTCCACCCCCGGGGCCGCAATGGTGTCGCTGAAGTGCGTGTTCTTCAGTTTGGTCATCGCTGCGATGTCCCCTGGGCCCGCTGCATCGGTCTGGGTCTGGTCTTTGCCGCACATGAAGTAGATCTTGCCGCTGCGTTCCTTGGTCCGCGTGGTCACGTTGTAGAACTCGGAATCGGCCCGCAGGGTGCCTGTAAGGACGCGGAACAGCGTGAGTTGCCCCACGTAGGGGTCAACCACGTTGCGAAACACCTGGCCCAGAAAAGGTTCATCAGGCGAGATCTTCACTTCAATGTCCTCGCCTTTGGCGTTCTTCGCGACAACTTTGCGTTCGAGGGGTGACGGAAACGAATTCGCGATAAGATCGAGCAACTCTTTGATGCCGGCTTCCTTCGCGACGCTTCCCGCCAGGATCGGAACAATACGCCCTGACTGGATGCCCTGTTGAAGCCCGCGGTTGAATTCCTCGGGGGTCAGCTCGCCCTTTTCAAGGTATTTCTCGAGCAACGCATCGTCCGATTCCGCCACCACGTCGACCATTCCGCTCTTCAGCGCTTCGATCTGGTCGGCTGCCTCTGAATTCTCTCCAGTCAGGATGTTCACCACCCCGCTCAGCTTCTCTGCTTCCCCTATCGGAATGACAAGAGGCACGCACTGCTGGCCATAGGCCTCTTGAAGCGTATGGACGACATTCTCGAAGCTTGTGTTTTCGCGGTCCAGTTTGTTTACAAAAATCGCCCGCGGCGTATGGTGCCGGTCGGCGTATTGCATGGCGGCATCTGTACCGACTTGAATGCCTGTGGTTGCATCGACGGTTACTACAATCCCATCCAGAAGCGGGGATGTCGCTGCTACCTCGCCCACAAAGTCTGCGTAGCCCGGATGGTCGACCATGTGGATGCGGCTCCCTTCCCAGTCTGTTGTCATAACCTTCAGACAGATGGTCTGCTGACGCTCGATCTCCTCCTCGAGGTAGTCCCCCACGGTGTTCCCGTCCTCGATCTTTCCGAGGCGGCTTGTTTTCCCGGCCATGTGGAGAATATGCTCGATGAGCATGGTCTTGCCCGTTCCTCCATGGCCCATGAACCCAACATTACGCACCTTTGCGGCATCCGCAGTGGACATGAATTGCACCTCCAGCCTCGAATTTGGTCGGTCGGTCATGCGGTTCGGGTTCACTCGCTCCCGCTCCGAACCGCAAAAGAAGTTTGCCTGGATTGACAGGGAGCAAAAGTATACTATTCTTTTGTCCCGCTCCTCAAATCATTCTGAAGGGCCGGGAAGCGTAGTGGAAAACAGGGACTGACCCGAGTCGAGCGACGCGTACGGAGCGGGAAGGGTTTCCACCTTTTCCCGCGCCCGTCTAACGGGCGGCTCTGTTTCAAGCGACTGTTCCGTTGGCCTGTGGCCATGCCCTCGCTATGGCGAGTTGCCCGGCCATTCGGGATTGTGTTCCTGTCCGGTTTATACTTGCAGCCGGACGATATGAGTAGCGATACTCAAGCGGCAGCGCAGGTCGTTGCTTCTGCAGGGGGAGTCCACAGCGGAAATGCAGCGTTCAACATGACGCAAACCGCTGACGACGCTTGGGGTGTGTTCTTTATACTAAGGGGCCGTCAGGCTGCGCGAAGAACGCGAAGAATTTGTTAAGAACACGGACACGTGGAAGGCGCAGACCGAATGGGCCAGGAGATTGGAAGCATGGCGGTTAGTAGGAAGATGGAGCCTGGGGCGATTGCGTATTTTGAGGGGCGCTACGTGCCCATCGAGGAAGCGAAGGTCAGCATCATGACCCACAACTTCAATTACGGCACGGGCCTCTTCGAGGGGATACGCGGGTATTACTCGAAGGATGAGGACAACATCTTCATTTTCCGGCTCAATGAGCATGTCGATCGATTTGTGAGGAACTTCAATATTCTCTCGATGGAGATCCCGGAGACCCGCGAGCAGATCGCGGAGATTTGCGTCGAGATCGTGCGGCGCAGCGGCTTCCGCGAGGGCGTTTACATCCGGCCCCTATGCTACAAGAGCGAACTCTCCCTCGGCCCGAAACTGAAAGGAGTCGAGAGCAGCTTGTCCTGCTATGTGATCAAGCTGGGTGATTATGTTGACATCAAGACGGGCTTGGATGTGATGGTTTCTTCCTGGCGCCGTCTGTCCGACAACGCCATTCCAAGCCGGGCGAAATCGACGGGCAGCTATGTCAACTCCGCGCTTGCGGCCACAGAGGCGGCGCTGGCCGGGTTCGACGAGGCCATTCTCCTGCGCGAAGACGGCACGGTGGCCGAGGGCAGCGCAATGAACCTCTTCATGGTCATGGACGGAAAGCTCATCACGACGCCTCCGGCTAGCGACATTCTTGTGGGGATCACGCGCAACACGGTCATGCACTTCGCCAGAGAAGAACTTGGACTCGAGGTTATTGAGCGTCCTATTGCTCGTACAGAATTGTACACATGTGACGAGGTATTCTTCTCCGGGACGGGCGCACAGGTCGCCCCGGTCCGTTCTGTGGATCACCGGGTCGTTGGGGATGGAAAACCCGGTCCTATCTCGACGAAGCTCCAGAAGGTGTATTTTGACGTGGTGAAGGGGAAGGTCGGCAAATACCGCGATTGGCTTGTGCCCGTTTACTAGCCGGCGCCGTCTCAAAAGACGGGCAGCGGCCAGTCTGCCAGGAGCAGTTCCGATGGATGACGCACGGAGCCCAGAGTCGGCGGACGGTGAAAAGAGGCAGGCGCCGTTGCCCCTGCCTGAGGACCCAGTGGAGGTCCTTATTCCATATAGGAATCCGTATGCCCTGACCTCCTACTATCTCGGCGTGTTCGCACTTATCCCGTGCGTCGGGCTTTTCTTGGCTATTGGCGCCGTTGTGTTTGGGATTGTCGGCTTAAAAGTTGCTGCCAAGCAGCCGACGGCCCGGGGCAAGGTGCACGCGTGGGTAGGCATTGTTCTCGGGACGCTTATCCTCCTTGCGTATGCTGTTTTCTTGCTTCTGGGCGTCATCGCCGCCTTGGGCGCCTACTTCGCGCACCACACCTGAGCTCTTCGACGTACGCGAGGTACGCGTCCATGTCGCATTTGCGTTCGAGGCCTCCAGCCGACATGTAGCGGACGGTCCCAAAGACGGCCCGCTCTTTCCAAGGCCGGTCATGAAGTCCGAACACCCACCCTATGTTTGCGTAGCTGTTCGGGTCGCGGCCGTCAAGGAAGTACTTGTTGTTCAGCGCCAACGCCGTCTCGTAGGCCTGCTCGGCGGTGGGGCTCCATTCGAGGATTTTCTTGCCCCAATACATGCGCAAGTGGTTGTGCAGGGCGCCCGTAAGCCGCATGGTCTCCATAGCGGCGTTCCAGTAAGGGTCGTGAGTCTGCCCTTGTTCAAGCTCCGTCCGTGTGTAGACGTGCTCCCGCAGATCGCCGCGGTGTTTCCTCAAAGTCTTGCGGGCCCATTCGGGCAGACAAGTGAATGCGTCGTAATCGGGCGTAAATGACACGAAATTGCAGGCCAATTCCCGGCGTACGATCAGTTCCTCGAGAAACGCCTCCTTCGCGTCTTCGTTGCCATGAGGAGAGCGCATTGTCTCGATCGCGATGTGGACGGGCGAGATTTGCCCGAAATGGAGGTAGGGCCCGAGGTGCGATACGGCCCCCGTGACGAGTTCGGTCCGTTTTTCCACATATTTAGCAAGACCGTTCTTCAAAAACGCGTCAAGCCGTTTCTGGGCTTCGCTCGCGCCCCCGCGAAAACGATCGCTGACCGGCTTAACCGAGGCATCTAGACGCATCCGCGACAGGACCGCCTGGACATCATCCAGCGCTACGCCGTCTTGTCGCCCTGTGTCGAGCGCCGGCTTCGCTAACGGCACAGGGTCGACAGCGTCGAGGAAGCGGTCGAGTTGTCTATGCAGTTTCGGTCGAATGGTCCGGGCGGCGTACGCTGCTTTGTCCGATATGGTCTCGACGGGTACAGTAACGTCGGTCTCAACTTGGACGACGCAGCAGGGCGCCTGCGCGGCGACCTGGTGGCGCCATCGGCGTTGGTGGCGCAGGTACCCGCGGTCGCATGCGATCAGCGAAGCGTCGCGTGCCGCCTCGAGCGCCGCTCGAACGGGGTCTCCCTCTCGGACCGTCATTCTGATGCCGCGCCGTTCAAGAGTCGCTGCGGTCTCGCGCAGCCCTTCGAGCATGAAGGCGTAGTGGCGCAGGTTCGCGTCGGGATAGGCGTCCGTTAATCCGAATACAACCAGGACGGGCTGCTCGAGGGCGTTGGCCTGTTCGATGGCGAATTCGAGGGCGTGATTGAACGTGGCTCGTTGAGCCTGCTGCATCCAGTACAACACGTACCGCCCTCGGACAGTTTCCTTCTTGTTCAGATGCCGAATGCGCTCTGGTGGAATCGCCGAGCCGGCCATGGAAGCCCTTTCCTGAGTTGCCCACCAATGGTGCTTGGCGCCGTGTGAACATGCGACGGAACCTGCAAACAAGGGGTCGTCAAGCGTTCTCCTTGGCGCTCAGACGCCCTTCGGCGGTAAACACGGAGTCTGCGTGGTCGCCCCCGTCGTCAAGCACTACGTCGTCGAGAACGACGCACCGTTCGAGGCGGGCCGGCTTTGTAATGGCTACGCGATTACCGAGGACGGTGTCGACCAATTCGACTCCCTCGGCCAACCGGCAGTCGGCGCCTGTGACGAAGCGGCGGCCCATGCGAGCCAGTTCATAGGTGCAACAGCGGATGAGGTCGCCGATGTAAGTGATGTTGACGTCCCACTCGACCACAGGGGCAACGCGCACGGGGTAGTCGTAATCAATGAGGATCTGGATCGAGTCCGTCAGTTCGTATTCGTCCCGCATGGCGGTTCTTGGCGTGCGCCGTATGGCGTCGAAGATGGGCAGTTCGAAGAGATAGATGCCGCAGCCTTTGAGCAGATTCGGCGCCTGAATGGGTTTCTCAATAACGCGCCGAACGGTGCCGTCTTCCCCCAGGAGGACAGAGAAGTTGCGCTTTACGGCCTCGGGGTCTGTTTCTTCTTTCACGGCAAGTACGGCGGCGGCCCCGTTTTGCTCGCGCTCCCGCAGTATCCGCCCGAGATTGGGCACGACAAAGAAGATGTCGCCCAGGATAAGCAGAAAGGGCCGATCGACGTACGGTTCCAACTGACCCACGGCGTGGGCAATCCCCAAGCGTCTCTGCTGTTCCACGTAGCGGATCTTGAGGCCGAACTGAGCGCCGTCGCCGATAACTTGGGTAATGCGGTGTCCCAAGTGCCCAATAACAATAAAGACCTCTTCGATGCCCACAGCCCGCATGTGGTCGAGTTGGTAGGCCAGAAGGGGCTTGTTGCAAATGGGCACGATGGGTTTCGGAAGCATCTCGCCGAATGGACCCATCCGCGAGCCGTGCCCCGCCGCGAGAATCACCCCCTGATATGCCCCTCTTCCCATAGAATTCAGACCTGTCATCCGCGCCCGGCCGTTCTCGACGCGCGGCCCTCCGTTTGTGTTCGGCGATTATCAGGTCCAAGCCGGCATGTTGTCAATAGAAGGCCTGCTGCTTCCCTTGATGTTCTCTCAGTTGGCGCTCCGTACCCAGTCATCTCAGTCGCTTTTGACCGTGTGACGGCTCGCCCCGTATACTCTCGGCTTACCTGTAAGGACTTGACCATGCAATTCGATCCCCTTTATGTCGTCCTGATGTACGTGGCTCTGCTCTTTTCGCTTACCGTGCATGAGGCAGCCCACGCCGCCATGGCCAACTGGCGCGGAGACCCGTCCGCCCGGCTTATGGGACGGTTGACGCTCAACCCTATCGCCCATATCGACCCGGTCGGAACGGTCCTCTTGCCCCTCATTATGCTGACCATCAACACGGGTGTCCTGTTCGGCTGGGCCAAGCCCGTGCCCTTCAATCCAGCGAATCTGAAAGACATTCGCCGTGATCCGGTCTGGATCGCGCTCGCGGGACCTGCTGCCAACCTGATCCTGGTCATTGTGTCGGTTGTCGTGATGCGGATCCTTGTCACAGCCGCACAGCTCGAGTGGGCCGGATCCTCCGTCGGGATCTTCATCAATTTCTTGTTCCTTCTCACCGCGACTAATGCCGTTCTGATGCTGTTCAACCTGATCCCTGTTCCGCCTCTGGACGGCCATCACCTGCTTTACTACTTTCTGCCTCCGTCCGGGCAACGGGTCCTCGAACAGATCGGGCCGTTCGGCATCATTATCGCCATCGTTTTCGCCCGTTTTTTCCTGGGAGGCCCCTTTGTGGCTATCCTTCGCCTTGTCGAGCGACTCTCGGGGCTCTCGGCGCTCTACGGTCTGTAGAAACCGGCCATATTCAGCCCCAACGAACCGTTTCCATGCCCTCATAGGGGCAACTCTTGCGGTTGCCCTTCTCATAGGTGCCGAAGACCGGACGGCGAGCGCAAAAGCCCCCGATCGAGCCCGGGGACGACGGCGTGGGGGCAATGGCAGAGTCCGAAGACGTTTTGCTATAATCATTTACCTATTATGGCTGTCCGGCGGCAGCGGGCCTGCCTGCGGGCAGACGCGGCCCAGATTCTCACGTCGGTCAGATACGGCCGTTTGTCGTGCGGGTCTCTGGCCCGCACTTTCATACACGGTTCATCAGACTGTCGAGGCGACCCAGGAGCATGGTATGGAAATCTCGAGAATGGAGCTACCTGAGAAATACGATGTCCACGCCGTCGAGGAGCGGTGGTCCCACCGCTGGCTTGATGCCCGGCTTTACGCCTGGGATCCGAGCCGAGGCCGCGACGAGACGTTTGTGGTGGATACGCCCCCGCCTACGGTCAGCGGTTCGCTTCATGTCGGTCATATGTTCAGTTACTCTCATCAGGACTTCATCGTCCGGTTTCAGCGTATGACCGGCAAGAACATCTTTTTCCCCATTGGTTGGGACGACAATGGTTTGCCGACCGAGCGTCGTGTGCAGAATCTCTATAACGTACGGTGCAATCCGCACCTGCACTACGACCCGGATTTCAGACCGCAGCAGGGACGTAAAGGCGAGCCGCTGCCCATCAGCCGCACCAACTTCATTCAGCTCTGCAATGCCGTTGCCAAGGAGGATGAGGAGGTCTTCAAACGGCTCTGGACCCGCTTGGGCATGTCCTATGATTGGGAGCAGGAGTACGCCACCATCGACGAGCACTGCCGGCGCACCTCCCAGCTCAGCTTTCTACGGCTCCTCGAAAAAGGCGAGTGCTACCAGGCGGAAACGCCCGTCCTATGGGACGTCGATTTCCAGACGGCGATTGCCCAGGCCGAAGTTGCGGACAAAGAGGTGTCGAGTGCGTTCCATTATCTGCGGTTTGGCGTAGAAGACGGCGATCGGGACCACGTCGTCATTGCCACGACCCGTCCCGAGCTTCTGCCGGCATGCGTCGCCGTGCTGGCCCACCCCGAGGATGAACGTTATAGGCCGCTCTTTGGCAAGCATGCAGTTACGCCGTTGTTCCGCGTGCCGGTTCCGATTATGCCCGATCCTCAGGCTGACCCAGACAAGGGTACGGGCATTGTCATGGTGTGTACTTTTGGCGACCAAACCGACGTCGACTGGTGGCGCCAATACAACCTGCCCCTGCGACAAGTCATTGGCCGCGACGGACGACTGCTTGACGTGACCTTCGGCGAAACCGGTTGGGAGAGCCGCGATCCCGAAGCGGCCAATGCAGTGTACCGCCAAATCCAGGGGCAATATGTCAGCAAAGCCCAGAAGACCTTGATGGAATTGGCTGAGCAGATGGACGGCGTCGTCGAGCGGCCCAGCGAGCCCATCACGCATGCCGTTAAGTTTTTCGAGAAGGGCGATCGCCCCCTGGAATTGATCACCGCCCGCCAGTGGTTTGCGCGCATTGTAGATAAGAAGGAGGCTCTTATCGAACAGGGACGGAAGATTGCATGGCGTCCTCCTTTCATGCGGGCCCGCTATGAACATTGGGTCGAAGGACTTAGCCAGGACTGGTGCCTGAGCCGGCAGCGTTACTCGGGGGTCCCAATCCCCGTCTGGTACCGCGTCGGTGAGGATGGACAGATTCGCTATGGGGAGCGTATCTTGCCGCAGCCGGCGCAGCTCCCCGTCGATCCTCTCGACGACGTCCCGGAGGGTTTTTCCAGGGACCAGCGCGATCAGCCCGGCGGGTATGCAGGAGACCCGGACGTGCTCGACACGTGGGCCACAAGCTCGTTGACGCCCCAGATTGCCTCGAAGTGGGCTGTCGACCCCGAGCAACACCGCAAGCTGTTTCCGATGGACGTGCGGCCTCAAAGCCACGAAATCATCCGGACTTGGGCTTTTTACACGATTGTAAAGGCCTATGCCCACGAGCGAGAGATTCCCTGGAAGAACGTCGTGATCAGCGGTTGGATTCTTGACCCCGACCGCAAGAAGATGTCCAAAAGCAAAGGCAATGTCGTCACCCCCGAACCGCTTATCGACGAGTACGGCGCCGACGCCGTCCGATACTGGGCAGCCCGGGCCCGACTCGGCGTGGACACGTCGTACGACGAACAAGTCTTTAAGGTTGGCAAAAGACTCTGCACCAAGCTCTTTAATGCGTCGAAGTTCGCTATCGGCTGCTTTTCCGGGATTGACCCGGTTTTGCTTGGTCCGGAAAAGGTGATCGCAGAAACGGATCGCGCCGCCATTGCAGAGCTGCGGGCCTTGTTGACGCGCGCTACGACGGCCTTCGAGGTTTTCGATTATGCTCAAGCCTTGTCCCTTATCGAGGACTTTTTCTGGCGCGTCTTTTGTGACAATTACCTCGAGATGGCCAAGCCCCGTACCTACGAGGACGAACTGACGCAAGGACGGCTGTCTGCGGCATCGACGTTGCGTCTGCTGCATCGCGCGGTCTTGCGGCTTTTCGCGCCCTATCTGCCCTATCTTACTGAGGAGATCTGGCAATGGTCCTATGCGGGCAACGGTGACATGCACGAGAGCATCCACAAAAGCCCGTGGCCCAGGCTCCAGGAGTTTCAGGGGATTCCCGGTCCCATGAATCCACGGACGTACGAAGCCGCCATGGTTGTTATCGAAGCGGTCCGCAAGGCGAAGGCGGAGGCCAACCTGAGCGTCAAGGCGCCCGTGGCCAAAGTTGTTGTCACAGGGCCGCCGGAGAACCTCGACGCCGTGGGGGCGACATTAGACGACGTAACGCGCATGCTCCAAATCGAGGCGGCGGAGTTGGTGCAGGGGGAGGCCGGGCCGGGGCTTGTCGAGGTCGAGTGCCGTCTCGTATCTTAGTTCCTTGTACATTCGGGGAACGATCTTGCGCGCCCTTGTGATCGCATTCCTGCCTGCCGTGTGAATGACGGCGCCCATCGAGATTGTTACAGGGATAGTCGGATTTCTAGCGAGACGCGGGACGCATGAATGGCAAAACTAACCGCGGCCGCGTGCGTCCGTCGTGTCCATTTCGCGAGCAGGCGCAGCCAAGGGAGGGCCAGCATGGACATTCCACTCGAAGTCGCTTACAAGAATGTGCAGAAGAACGGGGCGCTTGAGAATCTTATACGCAGCCAGACTGCCAAACTCGACGAAATGTGCGGCCGCATTGTCAGTTGTCGTATAAGCATCGAGAAGCCCCATGAGGGCCGTCAGAGGGGCAGTCCTTACCGTGTACGGATTGTCGTTCGGATACCCCCGGGACACGAGTTAGTGGTGCGGCGGGAATCCACCAAGGGCGAGGTACAGGATCCTCTGACCAAAGTGGTGATCGATTCCTTCGAAGCGATGGAACGGCAAGTTCGGGAACTGGTTGATAAACAGCGCAACCATGTCAAGGCGCACCCCCAACAGCGAATGGCGGCCATTGTGGAGCGTCTATTCCGTGAAGAAGGCTATGGGTTCTTGAGAACCTTGGACGGGCGCGAGGTGTACTTCCACGAAAACAGCGTCCTGCACGACGGTTTCGAGCGGCTTGAAATCGGGACCGGCGTGGCATTTGCCGAGGTCGAAGGCGAAAAGGGACCTCAAGCCTCGACGGTCCAAATTGTCAATAAGCCTGGCGCGCACAGCGGCGAGGACAACGAACACGCCGAACCGCCGGTTGGCGAGGATGCGCTGTAACGGATTCCCGCTCAGTGGACTCCATGAAGAAAAGGCCTCCGGAGGCTGAATGGGCGGTGCCGGAGGCCTGCTGTTTCTACGGACCGGGTCGGAGGGTCTACCGCTTCAGGATGGCGCCCCGGCCCGAGCTCAAGAAGATGCCTTGCAGGTTCATCTTGAGCTCCTCGGGATTGTCCGAGGCCCACATGGCGTCCTCTTCTTTCACCAGACCTTTCTTGATCAGGCCGGCCAAGCTCATGTTGAACGATAACATGCCGTCTTCTTTGCCTGCGACAATAGCGGTCGGGATCTGCTTTATGTCGTTGTCGCGGATAAGTGCTGCGATGGCAGGATTGCTGAACATAACCTCGCACGCGGGCACCCTCCCCTTGCCGTCGGCGGAGGGCAACAGGCGCATGGCCATCGTAGCCCGTAGCTGCAACGAAAGCTGCGACCGCACCTGTTGCTGTTGGTTCGAGGGGAAGAGATCAACGATGCGGTCGATGGTCATCATCACATTCGTCGTGTGCAACGTGCTGAAGACCAGGTGGCCGGTCTCCGAGGCGGAGATGGCCGCCTGGAACGTGTCGGCGTCGCGCATCTCGCCGATGAGGATGATATCCGGATCCTCGCGCATTACCGCGCGCAATGCGACGAGGTGGTTTTGTGTGTCGATGGAGATCTCGCGCTGGGTGATGATGCTCTTCTTGTTCGAGTGAAGGAACTCGATAGGATCCTCGATGGTCACGATATGGACCCGTTTTCGCTCGTTGATATAGTCGATGATCGCCGCTAAGGTTGTTGACTTACCGCTGCCTGTAGTGCCTGTGATGAGCACGAGGCCGCGCGCCAA
>CAZBQH010000585.1:0-11440 GCA_964493915.1 uncultured Nitrospiraceae bacterium
CCCGATGTTCGTATAAATGACCTGCTTGCCCTGCTGCGTGCAGAGCGATTCGTAGTGGGCCGAGAGGTCGGTGTCCTGGAACCGGCCCCAGCGGCTGACGTCGAGTACGAGGATCAGCGCGAAATCGTCCCGGGTCCGGACCCACGCCATCATCTCGTTGAAGGCGGGCCGGCCCTCGGCGTTGAGCCCGCTTTTACCGCGGTCAGCGAACTCGTTGATGATCTCGATGTCGTGCCGGTCCGCGAAGGCCCGCACGTTGTCCTGCTGAATCTCGACGGAGTTTTCCTGGCCGATCTCGGCCGAATGGCGGTAGTAGGCCACCGCGCGCAACCGGGGCAGGGTCTCCGTCGGGCCGTTGGTTTTGGTCCACCAGGCTTCCATCGGGTCGTCCTTCTTGCGAGCCAGGGCGGCTCGTGCCACGAACATCAGTAACATGTTTATGCATAAGGACTTACGTCATCCCTACGCGGGCGGCCCACAGTACCTCGGGCGCGGCGGATTGCAAGTCAAATCCACGCGGTGCACGAACATAAGTTCTTCTGGCAAAGCATGTTATGTGGGGAAAGATTTGTGGCGGTGGGGGGGCGCCGGCGGGTGACGCCGCCCGTGCCGCCAATGACAAGAAACGTTCCGGCAGGTGTATCCGGGGCCTCCTTGTTCATCATCTGGTCTGTCTCGATAGGCTGGAGTCGGTTGCCGGCAAGTCCGCTCAGGGCAGCGGATGCGCGGGCGGGGCTGTCGTCAGGCGACCGACCACTATTTCGTCGCTGAAACGCGCCAAGGAGCCATAGGTCTCGCACGGCAACCGAACTGCCCTGTCTAGAACCGGGCATCCAGGAGTCCAAGAACGCTGTCCGCGGCGGCCAGGCCCGACAAGGCCGCGCCCTCGACCCGAGGCCCTGCGAAGGTATCGCCGCCAGGCATCACTGTGGTCTTCAAGGAACGCCTCACTTTGAGACCTACTAACAGGCTGGCGAGCGAACGGCTGGTTTTGTGTAAGTATCTGTTTCGCATCATGTTGCGCGGATTGCGACCCGAGATGCCGTCTGGCTTGGAAGCGCCCCGTCTGCTCGGCCCCGATTTCTGGCCAGACTCGTCCCCGCCTATCCACCAACAGCAAACAGCGAGGAGGCCGAGTACAGCGAGCCGATCGCTAGCGGAAAAGAATATCAGCCCGCTTGCCGCCGGGCGTCGGCGTGACTATACCTTTTTAAGAGAAAAATTAAGTAACCGCTTACTGCTGTGTTTTTTAGGGTCTAGACTCGGTGGCTTTGGTTAGCCTATGAAGACCCGTGGCGCAAAGCTGCCGTCGGCAGCGGAAAGGAGATGCCATGAGAATCAGGTTTTTAGCTTGTGCGTGTATTTTGGTCTCCGGTTTTACCGTGGGCTGTCAAACACAGGGGAAGAAAATGGACATTGTCGAAACAGCTGTTGCCGCTGGGAACTTCAACACGCTGGCCAAGGCTCTCGAAGCCGGTGACTTGGTAGACGCCCTAAAGGGCGAGGGCCCGTTCACCGTCTTCGCTCCCACCGACGCCGCCTTCGCGAAACTGCCGGCCGGGACGCTGGAGGGATTGCTCAAGCCGGAGAAGAAGTCCGACCTCCAAGGCATCCTCAAGTACCACGTAGTTTCCGGCAAGGTCGTGGCCGCCGATGTCGTGAAAATCGACTCCGCAGAGACACTTCAAGGTAAGAAGCTCTCGATCAAGGTCAATGACGGCACCGTGATGGTGAACGATGCCAAGGTCACCAATACGGACATCGGGTGCAGCAACGGGGTGATCCATGTGATTGACAGCGTGCTCTTGCCGTAGACGCTCAAGGCCAGACTGCGGCAGTGCGCCAAGGCGGACGGCCGATAGAAGCGGATGCCTGTAACGTACCGTGCAGTTTGACATGTGGGATCGTGCAGTATGGCGGCATGAACTTGCTTCGGGCATCGTCGCCCGGCTGCGCATTCTCAGATCTTCGGAGTCCACATGCCCGACAGCGCCGTGATCGCCGGCTTCGCCATCGGCGCTGTCCGCGGTTTCCTGTACATCCGTGTGGAATACCCGATGGCCATCCGCCGGGTCGAAAACGCCATCGACTGCTGCCGGGAGGTCCGGCTACTGGGCGAGGACATCCTAATATGACAGCGCTATTGCGGCTGAAGCTTTTGTGTCAGTCCAGCAAATGGGTTTCCTGACGGTGATTTCGGGAGCCTGCTCTCCTGGACCGAATAACGCGCAGCATCTATGTGCCACTACAGGCTGGACAACCTCCGCCGGCCGTAAAGCGGAGGTCGTTGTGGGTTCATGCCTATATCCGGCTGACCACACGCCCAAGTGCGGGCATGGATGACACGGAGTAATAGCCGCAACGCGCCCTGCCCTTGCGGCAGCGGAAAGAAGTACAAGAAATGTTGCGGGCGGTGACCGATTGGCAATCGACGCCCGATTCTGATCGTTTGGCTCCGCCGCGCGCTCGCTTCCCCGTTAGACTTGCAGGACCATATGGAAAGAAGCTTGGCTTAACGGCACAGGGTTGGCCGGCCAAGCGACCTATGACGGCGTGGCACAGGTAATCGAAGACGGATCGGCCCTGTTGGACACACGTGGCAAGCACCGTCTAGATACGTTCGCACCAGGCTGAGTGGTATCTGATCGTTTGGGATCCTGTGACTGTATAAACGGATCAGAGAGTATCGGGCGAAAGAGAGAGAAAGAAGGCCGAAACGGGGCGGTGCGGGGTGGACGCCCACACCGACACCCAGACCACCCACAAAGCCGAGCGCCATACAGAGGTAACTGTTCATGGCGAACCTCCGCCGCTCAGGGCGCGTCTGTTATCTTACCACAATCCTCTTTGTCGCCGACAAGCGGGCGAACACGGTCGATCCTGAAGTGAACCAGGAATCTGGATTCGGTCTCGTAGCCGCATTCGGCCGGCAGTGGGCGTCGGCGCAGGGCCTGGATCTTCTTCGGATCGGTCTCTTCGGCGATCTGGGTCAGGTGCAGTCGCTTGCCTTGGTAACCCTCGCCATGCTCGATAAAAAGGTACGCCGCATGGGGGTTGGACTGAAGATTCCGGTGACTCAGACGATCGTCCATGATGAAGGCGACCGTCTGCTCGTCCAGGAAGTGCGGCCGGGCGTACACGGCGGCATCCACCTGGCCAGCGGCATCCGCCGTCGCCAGAACGCCTGTTCCCTTTGTCTTCTCGAAGTACTCGCTGAGTGTCATGGCCGTCTCTTTCCGATGGTTTTCTTGCGGGCTGGCCTTCCTGACGCCGATTCCATGCGACACCGCCAGTAAGGCTGCCCGTGGAATACGGAAGACGAAACGGGCGGCGCGCTTGGAAGCCACGTCGCACGACAGGGTTGCTATTTCGGCCCTGAGTCTATTTCGTCGGCGGCAGCAGGACTGCATCAATGACGTGAATCACGCCGTTGGAACATTCGATGTCCGTCTGAGTGACCGTGGCGTTGTTCACCGTGACCGCGCCGTCTTTGGTCGCGATCTTAAGCCCCTTGCCATTGACGGTTTTGGCGGACGACAGGCTTACAACATCCTCCGCCATGACCTTTCCCGGCACCACGTGATATGTCAGAATCGCCGACAACTTGTCCTTGTTCTCGGGCTTCAGCAGCTCGTCCAAGGTACCAGCCGGCAATTTCGCAAAGGCATCGTCGGTTGGGGCGAACACGGTGAAGGAACCTTCGCCCTTCAGCGTCTCCACCAGCTCGGCCGCCGTCAGGGCAGTAGCCAACGTCTTGAAAGAGCCCGCTTCGACCGCCGTGTCAACGATGTCTTTGGGCGTCGCGGCAACGGGCTTGTTGGCCGTCGTGTCGTCTGATGTCGACGTTTGACCTTCTTTCTTGGAGCAAGCCAAGCCGCCGATCATTGGCAGGACGAACACTCCAAGGATTACGGCCCAGGATATCGCAGGTTTCATTCGAAGACTCCTTTTCTGTAGGCATACCCGTCTGCAAGGGAACCGGCTTCGTACCTGCCCACCATTGCGTCGCTATAGGCCCCTCCCACAAACCGCGGCGTCCGCGGTGCTGCTAGGCGCTGCGTGCCGTTTACTCATGCGCATTGCCCAGATGGGCAAGATGCGGAGAATGGACCGCTGTATATGCAGCCGCCACACCCACCAAGATGTACACCATGCCTGACACACACCAAAAAACGAGCAGCAGCCAAAACAGCCGCTACTCGCTCTCAGTCACTCTGCGTTTCCCGGCTTGCGTGGTGGATACCGCAACAGCGGAGTGATTACTAAAGAAGTCCAAGTGTTACCCAGCCGGCCCAGACATGCGCTGCAACGTCATGGGCGATCTTCCACGAACACCCGAACTGCGTCATGGCCACTCCGGTGGCAATCACTACAAACAATACTTTCTTCATCGGTCGTCTCCTCTCTGCAAAAGAAACCGGTTAGGTCGCCTCACCGCAAAACCTGGAATGTCTTAACCTTAAGCTTCCATGACACTCCAGACGAACGGGAACGTACACCGCGCCCAGAAGTTTGTCAACCCACGCATTGGCACGTTTGACTAAAATCATCCGTTTCGCGCTGGAACTACGTTGCGACGGTTCCGGTAGCACCGCCACTAGAATCAGTTTAGCATACTCGCCAAAGATGGAGGCAATATTAGGGTACTGATCCCCTAGGGCCGCCTAGGCCTGTGGCCGCAACCAAACTGGCGCGTCGTAATGTAAGCATAACTCTTTTCGCCTCAACACGTTATGAGCACTTAGGAAACATGCACGCAAAACGCACAGAAGTATCGAAGTAAGGGACTAAAACCGAGGACCGGGCTGCTGACGATTTTCCGTCGATGCTCGGGGCTACTTTGGTCGGACGACTGATAGACTGCTCTGAAAATACTCCTCACGCGGCTTGATCGACCGACTTGAGAATAACCTCGTGGACCAGGGATTCCAACCGCTTGACCAGGTAGTGCGTCAGGCGTCGGGGCTGGAGCTTGTCGAGGTAGTCGTGGCCCAGTTCCCGGTAATCCTGGCCGTCCCGCAGCATGTGGTACATCATCACCAGCATCGTGTGCCCCAGGGCAATAATTGCCCGCTTCACTGGCCACTGCGAAGCTCAACCTCCTGATCGCTGAGCAGACGTTTCCAAATCCGCCGCTGCTTGCGCCAGTCTGGCTCGGCCACGATGCGCCGAACCATGCGCTCGCGGATCGGATCGCGGCCGGGTTCGGTGCGTGGCAGGAACAGGATCGCCTCCTGGATATCAGGTGCGAGATGCAGCAGGTTCATGATCTGAGTGACGCGGGCACGGGTGACGTGGCCCAATCGCGCCAGATCGGCCTGATCGGAAACCTTGCCCTCCTTGATCAGCCGATCGAAACGGATCGCCAGCGCCATGAGGCGCGCGATACGCGGGATCGTGTCGGCCGGTGTCGGTTTGGATGCGGTCAGTGGGTCTTCTTCGAGAACCTTGCGGCCCAAGCTCCCGCGCTCTCTACCTGTTAAACCCGCAACCACTTATGGCAAAGGGCGTTATGCTTGACAGGTGTCTTGGAGCTCGTACAATTCCGGGCGTGCGATTTTGAGAGTTTGTTCGAAGAGGGTTGGTTTCGGGGAGGTCAAAGCCCGTATCGAGCGCGATGCGGGCTCATTTTTCGCGCTGAGCGGGTCATTCGAGCCGTGTGTATATCTCGCTGTCACAAAGACTTTTACGGCGCCGGCCCACGCGGCTGCCACCCTTTGCCTCTCCGCCTGTTAACCGCCAAAGGCCGCTCTCGGGCCGTTTTGGCCCAAACTCTCAGACTCTCACCGCCGAGAGTCGATACGGGTTAGCAACGTCGATTGGAAAGGGGTGGCCCGCTGTTAAACGGGTGGTATCGAACATGTCCTATTGTCCGTTGGACTCGATTTCTTCCATGTCCAATTTGACGCGCTGAAGTTTGATTGCCTTGTTTTCGCCCGCCCCCGGCGTCTGTGCGTCGTAACCGAGATACAGCCTGCCCGTGCCATGCAGCCAAATGGCGTCAGATTGCTCCTTGCCATTCAGAACATCCAGTCGCATACGTCGCTTACCGGTCCCCACGAGAACCGCTTGACGCCTGATTCGGAACGGCACGTGGTCGTTTCCCAACACGATCGGCCGGCGCCAGGTGCGTCACGTCCTGATCGACACGAACTATTGGAAGAGCTTCGTGCATGCCCGCCTGGCCGTGTCGATGGGCGACCCGGGCTGCCTGTCGCTGTTCGGGCGTGACGACAAGGCCCACCGCCTGCTGGCCGACCACCTGATCGCCGCCTGGTGCACGCGCCGCGCGCATGCCAACTTCATCGACGGCGCGACGCTCAGCCTCGAGGCGGTCGAGCTGGCGGCCAACGAGGTCTGGTGGTGGGTGTCGGGCCAGAACGTGGCCAACCCGCTGACGGGCGACGCTGTGGACGAGGTTCTCGTGTCCAACGGCTCGACGGACACGGCGACGTTCCGGCTGGCCGTCCTGTACGACAGCACGCCGTAGGAATAAGCGCCACAGGCGCATGGAGACTTACATGCACACCTTCACAGACAACAACGGCCACCATTGGGACGTGACGATCAACGTCCATGCTGTCAAGCGCGTCCGCGCGCTCGTGGACGTGGATCTCATGCGCGTACTGGACGGCGGCCTGCTCGAACGGCTCGTGGGCGATCCGGTTTTGCTCTGCGATGTGATCTATGCGCTCGTCAAGCCGGAGGCCGACGCCCGCGAAATCTCGGACGAGGATTTCGGCCGGGCGATGGCAGGTGACGCGATCGACCGGGCGACGCAGGCGCTGCTCGGGGAGCTCGTCGATTTTTTCCCGGAGGGCCGGCGAAAGGTGCTGGCCAAAGCGCTCGAACGGTTCCGGACACTGGAGCGCAAGGCACTCGCGCTGGCCGAGACGAAGCTCGACGATCCGAACCTGGAGAACCGGCTTGCGGCCGAACTCGCACCGACGCCTGGCACCTCGTCTGGCAGTGTGCCGGCATCCTCGGAATCGAGCCAGGCCCGCTGACGTTGCGCGAACTCGTCGCGATGAGCGAGAGCCGGGTGCGCGAACGGTGGACGCATACCTCGGCGACGCTCGCGATGCTGGCCAACGTCCATCGCGACCCGAAAAAAGGACGGTTGTTCAAACCGAGCGACTTCGATCCGTTCGAGCAGGAACGCAACAACCAGTCACCGATCCCTGTCGCGGACCTGTCCGTGTTGAAGAGTGTGTTCGTGGATCGTGGCAAGGAGATTTCGCGATGAACTGGGAGACGATCGGCGAGGCGATCTGGGTGGCGTTGAACTCGCATGTCGCATTGGCGACTGTCGCGGCCATCTACATCTGGCTGTTCCGCCGATGGGTGACGCCCAAGTGGGCGGCCTACGAAGGCGCGATTATCGCGGCCGTCCGGTTCGCGGAAAAACAGATCCCGGACGACGCGCCCAATAAATCTCTCGCGCGACTCGACGCGGCGCTCAATTACGTGCTGCGTGTCTACGAGCAGGTAACAGGTGATGTCGCCGACGTGCAGGTTCGGAACGATTTCAGCGAGGGCATCCAGCGCATCCATCACAAGCTCGAACGCGAAGGAACGCTCTGATGCGTACGATCCTGCGATTCCTGGTGAGCCTCTTCGAGGCATTTTTGCGGGCGCTTCTGCGGGCGCCACGGCAGACGGCCGAGGACGCATCATCGCAGCACGAGCTCCGTGCGCGTCTCCAGTCCAAAATCCGCAAGACCTGGAAACGTTCGATGCTCTGGCCGCCGCTGCTGCTCGTGATGCTGCCTGCTTGCACGACACGGACAGTCTACGTGCCGGACGGGACGCCTGTCCGCCTGCGTGAGACTGTGCGTAACGTGAAAGTCTGGGTGATCGACGAAAGTGGTGAGCCCGTGCCGGGCGAAATGGATCTGCCCGAGGGCTGGTACTGTTTGGCGTCAGAATAAACGACTCAGGGCACCAAAGCTCAAGGTGACGAGGAATGCCTTACGGTCAGAAGCTCTCGTTCGAAGAAGTATGTCCGTGTGGTAAGGAGGTCATCGGGACATAGCTCTGTGCGGCGTTCTGGTTCACAAGCTTCGTCACCAGACCAGCACGCATAGAGTTCAACTGTGTCCTGTGCAACAAGAGCCTCCTTCAGAAACTGCACGAGTCGCTGTCGGGACTTTTGTGCAAGCGCTAATTCCGGAGGTTCGACTTCGAATTCACCGTACTGAAATCCGCATCCACAGCAGGTGTGTGCGCCGACATAGTACACAAAGGGCTTCGTGAAATGCTGACGGACCGATTGCTCTGTTTCATTCAGTTCAATGACATGGAACGAAGGGTTGCTCTCGTCCCAAGGAATCAGAGACAGAGGTTGGCCAGAACCAACATAGATGACCATGCACATGACGGAGAATCTAATCATTCCAAGATAAAAATGCAACGAGGCACCTACAGTGGGCATGTTTATCGCAATCACTTGGGATACCTGTAGCACAAATGTTATGGCGACTACCAGACAAGGTAAGCAGGTGCTGGATAAGGCAGATTCGATTGGAGCCCGCACGATGCATTCCGACGAGGTTATCCAGGAGCAATTGTAGCGATGGTGTCAGCGCGTAGCATCCGAGCCGGCCGGGCCTACGTCGAGCTGTCCGCCCAGGACAGCAAGCTCGTGGCCGGCCTCCAACGCGCCCAGCGCCGGCTGCGTGCGTTCAGCGCGTCGGTGCGGCACATCGGCATGCAGCTGGCCAAGGTCAGCGCGGTGCTGGCTGCGCCACTGGTGGCCGGTGTGAAGGTCTTTGCCGACTTCGAGCAGCAACTCGCCACGATCTCGAGCTGGCGCTTGGGCTGCACGAAGGCCAGTTCCCGCGCGATGGCCTGCGTCAGGTGGTTGCTTTCGAGTTCCGCGGCCACCTGCGGGTGCAGCTCGCGGTAGATCGAGGTTTTGAGACGCGATTCGAGCGATTCGACCCCGAACGCCTGGGCGATCGTGCGCTCGTCGAGTTTCTCGAGGGCCTTACGCAGCATCCGGTTCTCTTCGCGGGGCGAGAGATGGTTCACCTGCCGGTTGGGCGTATAAAGGTCGCGGCTGGGCAGCACGAGGCACGGCACCGTGTCGATCCCGAGCTCCAGGAACACGGTGTACCGGATGTAGCCGTCCAGGATAAAATACTGCTTGCCCTCCTGGCAGACGCAGAGCGGCTCGATGAGGCCGACCGTCTTGATGTTGGCCAGGAGCTTGTTGTAGTTCTTCTTGTGGATCGTCCGCGTTCGCAACGGCGTCAGCTGGACGATCGGGACATCGGCGCCCGTCACATTGGCTTTTTCGGGACTGGACATCTCGTGATCTCCTTCCAGAAAGTTTACACCACATATTCGCCCTTGAGTTGCGGGTTATCCGCCAGCCCGGCCGTTTTGAGCAGGCCGAGGAAAACGTCGTCCTTTTTCAGGCGCTGGAGCGCCTCGAGGATCCGCATGAGCCGGTTCTCCCGCTGGCCGGCCTCATAGACGAAGGCCTCCTTTTCGCGGGTGATCTTGCGAATGTCGCGCTTGAGCTTGCCGACGGTGTAGGGCGCGCCGCCACGTTTCTTGCCGAGGAGTTTGCCCTTCTCGAGGCGATCCTCGATGACCCTCCGGACACGGGGCAGGTTGTTCGAATTGACGATCCCGCTGTCGAACGCGTCCATGAGCAGGTGCTGGATCGAACGATCCGTGCTCTGCGCCACGCACATCGCGAAACTGAGCGAAAAGACCTCATCCTCGACGCCCTTCACCAGGCGTTCCTCGCCCTGTTCGATCAATCGGACGTAGTTGCGCAGATGCTCTTCCGTCTTGCCCGTGATCGCGGCCAGCTCCTTCCAGCTCATCCCGAAATCGTGCATCTCCTTGAGTGCCCGGGCGAACTCGATCGTCTGCGGCGGCGTGCGGGCGATGTTCTCGCCGAGCGTCATCAGCTGCGCCTGACGTTCATCGATGTCCCACACGTCGGCGGCGATGTGGGTTCTGCCCAACTCGATGTGCGCCATCAGGCGGCCTTCGCCACAGATGAGATCGTACAGGCCGCTCGAGGCCAGGTTCCGCCGGTTGACCAGGATGGGTTTATAAAGACCCACCTCGCCGATGCTCCGGACGTTCTCCTGGAACTGCGTCTTCTCGCGCTTCCGCGAGTTGACGACATTGATCTGGTTGACCGGGATCATCCGGTACTGACGCTGGGCCATGCTGCGGATGGCGACTGTGTCCATGAGCGATTCTCCTATTGCAAAAGGTCTCGGATCAGGTCCAGGCCGTTGTAACCGTGCATCTCGATCCGGGCTTCGCTGGCGGCCGACAGGCGCACCCACCGTTCGGACACCATGAGGCGCGGCAGCGCGAGGTACCCGAGGATCTCGTACCGCCCGCCGTTGGACAGGGGCACGCCCAACGTGATGTCCACCACGGGCCGCCGGTCCGGCCGGAACGGCCAGAAGGCGCCGTACCCGTCGGGTACCGGCACGGCGGGCTGGATCAGCACCGTGAAGTCCCGGTTGATCACAATGAAGTCCTCGTACTCATCCACGAGCCGGGCCTCCCGGCCGATCGCCTGAAACACGTCGTTGCGGACGCGCTGGAGGACGTCGGCGAACAGTGCCTGGAACGCACCGCTCAGTCCGCCGAACCGGGCGGCGTAGGTGCCCGGCGAGGGCGCGTCTTTCTCGGCGCGGATGAGGCGGGAAGTGACGACGTGGTATTTTTCGTAGAGAGCCCGGAGTTTGACGAGCATCTGCTCGGGCGCGTAACGGCGCTTGCGGCCCTCGAAAATCGCCTGAGCTTTCGTGAACAGCTCGGTCGTGACGATCGGATCGTAGGAATCCGGCGTGACGATCCACTGCGCGCGCGGGTTCGTCCGGCGCCGCGTCTTGAGCCGCTGCGTCGTCCGATTGTAGACGACGGCGCCGGCGTATTGCTCGTTGGTCAGGATGTGCCGGACAGTCGCCTCGCTCCAACGCACGCCGCCGGGCGACGGGACGTTTCTGGCGTTGAGGTGGCCGGCGATCTGGCGCTCGTTGAAACCTTTCTCGACAAAGAGTAAAAATACCTCCTGCACGATTTCGACCTGGTTCGTGTCGCCAGGGACGAGTACGACGCGTCCGTTCTGGATCGCCTTGCGCTGGCCCGGATGCAGGATGCGGTCCGGCTCCTTGTTTTCGTCGAGCATCATCCGGTGGAAACCGTACGGCGGCGTCCCGCCCGGACGGTAGCCCTGGTGGGCGACCTTGGCGGCGCCCTCGAAAACCTTCGTGCTGAGCGTGCGGCTGTACTCGGCGCTTTGGTAGCGATCGATGCTCTTGCGCAACTGGTTGATGAGCCGGTCTTCGTCGCGCGTGAACCCGATGTTCGTATAAATGACCTGCTTGCCCTGCTGCGTGCAGAGCGATTCGTAGTGGGCCGAGAGGTCGGTGTCCTGGAACCGGCCCCAGCGGCTGAC
>CAZBQH010000586.1:0-12954 GCA_964493915.1 uncultured Nitrospiraceae bacterium
TAACAGCTCGCCGGCAAGAGGGGCACCTTGTCTTGCCAGGGCGGCCGAGCCGCCCGCACTGGAGACACGCGATCCGCCCGCCCATGGTTCCTCCTTGTCAGATGCGGTCGAGCAAGGCCCGGGTTTCCTCACTGATCGCGCCAGGGCTCACGCGGACCGTTTTGACCGTGGTCATGGCCACCGCATCGAGGGTGGCCTCGAAAGTCTTGGCGTCCACGTCCTTCTGTATCCGGAACAGGGTTCCGGCCGTGGTATTGGCAAAGGTCTTATAAGGCTCGATGAGCGGGGTGCAGCCGAAATACAGGACGCTGTGCTGCTTCAGAGCGCTGCGGACGGTGTCCTGCGTGAGCTCCGTGCCTGCCGTGAGGTACTGGTCACCGGCTGGTACGGTCTCGGGGTCGTGCGGCGGCGCATCGGTGATGTGAAGGACCTGCCTGACCGCACCCAAGGGCGCTGCAGAGAGCATGGCGACGGCGCGCATAAGGGCCGGGTAAGATGACTCCGGGGCGTCGCCCCCGCCATCGGCCTTTGTGCCCTGAAGTACCTCCTGAAGCTGCCTATAGTGCGTTCCAATGGGGATGACTCGGGGTTTTTCCTTGTACAGTTCGTCGCGGAACAGGACAGCACCCAACGTCGCATGGATGCCGCCCTGACTCAGCGTGTCCAGGTACTGCACCAGGGCGTTCTTGACGCCCTCTATGTATTCCTGCATGGAGCCGGTCGCGTCCACTACAAACACGAGCCAAAGCGGCAAGCGTTGGCCGGCAGCGGGTTGCCGGCCTTGGGCTGGCGCCGCGGCCGGCGGGACCATGGTGACGCGTTGCAGGTCCGGTTTCTGTGTTTTCGGCATGGTTGGAATCCTCCTTCGTTAGACGACACAGGTTAAGGTGGTTCTGCCCACGAGCACGGATTCGCCCGGGGCCAGGAAGGCACGCCGGCGGCGTGTCCTCCCTACAATAAGACCGTTGCGCGACCCGATATCGCGCAGGCGGATGCCCTTGCGTCCCGCTTTGGCCCGGACATGAAAGCGGGATAGGAGGCCGTCTTCGGGATTGAGGTCAAGCCTTCCCAAGGAGACGCCGCCCTTCGGAACGACGACGGCGGTCCCTGAGAGGGAGCCGGTCTCGATGCGGAGCGCCATCGAGGTCCCGGCGCGGACAGGAGACGCCGCAGACCTGGGCGGGAGGGGATGTACGGAAAGCGCAAGGCTGTCCGTCACAGCGGCGAGTTCGTTGAGAGCATCGCGTGCTGAGGCAGGCCGATCATCGTGCTCCCTGGCCATGAAGCGCTGGACAAGGGCGTCAAGGGCTTCGGGAACAGCAGGGGCAAAGTCACGGATCGAAGGCCGTTCAGGCCGAAGCACCTCTCTCACCAAGGCGTCCATGACGAGCGGCGCTTTCCATGGCAATCTGCCCGTGAGCGCCTCGAAGAGCGCGACGCCTAAAGAATGGATGTCTGAACGGCCGTCGATATCCCGGCCACGGAGGACCTCGGGCGCAGCGTACGGATACGTGCCAACGGCCAGGGGACCGACCGTGAGCCGGGCGAGACCCAAGTGGAGGGCCAGGTCGATGTCGATGAGGGTGGCTGTTCCGTCAGGCGCCAGGATAATGTTGGCGGGCTTCACGTCGCGGTGCACGATGTCCCTGCTATGGAGCCCCTCCAGGCCGAGAAGCACGTCCCCGGCAAGGGCGCACGCGTCCGAGGGCGTCATGGGCCCGGCGTGAAGCAGCCGTTTGTCCAAGGCCTCGCCTTCAACGCGTTCCATGACCACGTAATAGAGGTCGTCTTGAACAAAACAGGCCCGTATCTCGCAGACATGGGGTAGGCGCTGCCCGACGAGGACGCGCAGGCGGTCTACACGTTCTAATGCCGTGTGCGACAGAGGGTCGGACACGCTGAAGTTGTGCTGCTTGAGGATTGCGGTCTCGCCCTTGGCGTCCTGGGCAAGATAGGCGTCGCCTTCGCCGCCGCCTGCCAGGTAGTCGACGACGGTGTAAGAACCTATGACGTGGCCTGCAGAAAGTCTAACCGCCATCGCTCTTGTCCCTTTCCACGAGACGCACAACGGTCTGTCCGAGAAGGAGCACGTCGCCGGGGAAGACCGCCCGCGGCGCTTGGACCCGTATAAAGGTGCTGTTGGTGCTGCCCAGGTCCTCGATAAAAACCTGGCCGCCGCGCACGGCGATGCGGGCGTGCCTGCGCGACAGCGAGGGGTCCCCGGCAAGGCAGACATCCGCGTCCTCCCCCGCGCCCATGGTGCAAGCTCCGTCGGGCGGCAGCGGCTTCTCCTCGCCTGCATGAGAGCCGTTGAGGACGCTGACGAACAGGACGGCAGGTCTGGGCTCCGGGACAGGACCTGAGGCCCCGTCAGTCGGTCCGGTTTCCGAAGGCTCTGACGGAGCTGAGGGCTTGTCAGGCAATTCACCTCCTGAAGGTTCCGAGAGACCCGGCGCAAAGGGTCCGTCCTCCACGCCGAAGTCCGCAAGAAGGCCGTCTACCGTTGCGTCGCTGAAGACCTCTGCTTCTGCGCCCCCCTCGGTTTTCTGTTCGGCTTTGGCGCCGCCGTCCAGCTTTGCCCCGCATTTCTGGCAGAACAGGGCGGTTTTCCCGGCGGCGTGGCCGCATTCCGGACATCTCTTGCTCGCCATGATCTGTTCTCCTTTTCACTTCTTGCTGAGGGTCAGTTTTCTGTATGGCACTGTGCGGCGCCGCCCACAGAAGGGAGACGCTGACGTTGTCTTCTGAACCCAGCTCGAGGGCCTGCACTACGAGTGCCTCGGCCAGCGCATCCAGAGTCTCGAAGCCTGATCTTTCGGGTGCCGGCGTTGGCGAAAGGTCTGTTAGGATATGGTCCGCCGCTTTCCAGAAGCCGTCGCTGCACACCACGAAGAGGTCACCGGGGAGGAGCTGATGCTCGCGCACTACCAGACCTGCAAGGTCTTCAGGCCAGCCCAGCGCGCGGGTGACCCTGTTGGCTTCGGGGTGGTGTTTGGCCTGTGCCAAGGTGAGCTCGCCGATGTCCACGCGAATCTGGACCAGGGAGTCGTCCCGCGTAAGGAGCCGGCAGGCGCCGTCTCGAACGCGGTAGCAGCGGCTGTCGCCTACACTGACGATGTATGCGGTCCGATCCTGGGCGACCACAGCGGTAAAAGTCGCACCCGACTTGCCGTTGTCTGCCATTGCCTCCTTCTTGGCCATCACTGCATCGTTGGCGGCTTCACAAGCAGCGGCAACTGCCCGCGCTCCATCCATCGGCATCGCGTGTCCATCACGGAGCCAGAGCTGTTGCACCAGGCTGCCCAGGAAGGCGGATACCGCGCTTTTAGCGGCCAGCCCGCCCAGGAGGCCCATGCCATCCGCCACTCCGGCGATGTACAGCCTGTCCATGCGTATGGACATGTCCGCCGCAAAAGGCCGGTCCTGATTCTCATGCCGCGCCCCGCGGGCAATCGACCAGGCCTGGCTGATCGTGGGCTGGTCCGGTATGGCCCAGTCTCGTGCTTCGAGTGCGGGCAACAGCAAGACATTTGCGGATACCATGTTTCGTTCCTTTCCGTTCACGGCCGGCCAAGCCGGTCCGCCAGCATGGCGCCGACGCCCCAGGCGATGGCGCCGAACAAGACCCAATAGAGCCAGGGGGCCTGGTCCTCCCGGATCAAGTCACGATTCCCGATGACAAGCCGTGAGTAGACGGCCGCGAAGATGCCCAGGAGGGCGACCCGACGCAGAAATCCGGCCTTTCTCATAATCCGTCCTCCTCGGGGAAGTAGAGGAATCGGAGCCGCCTGAGTTGCGGCGCCAGTTCTGCGTCCTCGGATGCCCGGGTCCGGACCTGCCTGAGCAGCTCCCGGTCTGTTGTCACGAAGAGGAGCAGGTCGAGAATCCCGGCGGCGAGGTCGGCGCGCAGGTTCCTCAGCTCCTGACGGACGTCGCTCAGACCCATCTCGATGCCGAGAATGTGGCCCTTGCCGTAGCAGACCAGGTCGGCCCGTTTGCGCTCGAGCCCGATCTCTTGTTCGATGTGCACCTCGTATCCCCTTCGTTTGAAGACGGCCGCCATCCGGCAAACCAGGGCCCTGTGCGCGGCGCCCCCTACCCCTTCGCCTGTCGGAGCCTTAAGGCCCAGAAGGTCGTATGCCCTTCTGTATAGGTAGACCGTCTTTTGCCGTCCTTGTGTCTCGAGGCGAATGAGGCCCTGTTCGCGGAGCTCCTTGAGTACACCCCGCTTCACTGAGCCTGAGTTGACGCCGATCGCGTGCCAGCGCGGTCCGGGGCGCCAGGCTGCATCCTTGGTCTCCCGCATCAGCAGTTCGGCGAACTTGGCCAGGAACTCCGCGAGCGTCGCCGTCTGCTCCCGCGGGCTAAGGAAGTGTCCGAGGACCTCAGTCAGCTTCGCCGCAACATGGGTCTTGGCACACCCGTGGTTGGCGATGAGCAGCAACGGGTCGCCGGTGAGGAGGCAGGACAGGACGAGATTCTCGTCCGGTTCCTTCCAGCCAAAGATACCGACTTTGTTCAGAATCATGATACGGGTCTCCTTTCATGGTTGATGCGCCTAGAAAATGCATGAACCGGAACTGCTCCGTCAGAGGACGGGCTCCGGCTGGGGGTTGAAACCAACGAAGCGCGTGCATTTGTCTAGCGGCGCCTACCTTGATATGCTTCTCTAGTGTAGGTGTTCCGCGGAGAAGTATTCGGATTCGCTAAGCGCTGGAAGCCAACCATGGGGTACATTCCTGAGAATGGCGAGCGAGATGCGATAGGCGTCTCCCCGTAGGCACTGTAAGAAAGGCAGCAGTGTATGGCTCTCTTCGTTTACACAACGAGCGAATGTGAGAGGGATATCCAACGTCATTCGGTAGTCCGAGACGTTGAGCGCTTCCGCCGGCGACTTCTGGCTGAGCAGCGTACGAACCTCTTCGACAACTTCCCTCCTCCGTATATGAAGAAACGATTTAAGAGGCAAATCCGCTTGATCGCCCATCAGTACCACGTTGGCGAGCACCTTGTCGTCGTGTTTCTGCGCATGCTCGTGCGGGGAAGCAGCGACTACAACCAGGGCTTCTTGAACGATCCCAAGGGCTATGGCGACCGTTATCTCGCCCCCCTTGTGGATATGGCGAAGATCGAAAAGTGGCTCGAAGACCAGATCTCGGAGGCCCCACCTCCCGAGAAACAAGAACCTACTGAAGACGAGCGGCGATATCTTTGGGAGGTTCTTGGAAAGGAAGCACCGAACGGCACAGAGGTATTAGTGTGTGAGAGCGAGGACTGGGTTAGGACTGTCACCGACAAGAAAATGCGCAACAAGCTCGTATTGCTCGCCGAGCCACTTCTGGAAGCGTCGGAGAACGGTACCGACGAACAGTGCACCATCCCAGTGCAGAACCGAAGCGACCTAAGAATAGTCGGCCGCTATTTTCCGGAGCATGCAAAGCTCTTTCTCGCAGCCACCGTTTCCGATCCCTCGGAGGCGGCAGTGAAACGGGTCCGTGATCGCTACTCTTCTATCCTCAGCGCCGAAAGCACGGCCGTTACCGAAAAGCTGATTCTCCAGCACTCGATGCGCGCTTATCCCAACGAATTGCTTCTGGACGAGGATCTCTGGATCGACGTGGAGCAAGATGAAGCGTCTAACTTGGCGCTATCACCGGAGGAAGCATCTATCCTTGAATCGGTCCACAACCTTTCCGGCGGTACCAACAGCGTTGGCTTCCCTCTCTTCATAAATGGACGCGCGGGCAGCGGAAAGTCCACCATTCTCCAGTACCTTTTTGCTGACTATCTCCGGCTTCACTTTTCGATGCCGCGCTCTGAATCTCTGCGCCCGCCCCTGTATTTCAGTTGCAGCACCGATCTCCTCCAACGTTCCCGGGAGGTCGTGTCCGGTCTCTTGACCTGTGGTCATAGGTGTGTGCTTCGCCATCATCACGACGCGGACATGGGTGATGCTGAGAGAGAACAAGAGGTCCTTTCCGCCTGTTTCCGTGAGTTTCACTCTTTTCTGTACTCTTATCTTCCACCAGAGGCTCGTAGCGGCGGCTTTTCCCGAAGCGGCTACGTTGACTACGCTCGCTTTAAGGTTCTGTGGCACGAGAAGTTTGGGCGTGACCCGAAAGCAGTCAAGTCCTACGGTGCCGACGTTTCCTGGCATGTGGTTAGAAGCTACATTAAAGGTCTCAGTGCGGACGGCTACCTCGATCCCGAGGAATACTGCGAACAGCCCGAAAGAGAGCGCACGGTCAGCGAGCAGACGTTTGAGGTAATCTACAAGAGAGTCTGGAAAAACTGGTATGGCCCCATGTGCGAAGAAGGCGAGTACTGGGATGACCAAGACCTTGCACGGAGAGTACTGGAAGATGAGAGGATCAGACCGCAATACCCGGCCATCTTCTGTGATGAAGCGCAGGATTTCACTCGCTTGGAACTGGAAGTACTCTTCAGACTTTCCTTGTTTTCCGAGCGACGCCTTACGCCTCACGAGCTGAACCGTGTCCCGTTCGCGTTCGCTGGTGACCCCTTCCAGACCCTTAATCCGACCGGTTTTCGCTGGGATGCTATCAAGTCCGCTTTCGTGCTGAAGTTCCTGCGCTCGCTTGACCCAGCTTCTCAATCCGGAATCAAGGACCTAAATTACCAGGAACTCTCCTACAACTACCGCTCCACAAAGAACGTCGTTCGGCTTTGTAACAGCATTCAGGCCATGCGTTCAGTATTGTTCGCCATTCCTGATTTGAAGCCACAGACTACTTGGCAATACGAAAGCGCATCTCCCATGCCAGTATGGTTCGAGATTGGCAAAGGAAACGTGTTGGATGCACTGAAGAAGGAAACCGACCTTACGATCATAGTCCCCTGTCAAGAAGGAGAGGAGATCGCCTACGTTGATGACGATGAGTTCTTATCATCTGCTGTGCAACGAGACGATACAGGGGTCCCGCAGAACGTCTTGAGCGCCACCCGAGCAAAGGGATTGGAATTCAATCGCGTTGTCTTGTACGGCTTCGGACGGGATTGCTTTCCGGACTTGCTCGCTCCACTCGAAGGAGCAGAGAGCTACGCCGATACCCCGGAAATGGCACTGCCGCGCGAGTACGCCGTGAACAGGTTGTATGTTGCCGCGAGCCGCCCTAAGCGCCGGCTCTTTGTCATCGATAGCATCGAAGGGATGCACCGGCTGTGGCGTTTCGCTACCGACGCGGAAACGCAAGAAGCCATTCTTGTACAAGTGCGGCATGATTCGGGTGTCTGGCGTGAGAACATAGGAATGCTGCAACCAGGAGTGGCAGAAAGCTGGTCGACGGATCGGGAGGACCTCAGTGAAGTCGCGGCGCGATATGAACGAGAGGGACGCTCCAACCGCGACTACTACATGCTGCGTTCCGCGGCAATGTCCTACCAGAATGTCGGCGACCAATTGAAGGCGCGCCAGTGTCTCGCATTTGCTCTGCTCTATGAGCAGCAGTACAAGAAGGCGGGAGACACCTTTGCTGACTGCGAGGATTACGAGCAGGCGCTCGCAGCGTACTGGGAAGGGTCGGAGTATGAGGCCATCACCAGACTTGGGAAGACGACGCCCGAAGTCTGCACGGGGCTTGAGTACCGGCTATCCAGTTTCTTCACCAAGAGCCCTTCCGCCAAGGCCGGGATGGATCTCCTGACTATGATTGAGGAGAAGCTCTCGGACAGTGCGTTCCAGGATTCGGTTTTGCCTAGCCAGGCGTGGGGATCTGCGATCCGTCGTATCTTCGAGGATTTGTTGCGCGCGAAGCTCCCTGACGCGCAGCCACGCGCTTGGCTAAACATCAGCCAATCGGCTGAGCGGCTTTCTCACTTAGGGTTTTCCGTTTCGCCATCCAGTCTCGGGATGCTTTTCTATCGGGCGGAGGAATGGGGGCCAGCGGTTTCATATTGGAGCGCCGCGAAAGATACACAAACAGATGAATTCCGGGATGCGAGTGCCCGTGCCCTACTTGCTGAGATTGAGTCAGGTAGAAAGTCCAAGGCCACTAGTGACGAAGCCGCCGTTCTTGCGGAGTTCTACACGCGTACCAAGCAGTGTTCACTTGCGGCGCGCTACTGGGCTCAGGTTGATGATGAGAAAGGCCTTGCCCGGGCCTGCAGTCTGGCTCTTGAAATCGGCGACCGCGCATCAGCTCTTGATGCCGTAAAATCTGTTATTGAAATGGCTGTGCGTCATGGCAGGTGGTCGCAACTCCTTACCCTTTGGGAGGATGGGAAGTGGGGCCTGATTCACGGGGAGGGGAAGAAGGCTTTGCAACAGATACTGAGGGAGGAAGGAGATGCCATTGATGCTACTGCAACTCTTCTCCTGGCCCAATCTGACCTCTTGCCAGCGGCAGATGGTTCGCAGCAGAAGCGCGTCTCTGACCTTCTCAAACGACTATATGTCCAGGACATGTCTTCCTGGGTGCGGCACACGACACCTGATGTTGCGGGCGCGGCCATCGAGCGCGCCGGACGTGTCATTGATGCACTTCAGTTCTGGGAGAATGTGATGGCCGCACCCGTGTTCACCATAGAGCAGAAGCAACGCGCGCAACGTCGCTGGATCAAGGCCAAGTTTCGCCAAGCGGACCGAGAAGAAAGAGCGAATAGGGCCCAACTGGCGCGTCGGCACGCCGGTGAAGCGGAGGAGAAGGTCCGCGCTTGGGGCATCGCTGATGCCTATGCACTGCCGGAATACGCCGCCGTGAGAGGATTCACCCAGCCCGTCGCACTGCCGCTGAGCAGACACGCGTTACAAGTATCTTCCAAAGAACCATCCACGCCACCTTCACTCGAGGCCGACAAACCAAAAGAGGAGCCCACGAGTCGAGCACCGGTCAAGCCTCCGCCAAAACCTCTCGATAGCCACCATCTTGTATGGTCTGTTGGGGAGCTGACGTTCCGGTACTCCAAGGAAGCACGCAGGATTAACGTGGAACACCGGAAGACACTGGAAACGGCCACCATCCATCTGGGAGAGGGGCGTTGTACTAGTTCCGACGTTGAATTCGTGTCGGAGGGCGGCAATCAAGGCGTCTTCATCTGCCGACGGTGGGATCTAGCCTGTGATGTCTCGAGGCTGCATGATGGTCATGTTGGGATTCGTTTCCCTGGTGAGCGCTTCGAAGTCCTGCTTCAAGTTGGTGAGTGAGATGGTGCCTTTCCTGAGCGGCAATCCTACGGGCACCATTGTCTTGGTGGGGCTTTCTGTTCACGTACCGAACGATGGCCGGGAAGACTCACCTTCCGTGAGGGATGCCTCGCCTTGTGCAAAAGGCCCTGATACCAGCAGAGTGTTGTGAGATAGCTCGAGAACAGCGGCCTTCTGCAGGGCAGCCCAAATCCACTGCATGGACGTAGTGGTATGAGTCTCGCGCCCAAAGCCGGTTGCCCACGAGTCGGGGTCCAATTGGATCTCTCGGGCCAGGCGCGCCACGTCCTCAAAAGACTCGGCGTCCAGGTCGATGACCTAGGTCACGGGGTATTCTATACTCTCTCGCCTCGTCTTTTAGACGGTGATTTCGTCAAGCTGGACGACGTCGCCAAGGCACTCGAACTCCGGACTGTCCGTACGCCTGTCGAAGAGGACTGTAAGCGGCCTGAACTTGCGGGCTTTCAGTTGCTCCTGGTCTTCCTCGGTCATGCTTGCGTAGCCATCGGTGAGGATGACGGCTTTGTCGAAGCGGTTCGCCAGGAGATGCTCGGCTATGTAGTCGAAGTCCGTGCCGTAGGTGGTCTGAATATGGCCGGCGAGCAGCGTTTTGAAAGGCGCCTCGACGACTTTGTTGCTGAAGAGGTAGATGGTCTTGAGCTCTGTGCGAAGCCTGCGGAGCAGGGCGATGATCTGGGGCAAATGCTCGTTGACGCTTCCGGAGACGTCGAGGTAGACAGCCAGGCCCAAGCGCTCGGTGTCGATGTGCGTTGCCTGGTTGTGGTAATGGAGCGAGGGAAGGCCGGCCGCGAGCAGGAGGAGGTCGCGCTTGGACGGCTGGATGGGTATAGGCGACACGTTGAGTCGTGGCCGCTGGACTGTCTCAATGAACCGGTCGACTTTGCGGCCCGTGAGGTAACGCTGGAGCAGCCGCTTCTTCGCGGTTGTTGCCGCCCGGTCGACGTGGGTTCTCCGTCGCCGAAGAGGAGGACGCTGAGCTTTGCGTCAGGGGCGTGCTTCGCGGCGACTTCACCAGCCAGTCTAAGCCCTGCCGCGTCATTGGTGCTGGCGTCGGGGTGTAAGGTGAAGGCGGGCAGGTTCTCGAAGTCGGTCGGCGCAATCACGAGCTTTGCTGAGGTGCTGAAGGTGACGACGGCCGCCTTTCTGTCTGCGAAGCCGCTTCGTTGCGCCGGCACCATGCTCTGAGAAGGCACGGGCACGAGCTCCGCCTTGACGGGCCTCGAACTGTGCCTTGAGCTTGGGCTCTGGTGCACGCTCACATGGACGGAGTGTCCGTCAGCACCGTCGAAGATCTGGCCGCAGTTCTGGCACCGGAAAGCGGTGCGGCTGTGGGGCGTCCCGCAACGGGGGCACGGAATCATGCTGTCTGTACTCATGATTTGTTCTCCTTGCGTTTTGAGGTTGTAGCGGGTCGTATCAACTGCTCTCATAGGTATAGGACCGCCCGAAAGGGTTTCTGCAGCGGGGTACCAGCAAAGATGCGCGGCACCTTCCGGGCCCGGAGGGCAAGGTTTTTAATAGGCCATGCCTTCGCTATGGCATGAAAGAGAGTGAGATACGGAATGCCCTTGCGCTTCTTCGCGCATCCCTGTCGCGTCTGCAGACCTTGAAGGCCTGGCTTGAGCTGAAAGAGGGGGAACGGCGGCGAGGCAGTCCGCCGGGCCCGATGCAGAGCCCAGGGCTTGAAGAGGAGGTCAGGAACGAATACGCCCACTTTGCAGGTATGCTTTGGGATGTACTCCTCGACCTGAGTCCTATCGGGCCTGAGGGCGCGGATCAGGCTGCCGCCGAAAGCCTGCGCCACGAAGTGCTGGCCCTGGCCGACGAGGCCACCAAGCTCAAGCTGGGCAAAGGTTTTTAAAGCTTGGCGGCCTGGTTTATCCGTCAAGTGGGGTTTATGCGTAGATGGAGATCCAGGAGTACCTCAAGGACCAGGAAAAGAGGGTGTCGGCAGCAGGCAGGCGGATTGTCGAGCCCAAGGTTTTCGATTTCTCTTACGTGCCGGAGCGGCCGCTCATGCGCGACGAGCTGAAACCGGTTATAGACAGCCTGCTGCGGTTCGAACAGACCGGCATCCCCAACCATCTGCTTATCGTGGGCAGCCGGGGGTGCGGCAAGACCCTGTGCATGCGCCACCTCGAGCGCGTGTTTAGCCAGCGCGGCCTGCCCGTCCTTTACGGCAACTGCCGGATCCACAACACAAGCTACAAGTTGCTCGCCCATTTCGTGGGGACCCATGCCCGGGGTCTGTCTTTTGCGGAGCTGGTCGAGCGCTTTACTGCAGCCCATCCGGGCAAGACCGTGGTGGTGCTGGACGAGGTGGACCTGCTCTCAGACAAGGACCGCAATCGCGAGATCCTCTACTTCTTGAGCCGTTCATCCGTGCGCTACATGGCGGTGGCGCTCTCGAACAATCCGCGTTGGGCTGCGTCCCTGGATGAAAGCACCCAAAGCACGCTCCAACCTGAGCAGGTGTATTTCCGTCCCTACACCCCGGTCGAGATGCGGCAGATTCTGCTGGACAGGGCGCGCATCGGCCTGCGCGAGGTGGCAGAGGAGGTGGTGGAGCAGATCGCCGCACAGACCGTGAAATACACCGACTCGGACGTGCGGGTGGCGATCAAGGCCCTGTATTATTGGGCGGCAGAGCCCGAGACGCCAGTCGAGGAGAGTTTTCATCGGGCGCGCAAGGATGTGGTGGGCGAAGTGGTGGCCCATCTGAACGACAAAAACCTGCTCATTCTGAAGGCGGCGGCCCTGGCTGACGGCCCGGTCAAGCAGGTCTACCGGGCTTACCGGCGGCTCTGCAAGGAGCAGCGGGAGGAGCCGTTCAGCTACGTCTATTTCAGCAGCAGCCTGTCCTATCTGCAGAGCCTGGGGCTGATTCTGCTGATCACAACGAAGGTCCGCCGGGCGTACACGCGGCTCATCCAGCTCACGTTTCCGCCCGAGGTGCTGGAAAAGGTGTGGCGCTACCGTTTTGAGGGCTGAGGGTGACGATCAAGCTCCTTTACGTCGACGTCGAGACCACCGGGCTGGCCTGCCCACAGTCCGGGCTGATACAACTCGCCGGCGCCATCGAGGTTGACGGGCGCTTGTGCGAGCGCTTCGATTTCCACATCCGGCCTTTTCCCGGCGATGGGGTCACGGCGGAGGCGCTGACGGTCAACGGCAAGACCTACGACGAGATCGCCGCCTATCCCACACCCGAGGAGGTCTACCGGCAGTTTCTGGCCTTATTGGGCAAGTACGTGGACCGGTACGACCGGCGTGATAAGTTCCATCTCGTGGCGTACAACGCCGCCTTCGATTCTGAGCATCTGCGCGCGTGGTTCATCAAGAATAAGGATAGCTATTTCGGCTCGTGGTTCTTCCATCCGCCGCTGGATGTGATGGGTATGGCGGCGGTGGCCTTGATGTCCTCGCGCGCGAACCTCGCCGACTTCCGACTCTCGACAGTGGCGGGCGCCCTTGGCCTCGCCGTGGACCCGGAGAGGGCACACGATGCCGGGTATGACGTGGGGCTGACGATCGAACTCTTCCATGCCTTGATGGGGCCAGGCAAGGAGTAGGCGGTGAGGACGGTTGGGTTTTTGTTGAGGGAGCGGATAAGGATCTACTTTGGGGCCGAGAAACAACCGGGAAAGTGAGGGTTGCCCGTGTGAGATCCACTGCGCCTGAGCGCCGGGCGCTTGGCAGAAGGCCGGAAATATGGAACATGACGCTCATCATGCGGGGCTTCTCACAACCTTGGGTGCTGGAAAGAGCCA
>CAZBQH010000587.1:0-3879 GCA_964493915.1 uncultured Nitrospiraceae bacterium
GTGTACCGAACCACAAACTTCTGGCGCGTGTGCCGGCGACGCAGCCCGCTTCTGCGGCCTTCTGCCTCATCACGGTCTCTCTTCACTTCCCTGCGTGGTATGAGCCACTCATCGCTCAGGGTGGCTACGCGGACCTGAACGGGGTATAGGTTCTTCCTATGGATTTCCTTCAGAACACGTTCCTCGCTGTCCGCGTCCATGATCCCAGCTTGTTCGGCGCCTGTCTCATCGATGGCTCTGTAAGCGTATCTTGTCATGCGTTGCCTCCCTTCCAGGGCTCATGGCCTGAAGAATCACTCGCCTGCAATCCTCATATTAATAATATTACAAGGCTTTGCACGCCAAGGCAATGCAAAAACATGCTTAGCACCTTGGTGCGTCGGAAAGCAAAGGCTTACCGGCCTTCGAAACCGGCGAAAGAATCCGCTCACTCTGAGCCGGCCGCGCATGAAGAAAACGGCCTAAACTGTCGCAGAGTATTCTTGCATTGTAGCTCCTTCCCATTTCATTCATACCACGCCAAACGTCGCTACGTCAAAGAGATAAAACTGCTTAACTCATTGACAATGCTGTATTTCCACATTCTATCACCGCCGGAGTTCTGCAATGCCAAAGAGGTGATCGAGTATACAAATCAGAAAGACCAATTGCAACAGGCAATCCGGCGTATAAGTGCGGCATTCATTGGGAATAGCCGGTGTACGGGCGAGATGCTGCCGAAAACGCCCTCAAAGCTTCAGCCGTAGCCTGCTCCTTGGCTTGACCGCACTACATGAATCGCTTCCCGCGGTCTCTGTCCTTCCGTTCCTATCCAACGCTTGCAATAGTAGTCCGCTTCAACGCCGTCGATGAAGACGTCCACTCGCTCGGCTGGCACGAGATTCACCGTCGAGCCTCCAAAACCCGCGCCGGTCAATCGCGCCCCGACTGCGCCGGCGGCCCGTGCCGCATTCACCAATGCATCGAGCTCCGAGCTGCTGACCAGATAGTCCTCGGCGCAGCTCCTGTGAGAGGCATTCATCAAGTTCCCGAATTCGACGGCATCGCCTGTTAGAAGACACTCACGAGCCGCTTCGACCCGTCTGTGCTCCGTAAGCTGATGCCGGGCGCGGGCCCGGAGTCTGAAGCCGCCCTCAGGTTCTCGGAGCCCATTCAACCAGCGTTGTTGAACGACCTCGCCGTCGATGCCCAGGATGCCCGCCGCCTCGGCAAGCCCCATCGTCTCGTTTGGAAACGTTTCGCTGAAAAGCTGCTCGACTTCCTTGTGAGTCAAACTCAACGGATCACGCCAGAGAGCGGCAAGACTAGGCAACGCCAGATCACGGCCGTATACGTGCTGCAAGCGTTTCTCAACAAGAGCCCGAACGAGCCGACATGTAAGCGGCCCCTCGTTGTAGCGATGGAGCGCGTCCCCAGTCTTCTCGGCTTTGACCAACGAGTCGCACACAACAAACAAATAACCCTCGAAGAGCGGAAGAGACTCGCTCCGCAAAGGCGCGAAATCGATACGGCTTGCACATCCCTCCTGGCCCAGAAGGATGATAGCCTGATCCATACCGCCTCCGCGCGTGCCGACATACTGTTCCGCCTCGGAGAGGAGCGAGGCCAGCTCGACCCGGCTGACGGCTTCGCCGAGCCGCTTGCCCATGACGGAGAGATAAGCCAATGCGCAGGCAACGACAAGCGCAGAAGAGGAACTCAGACCGGCGGCGATCGGAATGTCCCCCGCCACGAGTAGGTCCATACCTTTGAGCTCGGCTTCGTCGAAGTACGTGTTCAGACCCTCGACGGCCGCCTTGCAGTAATTCGCCCAGGACCCCGGCGGCGAGGAGGGAAGAGCACGTTCATTCACGAAGTCCGACGCTGGAAAGAGATCGCCCGCGCTCCTGAGCCGGACCCTGTGGTCGTCCCGCGGCGCGAACGCAATCCGGATCTCGCGGTCCAGGGTCATGGGGAGCACCGGCAACCCGTTGTAGTCCACATGTTCGCCGATAAGGTTGACGCGACCCGGTGCACGGCACGCCCTTGGCTCAGGCGCCTCAGGAAACACGTTCAGGAAAGCCTTTTTGAGACTGGAAAGCGCTGTCATTGCGATTTGTTTTGCTTGGCTCGTACCCCAGAATAGACAAGATCGGACGATTGTACCGTGCAGCGAAAGCACGGTCAATGCTTAGCCCGACCTACTCGCGCCGCACGGCGGCTGCCTTTTCCCGAAGACGGGGGCGGTCCTTAAGAGATGTGGCTCCCGGTTCAGGCTTGGCCGTCTTCAGGTCGCCGAGTGTCAGGTCCTCGAGGAACCAGCAGAACAATCCCGCGATCAGCACCGGCGCCATGTTGAGCAGATGGGCTGTAATAGCCAAAGCTTTAGCGTCTGTCGCATTGGCGCTCGGCGCTGCGAGGAGAAGCGACGCCACCACGGCAAAATGAAATTGGCCGATAAAGCCAGGCGCCGCCGGGAGGCTCACAGCAAGCGCCACGAACGTTTGGATCACGAAGAGGGCGTACCACGGGCACTCGATATGAAAGGCCTTGAGGAAACAGAAAACTGACAAGACAAAACACAGCCAGGTGACAAGGGTAAACAGCACGGTCTTGGCCATGTCCGAGGCCGAGCGAAAAATGTGGAGACCCTGCGCAAAGTGTCCGAGCATGGTGCCAGCCAGCGCAGCAAGCCGTTTCGAAAGCGTGCCCACAACACGCACGGCCAGACGCACGGCCAAGTCTTGCTTTGCGTAGAGCAACACAAGAGCGGCCACCATAACGGCAAGCAAAGCGCTCGCCGTGCCTGCAGATATCTGGATGATCCGCTCTGATATGACGAGCGGCTCGGAGGTGCCGAATGCATCGGGCGGAATAGCGACGTCGCCTGCGCCCTGAAGGGCGGCCATAGCGACAAGCGCCACGGCAATCACGCCGGCCAGATCTGCGACCCGGTCCAGCGTGGCCAGGGCAATGCCTTTCGAAAAGGGGAAGCGCTCAAACCGCGCCAGCAAATAGGCCCGCACAAACTCGCCCGCCCTCAACGGCAGCAAAAAGTTGACCATCATGCCGATGCTCGTGCTGCTGAAGACGCTGCGGAACGAAGCCTGTTCACTTGCCCGAACGATGTAGCTCCAACGCCGCGCACGGGCAAAGAAACTCCCCCAAATGGGCACCTGGCTCATAAGAAGCCAAAAGGGACTCGCCTTGCGGAGCGAGACAGAAAGCTCGGTCCAACTTGTCTCCCTGAAAAGGACCCAGATAAGCAAAGCGCCCAAGCCAAGTCCAATGAACACCTGTATTGCTTTTTTTATCAAATAGAGCCTTCCTCCCTAGGCATCGAAGGAATGCCGCGCGTCGCCGTCATTTCATAGTCGACACGCATCAATCGCGGCAGCGTTCTTTTCTCCGTCGGCTTCAGCCGGCATCTCGCAGGATCTCCTCGCCAATTGCATCGGCCTCGGCATGCAAATCCGCCAAGCTGCCCTCATTGTGGATGACCCAGCGTGCAAGCGCAAGCTTCAGGCAAGGATCCTCCTGGCTTGCAATGCGTTGGCGCGCATCGACAGGGCTCAGCCCTCGATGATCGACCAAACGCTGCACCCGAAGCTCGTCTGAGGTCAGCACAAGGATGATTCCATCCAAACATGCAGGCGGCTCGAGATCCTCCGCGATCAAAGCCGCGTCCACCACAGCAGCTTTGCACCCTTCTCGCGCAAGTCGTCTGCAGCGGCGACCGATCTCGCGCCGAATGGCCGGGTGAACAATTGCATTGAGGCGGGCGCGCGCTTCCGAGTCAGCAAACACCAGCGCACCCAGTTTCGTCCGGTCAATGACGCCTTGTGTAAGAATGTCTTCACCGAAGGCGTCAACGACGGCCTCGACGGCCGGGCCTCCCGG
>CAZBQH010000588.1:0-1555 GCA_964493915.1 uncultured Nitrospiraceae bacterium
GGCCGGTTCAGGTCCCGTGATCGGGCGCCCGTGCCGTAACGGGCGACGCCCTCAAGCAAGTAGGTCATTACATAGGCCACGTCCCGCGGGATCGCTTGAGGGGTCTTTCGCGGGCCGCTGTGGTAACGTGTAAAACCTTCATGGTCTCTGATTTCCGTGACGAAAACCGCGTCGTACCGATCTCCAAGGTGAGCAAAAGTTGAGTACGCCACACACTGATCGAGGACGGTCGCGCTGTGAGCGCCAAGCGCAATGGTGCGGCGGTATTCGTCGCCGATCGGCGTGCGGAACCCGGCCTTCTCTATGTAGCCCCGGACCAAGGGCATGCCCAGCCGTTCGACCAGCTTGATCGATATGATGTTGACCGATTTCTCGAGGGCACGGCGCAGCGTAATCGGGCCTGAAAACGTGCCGCTGAAATTCTTGGGCCGCCATACGTTCCGCGCCGCATCCACGCGCACGATCGGCTCGTCGACTTCGATGCTCGACGGACTATAGCCGTTGTCGATGGCGGCCGTCCAGACAAAAGGTTTCACACTTGAACCTGGCTGCCGCAAGGCCTGGATGGCGGTATTGAACTTCTCTTCGTCATAGTTGCGGCCCCCGACCAAGGCACGGACGTAGCCCTCGCGCCCCGGCCTGTTGTCAATGCAGACAAGGGCCCCCGTGACCGGTACGAATTCGTCTCCACGGTCTTGCCGTTCAAGCTCTTTGCGTTTGCGGTCATCCAACTCCTCGAGTTTCTCTTCGAGAACCTCTTCGGCAACGCGCTGGAGCCGCATGTCTACCGTGGTATAGATTTTGAGCCCCTGGTGAGCGATCTGATCCCAGTCGTAGACTTCGACGCCGCGCTCGGAGGGTAGGCCTTCATCGAGCAATAGCCGGCGTACCGCATCGACATAATACGGCGCTTTAAAGCGGTTGCGCTCAAAGGCCACCCTCCCTGCAGCAACGAGCTTCTGCCGCTCCTCAGGCATAACGACTTGCTCTTCCAGCGGCTCAGCCGCCGCTGCGTCGCATTCCTCCTTCGTGATGAAGTTGTTCTCAAGCATCCTGCGCAAAACCCAGTCGCGGTGCGCCTTGGCCCGTTCCATGCTCCGGAACGGCTGAATGGTGTTGGGCGCGGGAGTCAACCCCGCGATCATGGCGCACTCGCCCAGGGTCAAGTCGCGGCACGATTTCGCAAAGTACTGCTGGGCGGCCGCCTCGACGCCCCGGGCGCTCTTGCCGAGGAAAATCTGGTTCAGGTAAAGCTCGAGAATCTCGTCCTTTGTGAATTCCCGTTCAACCTGAAACGCCACAAACGCCTCATCGAGCTTGCGCCGCAGCGTCCGTTCCTGGCCGATGCGCGTCGGCTCCACGTTACGCACCAATTGCTGGGTGATCGTGCTGCCGCCCCGGAGCCGCCCCGTCTGAAGGACATCAAGAGCCGCGCTGACAATCGCCAGCGGCCGAACCCCCTTGTGTTCGTAGAACGTATGGTCTTCGGACGCGATGAAGGCCTTTTGCAGATGAAGCGGAATCTCGTTGAGCGGCACAAGCTGACGCGACTCCT
>CAZBQH010000589.1:0-4266 GCA_964493915.1 uncultured Nitrospiraceae bacterium
ATGTTCAAAAGCAACGAGCGCAAAGACCACACCCTGGACAACCCCTTCCACGACAAAGAAGCGTGGACCCGACAACTCGAGGAGCTGGAAGCGTTGCGCTACAACGCGATTGTATGGTTCCACCCGCATCCGTTCACGCTCTTCGTCGACTATGGACAAAAATACCCCGAAGCGGCGTGGATCACGGCCGACGAGTTGGCGGCCAAACGCGACATGCTCCGTTGGCTTATTGCCACAGGCAAAGACCATGGGATCGACTTTTACTTCCTCACCTGGAATATCTGGGTTCCCAGGGGTTTTGCAGAAGCCCACAGCATTGAACAGTCCGGCGTGGACTCGCCCCTGACGCGCGCGTATACGCGCTGGACCCTTGCGGAGTTTTTCCGGACGTATCCCGGATTCGGCGGCCTCATCCCCATCGGCGGAGAGACGCCGCCGGGCTGCTATGAGTTTGTCCGCGACGCCGTGGTTGCGGGCATGAACGATGCTGCGGCAAAACCTTGGCTGATGTTTTTCACCTGGTGCTCCTACCCCGAGGAGACCAAGTCGGTGCTGGACGCCTACGACGGTCCCGCCATGGCCTTTCACTACCTCGAGTACGAGCAGTTCTTCTATCCGGTGGCCGACCCGCGAGTGGGACAGTATAGCCGGGCGCTCGGCGGCGCCGAGATGGCCGCATTGGGCAACGCGGCCAACAATTACCTCTTCTTTGGCAATCCAGAGTTCATTCACGGCGTCGTTCAGGACTTTTACGCCAACCACAACGGCCGGGGCATGCTCGTGCAGTCGGTCCACAGCCCCGATCGATGGCTGGCGCGCCTGGCCTTTGCCCGTTACATGGTCTATCCGACGGAACCCTATGACGGGGGCAAATGGGAAGAGGCCGTCGCGGAACGCTACGGCAGCAAGGCTGTCGCGAAGCCATTGGTCGAGTTGATGAAAACGTCGAGTCTGGCCATGCCGGTGCAGATGAAGCTCACTCACAGCCAATCCGACCATTTCTGCCCGCAAGGCGGCATGATGCTCGTTCAGTTTCTCGAAATGCCCACGTTGTCGAGCTACATCTTCGAGAATGCTCAGCGGGTGAATGCGGAAGGCTATCTCGCTGAGAACCTGGGCTTGTGCTGGCCGAACCCGAACTGGGGCGAGCAGGTGCTCGAGCTGGGCCAGTGGGTCCGAAGCCGGATTATAGACCCGGCCCGGCGTGAAGAGGCCCTCAAGGCCTGGATTGCGTTGCGCCGTGAGAACGGCTTCAACCCGCAACCTGTCAAAGGCGATGAGACAACCCCGCCGGACGTTGTCAGCGCCCTGGTCCAGGTGCGCGATCAGTCCCGGGCAGCCCTCGATGCTGTCAAGTGTGAGATTGAAACGGTGACCCGGCGCCGCAGCGAACTCGATGAAATCATGGGCTTGATCGCGGTCAATATCGCGTTTGCCGACTACTACGTTCAGAAGGATCGCGCCGCGATAGCCTTCGAGAGCTATCGTGTGCTCCGCGATCCCGTCTATGCGGAGGAGGCCATCGCAGCCTTAGAGAAATCGCTCGAATCATGGAAGGTCTACGCAGACACGGCGGACCGCCACTTCAATCGCGCGAACCTCCATTTCTGGCAGAGTCAGATCAGCGCTTCGCCGCCCTTCTCGCAGAACGACCTGTGGAACAGCTACGTCCATGCAAAAACCAATCTTGGCGCACTGACCCCCTTGTGGGAACGCGAACTCGCCTTGGTAAAGCAGCGCATCCCTGTCCCCGACGGTCAGGACCCGGCCAGTGTCGAGGCGCCGCTCATGGACGAGCTGCACGCACCTGCCGAAGCGAAACGGATCGTCGCGCGGGTGGATTTCGAGCAACCTTTGCCGAAGTGGCTGAATCTGTCAGACGATGCGGGAATCGTGCGGGTCACAGAGGATCCGGAACGCGTCGTCGAGGGGAAACGGTCCCTTTTCGCCGATACGCGAGCCAGTGACCAGGAGTGGATATTGGTCTTTGACGCCGACTCGTCCAAGCTTCCTCTCGAGGGCAACGCCGACTACCAGCTTCGCGTCCGCTATCGGGTGATTGACGAAGGCGAACACAGCATGCCTTTCGCCCTGTTCCTGCGCACAGAGAAGGGCGGCATTCTGTCCGACGTGGGCGACAGCCGCACGTGGGGCCGTCGCGCTGGGACGATTTCGGAGCGCATTATCCGAGCAAAGACCCTGAACTTCGACGACTATCGCCTCGTGTTTTCGATTCACGGCAAAGCCGCTATCGTCCTGGACGAGCTGGCTATCGAGGAGTTGTAATGGGTCTTGCCAATTGGTCAGAGGACGTGCACCTCGGGCAGGGATTTACAAAGGGGATACCGTTGCAACGCGGGCTAACACGGATGGGTTCGAGGAGCGGCTCTGTACCTCGAATTACCCGTCGAGCCGGCTGTACACAAACACGGCTGCGCTTGGACCTTGCGGCATGTCGACAGGCAGGCCGACGGCCATGAGCTCTTCACCGCTCGTCTCGCTGACGGCGTCAGGATGGTCGAGGTTCGTCGTCCGGTACCGGGCGGATGCGTCGAGCCCATGCAGCTTGAACCGCGCTTTCTCATAGGGACTGCGAGCGCGCCGGAATACTTGGACCATTCCCTGACCCGTCTCGGGACGATCAAACTGCCATGCCATCCACACATCCTCGGTGGTGTGATACGACGTCAACGGGTAGTAGTCGCCAAACCAGTTCGGCGCAATCTGCCGCCATTGCCCGACCAGTTTGCGCAACGCGTCATAATCAAGGTTGCGGTCGCGCACATCGTAGGCAGCAATCCCTGTTGGGCACATCTGGCTGCGGAATACATAGGGGTCCGTGCTCTTGATTGCCGTGCCGAAAAAGGGGATCCACGAGGCGATGCCGTAGGTATGGAGTTGCTGGGCAAGCGGGTCAAGAATAAAGTCGCTCCGAAGAAGGGGCACGGCGCGGCGCAGGGTCTCGATGTCGTTTCGACGGCCGCCCGAAGCGCACGTATCGATAAGCATGTCCGGATGGCGCCGCCGCAACTCGTCCCAGTAGGCGAGATAGCCGACGACATGGCGAATCTCAGTAATGCCTTGGCGGTCGGGCGCGTCGTGGTTCCGCCAGTACTCGAGGGGGTCCATGTTGAAGTCTTGCCGGTATAAATCGATGCCTTGGCTGACAAGCAGGCCGTCCACGTGGTCCGTCAGCCACTGGCGCGCCTCCGGGTTGCCCAGGTCGAGCAGTTTCTGTTCGCCGTCGCGCCCGAGAAGCCATTCAGGGTGCGTCTCATAAAGCCACGTGCCCGGCGTCACACGCTCGGGCTCGAACCAGACGATGGATTTCACGCCGCGCTCATGGGCGTGGTCTGTGATAGCGCGCAAGCCTCGCGGAAACCGCCCGGTGTCGACTTCCCAGGTGCCGGTGTTGGGCCAACCGGTCTTGTTGAAATACCAGCCTGCATCCATCCACCAGTAATCGATCTCCAACCCTTCTTCGAGGTAGCGGTCGATGAAGAGAAACTGGCTGGCCTCGTCGGCATGGATCATCTCGCCGAACTGGTGCGAGCTGCACCCCGCCAGCAAGGGCAGCGGGGGCAGTTTGCCGCTTGGGCGCGGCACATTGTGGGCGATCATCCAGCGTCGCCACAAGTTCTGTCCCCGGACGGCGCTGCCTTGGTAGAACTGGACAACGACCAACGGGCTCCGCACTTCTTCGCCCGGGTGGAGCGTGAAATGGGTAAGCTCCTGGCCGCCTGTAAGGCGCAAACCGCCCGCTGCATCGCGAGTAAACGTTGCGGCCCATTGCCCGGGCCAGCCGATAGCGGCAATGACCCCGCGCCCGGCCCATTCGATGTTGAAGTAGGGCAGATCGCTGTTGGTAGGGCGCCCGCCGGAGGTCGTGATGCGTTTTGACGCGCCCGGCGGCAGGGGCGTGTCGAAGGGCTGGTAGTCCGTGGGCGTATAGGGGCTGCCCGTGTAATGATGCAGGATGAACTCCCCCTGCGACGAGCGTACAAGCCGCGTGTCGAGCGCCTGGATGTCCTCGATAAGGGGTGTATCGGCATCCCCTGCATTGTGAAAGTAGAGCGTCCACTCGACCGTCGGGAAATCACGGTAGGCCGCCGCCTCGCAGCGCAATTCGAGACCTGTTGCGGGGTCGCGCCAGGTGACGGAGTACTGGACACGGTCCGCATCGAGGTCGCCCGATTCACGATTAGCTTCCCAGTCGCGGCGGAGCGCTGCCCACGGTTTGCCGCCGTAGGTGAAGGAATAGGGCGG
>CAZBQH010000590.1:0-4304 GCA_964493915.1 uncultured Nitrospiraceae bacterium
TTATAGGCGAGACGGACGGGGGCATACGGTTTGCCCTGCCCGATAATGCTTTCTGTGTAAAGCAGGTTGTAGTAGTCGGGGTCGGTGTCGATCATGATCTGCCCCGTCTCAAAGCCGTCCGACTGGGAGGCATAATACTCGATGCGCGCGCCCATCTGTGCATAGGCCGTCCCATGGTACAGCGTGCCGTGGTTGCAGCTGAATAAGGGACGGCTCGGGTCGGCGTCCCGCATCACCTGGTACATCCACCCGATGCGTTCGCCCATGGAACTGAAGCGGAAGTCCAGCCAATCGAGCCAGGCGGGGCGGGTTGAAGGCGTTTGCGGTGGCTCAACTTCCTCGAAAGCACGGTAGCCGGCGCTCCAAGTCTCGTTGAGCGCGGCAATGTCTTGATACCGGCGGTCAGCCAACCAGGCCTGGAAATGAAGCACGGCGTTTTCGCTGTAATCGGTCCACCGCGCCGGCGTCAGATAGGTCGCATAAAGCTCCTCGCCGCCTAACACATAAAACAGCAAAGAGGGGGCATCGCTGAATGCTTCGGCCCTCGAGCGCAGAAAACGCGCCGTGCCGTTCACGATGACGTCCGTCTCGATATTCGGGGTGGCCACTTCGCGGCCAAACATGCCCCCGCCCATAATCGGTTCGCCAAACTGGTCAATCTGCCGGGCGTGCGGGTACTTCTCGAAAAACCACTCGGGGTAATAGTTGAAACCGGGATTGTTCCAGTTGCCGATCTGGGAGCTTGTAAACAAGCCGAGTCTCTCAAGCAGTTGGTAAGGCGATGGACCCAGCGGGACAGCCTCGTGAGGTTCGGCGTCGGGTATAACGTCCGCCCACGCACCCTCCTGATGCAAGCGCAGCTCGAAGTCGTATCCGGCCATAGGCGCGCCCGCTGCATACGCCTGACCCGCACCATACGGGTCGCCCGCTTGGGCCCACCAGCCAATCGAGGTCCCCACGGGCTCGGACAGTTTGAAACGGTATCGCCCCGGACTCAGCGCGTCGAAACGCGCCTCGGCCCATGCATTATCCCCCACGTTTGACCAGGAACCTCGCGCAACCTGCCCCGGCTCGGCCCCCTCCTCTTCCCGGAACAAAGCCCAAGAGCAACCGCTGTCCGTCGACTGCATGGTAGGCAGATGCACCGCGACGGCATCGAAACCCGCGCCGACTGCAAAGCTCTGCGACAGGACGCCCGCGTTAGCAACCGGCCTGACGCCTGCACCGAACGGCGCATCGGGCTCATCCGCAGGCATCCACATTTCGCCCGTCCCCGCCATGTTCGCGCCCAGCGCGCGCATCTCCTTCAGCTCGTCTTCAGGGCCACTGAAGGAGAACCCAATGTACTCGAGGGGGCGTCGCACCCAGGGATGGTATTCGTAGCGCAGAACAGGGTCGGGCATCGCTCTGATCCGGGCATCGAGCAGGCCGTCGAATCCCTGAGCGTCCAGTACTCCCACAAAAGCCAGTGCAAACGCGCCAATCAACCAGAACCGTCGCATCGCTCCTCCTGCATCGCATCTTAAAGACACCACGCGTGTTCCGGAAGAGTAGCAGCAAACATAGGAGAAGGCAATCTGGTTTGCGCGCCCATATCGCGGCGATCTGGTTGTCCGCCAAGCGCATCCCTCGGCTTGGCGGGATGCGCCGCGCCTATGACAGCGTGAACGGAACCTTTGCCCCGGATTGAAAAACGGGACCATCACACACGTCCCACTTTGTTGACCTGTTGCGCCTTCCACTTGAGATGCGAACGGTCCGCCCTCCCGATTCCTGATGTTTGATTCAAAACCCGGTTTCTGATTAACTCAGGGCTGCTGTCACAACAATTATTGCAGTCAGAATGACGGAACGGCCGTTGCGCGCTCTTCGTCAGTCCTGATGATGTTCTGGATATTCGGGTGTTTGGGACAGTCCTGGAGGGAGTAGGAATCATGAAAGGACCCATCATGTTCTTGTACGTATTCAATGCACTGTGTGGAAATGCGGCCATGGAAAACGGAAAGGCGGAGATCTATACGATCTTTACGGATGACGGTAGATATCTCGGGGGCGGGACAAACCTCTTGGAAGCGGACAGTTTTACAACCAATGATAAGCTCTTGGAGGACATCAAAGCTTCATGCAGTGAAATAGAACTCATCGCGAGAGACCTGACAAAACCGGACGTGACCGTCGAGAGAATATACAAGGAACTGGAAACGTCACGTAAGTCTTTAGACGGCGTACTTATCATTGGCGACATACACGGTGAATACAGAATGGCCTTTACGGGACTCCCGACGATAACGGTATACAACCTTTTTGCGTCCTTGCACACGCCCTACAAACTGTATGCCACGGGAGAAGAACCTCAAAGCGTATGGGAGGGAAATCCGGTCTATGAAAACGGCCGAATCCTAACTGCCGAGATAGATCGTGGACATCTCACTCGCTCTGCTGGAGAGATGTTTGAAGACCTGGTGTATAAGATCAAACTGATTGGGGCCTTGCACAAGCTGAAGCAGTCCAGGATACTTCAACTGTCTCCAGAACGTTATTTTTCCATCGACAATTACCATGGTTCGGACAACCAACGACATTGGCCGGAAGACCATAATGAACGCTACACGCGGCTCCTGAAAGAGACCCTGGGAACGGAAATCGTCAGGGCAAAGCCTGAGGAGTTTTATGCGGCATACAGCGAAACGGATAAAGACAAGGCGGAGCAGATCTCAAAGGAATGGATCGAGGGCGCCGAGGGGGTATTGTCGGCACAATCAGAGATCATAAAAGCAGCAAGAGCCTACCTTGCCTTTGATGCTTTGAGGGAGAAGCATCAGTGCAACGCCATATCAACTCATATGAGGTCGGTTACTGGGAGCGGGAAGGTCGAAGACATCATGCATCCCGGATTGGGTTTTGAATGCGGCTTCAAAACGAGGGGAATACAGGCCACTTGTCAGGACCACATGGACATAATGGTTACCGAGCTTCTGGGATACTTCATGACGGGCAAGCCCAGCATGCTTGGCGACCTCACTCTAGACCGTCACAACTCCGCAGCAATCCTCTTTCATTGCGGTGCGCCTGTTAATCCTTACGGGGATGACCGAAGAGTTCCGTATGTCATCAAGAGTCATGCAGAAAGCCCCGTTAGAGACACTCAAAGCCCGGGTTCTTCTACCGCACTGCAGGTCTACTGGCCCGCAGGGGAACCGGTCACTTTCTGGACGGTTGATCTCCTTCACAAGCAGATATTGCTTTTCACAGGTGAAACCGTCGACGGGCATGCGCTCTACGACCATCTAGATGACATCGCATGCAGAACGAAAGTCATTGCTCGAGTAGACAACATAGAAGCCGTGCAAAACCATCAGTCACCCGATGAATATGGAATCCACAGGGCAGCAACTCTTGGCGACCTCAGACGGGAAATCAAGGATGTGGCGACCCTACTCGGATTCCAGGTGATGGAAACGGACAAAGAGCTCGAACGATAAACCGTGCGGTTTTCCGCCCTGATTCGTCCCTTCCAGAACTCGGCCGCGCAACCGTAAGACGTTACAGCTCATTCTGGGTTCCGGCAAGACCCCTGCCGCACGTCAAAGAATACGATTTCGAGGCTCCACGAGGTCCTACGCCGTCCAATCGCGGGCGGGGCGCGTGCGCAGCCTGTTGGCCTCGGCGTCGTTCACGAAAGTCTCCGTTTCCGGGTCGAGCTCAAGCTTGCGATTCAGCATCAAGGACAACGCCACCGCGTGGCATGCGATGTGCGACCGCCGCATGACGTCGGCGCCGGCTGCAGTGGGCAGGCGCGACTTGACGCAGTCCAGGAAATCGCGCGAGTGCGCCTTGACGTCGAGGCCGGATTCGTTCTCGGGCAGAGCGGCAAGTTCCGCTCGGAGCGACGCTGGATAGACCTCGATCCCGCCGTTGTCGCCCACCTCGACCCAGCCGTCGTCGCCCTCGAAACGCACGGGACACGTTCCGAGATGTTCAATCCAGCCCGGACGTTTGCCAAAAGGCGTTTCCAGAAAGTCAATGATCAGCTTCACGCCGTTGGCATAGCGCGCGATGATGTTCCTCGGGGTCGGCTCGTAAGCGACGGGCATCGTGCCGTCCGCCTGGTTCGCCCACTGGCAAAGGTCCACGGTGTGCGCGCCCCAGTCAAGCAAGCGGGCGCCCGAGTCGAAATCGTAGTAGCCTCGCCAGTCGCCCAGGACATACTGGCTGTTGTACAAGCGCCACGGCGCCGGGCCCAGCCACATGTTCCAGTCCACAACATTCGGATCGGGCGTGGGCTCGCCGGGCAGCCACTGCGT
>CAZBQH010000591.1:0-12829 GCA_964493915.1 uncultured Nitrospiraceae bacterium
ACACGGCGCGCAATATCCACACCATCGGCGGCGGCGTCAGCGGCGTGGACTTTAACCGCTCGGGCGTGCCGCTCCTTGAGATCGTCTCTGAGCCGGATATCCGCTCTGCTGACGAAGCCTATGCCTATCTCACTTCGCTGAAGCAGCTGTTGCAATACCTCCGCATAAGCGATTGCAACATGGAGGAGGGGTCGTTGCGCGCCGAGGCCAACGTCAGCCTCCGCCCGGAGGGTATGCACGGCTACGGCGTCAAGACCGAGGTCAAGAACGTAGCCTCTTTCAGCGGCGTCCAGAAGGCCATCGATTACGAGATTGCCCGGCAGAAAGACGTCCTGCGCCACGGCGGCGCCGTCGTCCAGGAAACACGGGGATGGGACGCGGACCGGGGCGTCACTGTGCCGCAGCGTTCAAAAGAGTCTGCTCATGATTACCGCTACTTTCCCGAGCCCGACTTGCCGCCGTTGGCTGTTGATGAAGAATGGGAGGAGCGTGTCCGCAAGTCGCTTCCGGAATTGCCGCGCCTGCGGTATGAACGCTTCATCGGAGCGTACGGGCTGTCGCCTTACAATGCCGGCGTACTGACCGCTTCACGATCTATGGCAGACTATTTCGAGGCCGTCGTTAGGGCCGGCGCTTTGGCCAGACAAGCTGCAAATTGGATTATGGGCGACCTCCAGGCATTGTTGACGCAGGCAAAGATCGATATCGGCGAGTGCAAAGTTGTTCCCGAACAGTTAGCGGCCATGATCGGTCTTATTGAAAAGGGCGCCATCAGTGGGAAAATCGCTAAGGAACTCCTTATCGAGATGTTTCGGACGGGAGCTTCCCCCGAGGACTTGGTCGAGAAAAAGGGACTGGTGCAGATCAGCGACGAGAGTCAGCTCGAAGAGATAGTCCGCGAGGTCGTCAAGGCGAACCCGGGCCCTGCTGCCGACTTCCGCAATGGCAAGAAAAGCGCCCTTGGTTTCCTCGTAGGCCAGGTAATGAAAGTGACGCAAAAGAAGGCCAACCCGAAACTTGCCAACGACATACTGCAAAAGGAACTGGCAAAGCCCTGAATAGGAAAGGAGCCGCACGCCGATTTGGCAAAACCCGTCAGCAAGATCCAACAACACGAAGAGGATTTCATAGTAGATGCGAAGCGCATGGGCGCCTTGGCAGCAGAACGCAAGGCGTTGGATATTTGTGGTTACGACGTACGGGGTCTGACCCTCGTGGCGGACTCGCTGGTTATCTGCAGCGTATCGAGCGAGCCCCATCTTAAAGCCGTCATGAATGCCGTCATCGACGGCATGAAAGCCTTTGGGAGGCGGCCGCTCCACGTCGAGGGCAACGCACGAAGCGGATGGGTTGTGCTAGACTATGGGGCGGTTGTGTTCCACGCTTTTCGCGTGGAAGCGCGGGAATTCTACGATCTTGACGGCTTGTGGGCAGATGCGTCCAAGCTGGAACTCGATGTTGACTAGTTAAGGGCTTGCCCAGCCCATCGGAATCTCTTGAGGTAAGGCCATGGAGACGCGATCGGTCACCCCAGACAAAACCAGTATCTACCACTACAAAGTCGACAAAGTGCTAGGCCATGGCGGAAGCGGCGCTGTGTACCGGGGCATCGACACGAAAAGTGGTCAAGTAGTCGCGCTCAAATTGTTCTATGCCAACTATTTTGCCAACCGGATGCATATTCGGGACTTGGCAAAAAGTGTTAAGGCTTTCCGCAGATTTGATCACCAGAACATCACAAAGATCTATGACTATATCGACGGCAAGGAGGGAATCTGCCTCGTCGAGGAGTATGTGGACGGTCCAGATCTTAAGTGGTACATGGCCAACCGCCCCTGGAACCTGCGCGAGCGCCTCGTGATTTGTGCCCAAGTCTGCAATGGGCTGCAGTACATCCACGAACGAGGCTTTCTGCACCACGACCTGAAACCTGGCAACGTTTTGTTTACCCGCAAGGGAATCGTGAAACTTACCGACTATTCGCTCTGCAGGGCGCGTATCTTTTCCTTCTTGAGTTCGGGCATCAAGGACCTCGTCACACCCATGTACATAGCGCCCGAACTGATCAAGAAAGAAGGCGCCGGCCCTCAGAGCGACATCTACTCATTGGGCGTAACCATGTATCTTATGTTCGCAGGACGAGTACCCTTCGAGGTGGACAATCTCCAACACCTTTACACGTGCCACCTGCGTTTCATGCCGGAGCATCCCAGCACGGTCAATCCTAAATGCCCGCACGATCTCGGCGACATCATCATGCGAACGCTGGCGAAAGAACCGAAAGAGCGGTTTCGCGACTGCGACCAACTCCGCATCGCCATCTCCGACATCGGTCGGAGCCGCATCTAACCGCCTCAACAGACAACCGGGGAGGGCTCGAGTATCGATGAAAAAGGGAATGACGCTCCTTGAGTTGCTCGCCGTCATCGCTATCATCGGCATCTTGGCGGGTCTCTTGCTTCCTGCGTTGTCTCGTGCCCGCGAGGCAGCACGACGCAGCGCATGTCAAAACAATCTCCGCCAATGGGGCGCCATCTTCCGAATGTATGCCGACGAAAACGGGGGCGAGTGGCCTCCTCTCACCATGTACGCCCCAGGCATTGCCCATGAGAACGGTTTCCCCGGTCAATTCGTAGTTAACTTCTTCAGTATGAGCCCCGAACAGGCCCTTCTCTACCCGGACTACCTGACCGATCTGGGAATCGCTATCTGTCCTTCGGACTCGCGCAGCGATTCGTGGGGTCAATCCTACGGCATCCAGAGCAGCTATGAAGAAAAGATCGCTTCCGTCGCGAAGACTGTAAGCGCTCATCCAACGCGGGCCGCGGCGCGCCATTGCTTGAATGCCCTTCTCTCAATGCCCGTTTCTTATGTGTATTTCGGTTATGCCGCCTATACCTCTTCCCAGCTTGCAGACGTTATCCACGCGCGTTTGAACGGCGGCATTCTGGTGATGAGCAGGCTTTTCACGCCGGTCCCCGCGCCGCCTCTGCTCTTCTTTCCAAACGAATTGGCCCCTTACGGCTGCGATTTCTGGCTGCGCGTACTCCCTGGCAACGGGGCCGCCGACATTGCGCCGGAGCATATCACCGATGCAGACGAGGCCCGGGGATTCCCGTACGGATATAACGGGTGGGAAGAACCACGCACCAGCGACTGGTACGTCGTAGACGACGACGGGAGCCGGCTCCCGCCGCGCTACTACCGTCTGCGCGAGGGCGTCGAGCGCTTCTCCGTAACAGACATCAACAATCCCGCTCGTTCTCAGCGGGCCGCAAGCATCGTCCCCGTCATGGTCGACGCATGGGGAACTGAGGAGAACGTGTATAAGTTCGTCTTTGACGTGATGGATACGCATTCCGGCGGCTCGCTCCGCTTCAATCACATCCCCGGCGGAGCCAATGTCTTGTACCTGGACGGCCACGTCGAATTCGTCTCATATGGGTCAAAACCGCCCATCAAGATCTCAGAACACAAACACGCCTTCGGACGCTACCTTGGCATGTATATGTCGCTGGCCGGCGGGACAGGATAAACTGCTTCTTCAGGCAAACGAAAAGCGCCTTTCCAGGCGCTTTTCATCATGCGATGTGACAGAGTAGGAAATGAGAGGCTAAAGGGAGAAGCCAAAGCCCCCGCTTGTCGTACCTGCCGTGCCACCTGTTGTCGAGCGGCTTGTTGTACCTGTCGTACCGCTTGTGCTGCTCGAACGGCTTGTGGTCGTGCCGGTGGCACCGGTCCCTGAAGTGCTACCTCGGGCCGTGCTGGTTTGCCCCGTGCTGCTTTCACTCACGCTCGACCGCACCCCGCTCTCGACAGTGTCGTTAGATGAGACGAGACCTCCGGGGCCGCAGCCCGCGGCAACAATCACGATTGTGGCGAGCAAAATAATTGTCAACTTACGCATCATTTGACCTTTCTCTCGGCACATGCTTCCATTTTCTCCCAAACGCAAGGTTACTCTAGCACAAGGTTTCCGCTAACACAAGCCCCATCCTTGGACCCCTCACGCAGACTGGCCCGGCACAGCACGCGGGAGCATCCCAACCACCGGCGAACCACTGAACCAAGCAACCGGCAGGTACCCATTTCCGTCCGACTTGACGGGATTCGTTGCGGTTCGGGAGGATTCTGCACAATCTTGCCCCAGTCCCACACCCGAAAGGCGTTGCAATGAAACGTTCGAGTGTGACAAGATTCCCGTCCCGGTCCCGTGTGTGGTTACATGCATTCATGGGCGATAGAGCTGTTCCGATTGACGACAGAAAGGACAGGGGCCGATGACGAGAGTTCAACGAGCCATATTAAGCTGTCACGACAAGACGGGGCTTGTCGAGTTCGCCCGCGTGCTGCGGGAATTTGACGTCGAGATCATCAGCACGGCGGGGACCCTTCAAGTACTGCGCAATGAAGGCGTCGAAGTCGTCAGCATTTCGGAGTTCACCGGCGTCCAGGAGATGATGGACGGCCGCGTCAAGTCCCTCCATGCCAAGGTCCACGCGGGTCTGTTGGGCGTGCGCGACAACAAGCTGCATGTTGAGCAACTTCAGGCCGCGGACTACAAATGGATCGACTTGGTCGCTGTCAATCTACACCCCGTAAACACGGTTCTGGCCCAGCCTGGCGCCACCCTCGACGAGGTGCTTGCAATGGTCGACATCGGCGGCGCCACCATGATCCGGTCTGCCGCGAAGAACTTCCGTTACGTTACAGTGGTTGTCAATCCTGAGCGCTACACCACAATCATCCATGAAATGCGCGCCCACGACGGCGGGCTCACCTTCACAACACGTTTCCGCCTCGCTCAGGAGGCCTTTGAATGTACTGCCCATTACGACCAGGCTATCGCCGACTATCTGCGCAGTGCGGAACCTCGAGAGGAATAGACCGTGAACGTCTTGATCGTGGGCAGCGGCGGCCGGGAACACGCCCTCGCCTGGAAAACAGCCCAAAGCCCCCTCGCGGAAAAGATCTACTGCGCGCCGGGCAATCCCGGCATGGCCCGCTATGGCGAATGTGTACCGATCCAGGCGACCGACTTCGACGCCCTGATCCGTTTTGCGAAAGACCACGCAGTCGGCCTTACGATTGTGGGTCCGGAAGACCCCCTCGCCCATGGGATCGTGGACGGCTTCGATGAGGCGGGTCTCGTGGCGTTTGGTCCGCACCGCGCGGCTGCCCGCCTCGAAGCCAGCAAGTCCTTTGCGAAACAAATCATGGCAAATCAAGGTATTCCGACTGCCGCATACCAGGAGTTCAACCGCCCCGGCGACGCTATCGCATATGTAAGAGAGGCGGACGCGCCTCTTGTCGTAAAGGCGGACGGCTTAGCCGCCGGCAAGGGCGTGACGGTCGCCCAGAACAGGGAGCAGGCTGTCGAGGCTATCCGCTCGATGATGGTCGAACGTGTGTTCGGCGCCGCAGGTTCTTCGGTCATTGTCGAAGAGCGCCTCGAAGGTGAAGAGGCGTCTATCCTTGCCTTCACCGACGGCGAGACAGTGCTGCCAATGGTCCCCAGCCAAGACCATAAGCCCGTTTACGACAAGGACGCCGGGCCGAATACGGGCGGCATGGGCGCCTACTCTCCCGCACCGGTGGTCACAGATGCGATGCTTGCGGAAATCCAGGAACGGATTCTGACGCCTTGCATCCAGGGCTTGGCGCGACAGGGAATCCGCTACGCCGGCGTTCTCTATGCCGGCCTGATGATCACCGATGACGGGCCGAAGGTCGTCGAGTTCAACTGCCGCTTCGGCGATCCGGAGGTTCAGGTCGTTTTGCCCCGCCTCAAGACAGACCTTGTGCCCGTCCTCGAGGCCTGTTGCAAGGGACGTCTCGACACAATTGCCCTCGAATGGGACCACAGGGCCTGCGTCACCGTTGTCATGGCTTCCGGCGGCTATCCAGGGCCTTACGCCAAGGGAAAACCCATTACAGGAATTGAGGAAGCAGAGCGACAAGGCGCCCTTGTGTTCCACGCAGGTACCCAGATCTCTGGGGACCGGCTTGCCACCAAAGGCGGCCGCGTGCTGGACGTTACTGCGTTGGGCCCCACGATCCCCGACGCCGTCAAAGCGGCCTATGCCGGCGTCGAGAGCATACATTTCGACGGGGCCCATTACCGGAAAGATATTGGGAAAAAGGCCTTAGCTCGTCTTGAAACACAACATGCAGATCCTGGGAACACGGAGCACAGAGCGGGCTAACCTTCATTCAGGTTCCGCGCCACAAACCGGTCCCCCCGGACGCTCTTAGCCTGGAGCAAGCCGTGCATCGCTTCCCCGAGAACGTACTCCGCTCCCCGCGCGCTGCCGTTCCGGCAGGCGACAATCCCAACGCTCAGCTTTACTTGCGTTGGAAAGCTCGGATCGGAAAAGGTCGTCGCGTCAATCTCCTGCTGGATCTTCGACGCATAACCCACCGCTTGATCGAGCGGCGTGTGGGGCAAGACAGCGGCAAACACCGTGCCGTCATAGCGCGTGAGAATGTCAAAGGTACGGGAATGACTGCGCAACACCATCGCTATCTCGATAAGCAAGTCGTCGAGCGAGGCAGGTCCCAACTCCGGATCAAGAGCACGGACCTCGTCCAGGTCGAAAACGGCGCACGAGACCGGCAAGTTGTAACGGTGAGCCTCCTCGACCTCCTCCTGAAGGCGCTCCGTCAGATATCTGCGGTTGCGCAGCCCCGTCAAGTGGTCCGTGTAGGCCGGATCCTCGATGCAACCGGTCCCGTCCAAGCGCTCTTGCAGGAATCGCTTCCGCAGCGCCGCATCGACCCGGACCATAACCATGGGAAGGTTGTAAGGTTTCGTGATGTAGTCCGTCGCACCCAGGCTGTATCCCTTGGTGATGTCCTCGGCAGTTCCCTTGACCGTAACAAACACCACAATAACATCGCGGGTCTTCGGGTTTTCTTTCAGTGCCCGGCAAACGTCATAGCCGCTCATGTCCGGCAGGCAAACGTCCAAAAGGACCAAGTCCACTCCGCCCCGTTGACAGATCTCGAGCGTTTCCTTCCCGGAATGCGCGGCGACTGCATCGTATTGATGCAACCTCAGGCCCTCGCATAGGACAGAGGCGCACTCCTCATTATCGTCCGTAACGCAAACGCGATATAACAACGCTTCCCCTTAATTGATCCCGATACATGCCTCAATTGCCACGCACTTTCCCTGAAAAAGTCTACCCTATGGGCAGAGATTTTGGCAAGTCGCGAGGCCCGCTGAAACGCGGGCAATCTCGGTCGATCCCACAAGATTATCGAGCGTTAGACCTCGATAGGTCCCACTCTGCAAGACCGGCACCTTCGTTCCAGTAGATGCGTCCCCAGATTGCTCCAAGGCTTTGCTCAACCGCATGCCAGCCTGTAAAATAAACCGCATACAGAGATTCGTCGCCGAAAATTGCCACGACAGACCGAACCTCGTCAGGTACTTCATCAGCGGCTTATTTCAGGATTGAGAGGGATTGTTTCCCGCGGTTTGGAAACCATGAGCTTAACAACACTCCCCATAGACCTTATAAAGGCCTGCGTTGCGGCTCACGTTCCGTGCAAGGCCGGCGCCGTCAAGCTCGAGAAAACGCCTGCAGGCCATTTCAATGAGTCATTCTTCATCCAGGCGGACAGTCGAGCCCTGGTGTTGCGCATTGCACCGACACCCGAGTCCGTCTTTCTCTTCTACGAACGCGGCATGATGCGCCAGGAACCGGGTCTCCATGCCCTGCTCCGGGCGAAAACCGGCATACCCGTGGCGAAGGTCATCGCCTTTGATGATACGCACAGGGTAATCGGCCGTGATTTTCTTTTAATGGAGCGCTTGCCGGGCATGCCCATGTCCCTTGCCCCGTTTTTTGACGAGAATATGGTCCTCGAGCAGGTAGGCGCATACCTCGCTCAAGCCCACGCCCTCCATGCGTCTGAGTACGGATATCTCGGCGAACACAAACCCCTGCCTGCCCGGTCCGGTTGGCTGGACGCCTTTGTTGCGATGTGGCAAGCACTTCTCAAAGATGTCCTTGCAACGGGCCACTACAGCGCCAGTGAGCACGCCATGATGCTGCGCTTGCTTGACAACCATCTGGCCTGCTTCGACCGCAAGACGCCGGCCAGCCTGTTGCACATGGACGTCTGGGGGCAGAACATCCTCGTAGACAACGCCGGCAATGTGTCCGGAATCATCGACTGGGACCGGGCCCTGTGGGGCGACCCGGAAATCGAGTTCGCGGTATTGGACTACTGCGGCATCTCCACTCCAGCCTTCTGGGACGGCTACGGCCAACGCCGCGAGACGTCGCCCGAGGCCCATGTCCGCAACCTGTTTTATCTGCTGTATGAGGTTCAGAAGTACATCGTGATATACGAGGGCAGGAAACATGACTCTGCCGCGGCTAAGAAATACAAACAGGCAACCATGCGCATCGCAGCTGAGCTTGGCGAGAAAGGCTTGAATCGAACCGCGACGCACTGAATGAGGAAGGAATAGAGCAATGGCGAAGAAGAACAGGATCGCCATGAAGCACGACGAAGACTTCGAGTTGTTGGATGCAGAACTGGATGCCGCCATGAACCGGCTGGATGCCCGAAACGAGCAGATTGAGAAACTCCTCGAGTCCCATTCTGAAAACGGAGACGGGTCTCAAAAAGATCAAGACTCCGGGGCAGAGCCGCGCCATCCAACACAGGACAGTCCTTCTGCTGAAGTCTTTACCGAATAAGCGTAAGGCGGCGACGTCGCGGCGGCCGGCTGGTGCATCCAGGACGGTGTTATTGCGTAAGTGTTTTTGTTATAATACCTTACAGAAAGGGGTTGCCTTTTCGCCAATAGAAGCTTAGAATAATCCGGGAGGACCGGGCCATGAAAAGTCGCGTTGCGGAACTTCATCCCCATCTCGATCTCGCGAACTCCCCGGCTCGCCGGGCCGCGAGCTACTCCCGCATCGAGAATCAGGTTGGCGTCTTGGGCAACGGGTTTCTCGAGATCCGGGTGAACATGCAAAAGTACCAGGAAGGCGCTCGACTCGTTAATAAGATTTCCGGAGAAACTTACCAAATCGACTTCAGCCCGTTCGAGGCAGTCCTTGATGGACGTGCTGTCTACAGTGCCCAGGCTCAGTTCCGCAACCTCGATGCGGGCGGCTCAGCGGATCTCGCGACGCTCACGGCCGGCGCGTCGTACGACGAGTTTGACGCAGACATTGTGTACTTGTTGCATCGGGGCGACCACTATGTGCAGAAAAGCGTGGTCCTTCACAACATCAAGCGGGCGATCACCCTTCGGCGTGTCTCACTGATGCATCATCATGTGGGCAGCGCCTTCCAAATGTTCGCTCACGATGGAGGAATGTACTTCCCCGTCATTTTTACTCGGACGGATAAAGGCGGCCTCTTTTTCTGTGCGGATTTCCCAGGCTATTTTGTGCACCTCGAGGGGAGTTCCTTCCGGCTTGACTATCATCCCGGCGCCCTGCTCGAGCCGGGGCGCAGCTTCCGTACGCTCACTGGGAACATCGGCGTCTATCAGCTCGCAGGACGGCTTCGAGCAAATCCCTTTCATGAATCGGGCGCCGAGCTCGATGCGGGCGAGCAGCAGTGGTTCAGAGAGTATCTTGTGCGCGGCACGCCAGCTCGCGAGTTGCCCTACATCGAAATGAAAGGAATGGAAAAAGGCGAGGAGGGACCAAGCGACCTCGAAGTGATAGATGAATGCGCATGGATCGGCGCCAAACACGTTCTGATCCCGCGCATGCTTGACGCGATGGATTCTTATCCCTTGGCGGAGATCGTAAAGAAACGGCTGGATACCCAGGGAATCAGCCCGGGCCTGGTTTGGTCGCGTGACAAAGCGGAATCCTTGCGATGGTCCTCCGCCGCCCCGTCTTCAGGCGCCGGTTTCACAGATTCGGGCGCCTTTTTCGCCTTCGATCGATTTCGCGAGTTCCTCGTCGAGCACTACCTCACGGTGATGGAACGCCACGGCTTCAAAGACGTCGAGGTGAGCGGCGCACCCATCGTGCCGTACCGCAGCCCCAACATGCAGGCCGAAAACGCCGAAGGGGAGGCGCCGGAGTTGCTTCACAAGGCTTTCCAAGGAATGGCTGACGTCGTGGCGTCTCTGAAAGAGAACTTTGGTCATGTCAGCGGGGCAGGTTCCTACAGTTGCTACGGCGCGGGTATGGCGCATCTGTTCGACACAACGTCCTTCCTTGTAGACGACCATCCCCTTCCCCTTCCGGACATCCACGTGGGAAGGCTGTTCGGCGATATGAACCGCCTTTATTTCCGCCGGTCCCACGATTTTCTGCTGCCCAAGACCTTCTTGTGGAACTCCGTCGGTCTGGCGCCGGAGGCCTGCGTCAACGCCCCTTATCCCGGAGCCGAGTTCTATCCATGGCATCTCTACCACGACAGCGCCGGGTGGCGGTACAGTTTGATCTCCGGCATCGCTACGGGTTTGCGCCACCGGTTTCATCCTATGCCGCCCGACATAAATGCGGAAGATCGCGCTTTCGCCCAAAAATGGCTCAAATGGGAGGAGGAACACGTCAACGATCTGAAGGAAGTGGAAGAGATTCTTGATGAACCCGGCCTGGGCACAGTGGACGGCTACAGCTACGTCTCGGCCCATGGTGCAACGGTATTCCTCTTCAATACGAGTTACGACAGCCAGACCATTCACCTTCACCTCCGTCTCACCCACGACTGGGACTACGTCTGCCGCGAGATCTATCCTCGAGAACTCAACTATCTCGGCCCGCACGAGGGCCTCTTCCGCAAAGACAGCGAGATGACTCTCACGCTCGAACCCAAAGAGGCGCGCATCATCGAAGCGGTGCGCCGGTCTCCCGCTGCTGCGCGCCGGAAACGCGCCGAGATCTTTGGCACTGAGGGTCAAGAAGTGAATGAAGGAATTCTGCTGCGCGGCCGCCCCGGCCAGCGTGTCGACATAGGCATTCGAAGACAGGGACAATTCAGGGTCGAATCCGTGCGGTTCCCTGGCCGCCCGGTCGAGCGGCAGATTCTAGACTGGGTCTGCACCACGCGCGCCCTCGAGGCAGGGCGGCGGACCCTGGCTCAAGGCGCGTTTCCAGGCAAGCCGTGTCCAGGCGACATGACCGAGACGCGCAACATTTGGTTGTGCGCACGGTTCAACCTGCCCCGCGAAGTCGCTGATGCCGCCGATTGCTCGCCCTTCCGCTTGGACAGGCCATGCTGGACCTATCCCAAGCGCCTTTTCTTCGTCATCCGCCTTGGATCGGAGCTGGTTTTCGACCCTATCCGCACCTCCTCCGAAGTGCCGGGCATTCCTGAGAATTTCCTCCTTTCTCAAGGCATGAAGTGCGGAATCGATCTGGCGCCGGCAAACATGCATTTCAAAGCATGGATCAATGGCCAGGAAAGCATCGTGTACCCGGCTCTCGCGGCATGGAAACGATTCTCCCCGAATCCATATCCCGTAGTCGCCTATTTCTTCGAGGCCGGCAGCAAGATCCGCTTCGGTTACCGCAACAACCTCGTGCTCTTTGCAAGCCACCTCGACATGTCGGCCTTCAAAGGAATCTACATTGAACACCTGCCTGAACTCCAGATGGAGAAGGTTGTCGATCTGACGTGAACGAGAGGCCCCTCAGGATCCTGCTTGCGGACCCGCATCAACGAGGCGGCGGCCAAGTTCGTTATGTAGCGGTTCTCGCCGCAAAGTTCACTGCCATCGGACATCAGGTGTCCGTAGCATGCCGTCCCCAAAGCATCCTTTCCAGCAGGGCGCGCCAGTCGGGCTGCACCGTGCACGACGGCTTCCACTTCCGTAGCGGTCTTCACGTCAAGCCGTGGTACAGCGACATCCTGGCGGCCCGGCGTCTCATCGCTGCCGAGCGACCCGACATTGTCCATGTAAGCGCTTCACAAGACCACTGGGCCTTCGGCTTCGCAAACTACCTGCTGGGAAGCCCGGCGGCGGTCGTGCGGACCCGGCACAATACCTATAGGGTAAGTGACTCCTGGCCGAACCGGCTCCTGAACAAAGGCTGGACGGACTACCAGATCGTCGTCTGCGAGACCGTTCGCACCGAACTCGCCCGAAGCCCCGTTTTCGACCCGGCACGTATGCAGACCATCCATAATGGCGTCGATGCGAATCTGTACCGGCCCGATCCGGCAACTCGCGCGCAGATACGGTCCGCTTTGGGCTATAATGACGCCCATGTCGTGTGCGGCATCGCTGCGCGCCTGGCGCCGGCGAAAGGCCATCAGTACTTGTTGCGCGCCGTTGCGCTGCTTCACGCCGGCTTGCCGGCGTTGCGCGTCCTTATTCTGGGCGAGGGTGCTCTACGCCAAGAACTCGAGCAACTTGCCCGCGACTTAGGCATTGCCTCGATCACGACCTTCGCCGGATATCGGGAAGACATGTCTGCTTGCACGCAAGCCTTTGACGTCAGCGTCATGCCCTCCATCGACTGCGATACCTCTTCGTTCAGTTTGAAGGAGAGCATGGCGGCGGAAAAACCCGTCGTCGCTTCTGACTACGGCGGTCTGACCGAGATCGTTACGGACGGAGTCGAGGGTTATGTTGTGCCGGCGGGGACGGTCGAGCCCCTTGCCCAAAGAATAGGCCAACTCGCTGAAGATCCGGACCGACGCGCGGCAATGGGCCGGGCGGCACGGGCGCGCGTAGTACGGGATTTCACCGTCGAGACCTTTGCCGCTCGAACGCTTAACGTTTACAGGGAAACTCTGCGTCTGCACAATGAACGTGCTGCACATCGATGAACAACGCGGCTGGAGAGGCGGCGAGCAGCAAGCCAGTTGGCTTATCTCCGGACTCGCCGCA
>CAZBQH010000592.1:0-3079 GCA_964493915.1 uncultured Nitrospiraceae bacterium
TCGTTTTCCTGCGTAGGCGAAGCGACCATGCCGTGCCCTTCACCGGAGCGGTCGCGCCCCTGCGATCCGTAGACCACATCGAGTTGGGGATACGGTTTCCAGTGAGTGCTTGCCGTCGCCGCGACACCGCGCGCACCCCGGACGGCGGTGATCACCATCGGATCATCGACCCATTCGCTCACGCTGTCGCGGAATAGGAAATAGCGGAACAGCGGGAGTGTTCCGTTGACCGTGTCGTGCGCCATGATCATCTGCTCGGTCAACTCGGTGCGAAGGGCCGCGCTGGCGGCCATCAGTTTGTCACGCTCGGCATCCGCCGGAGCCACCGCCAAGAGTGCATCGGCACGGTCCAAGGCTTCAAGGCCCTGCCCGAGCATCTTCATGTCGCCACCCTCGGCCTGGGCAAACCAATACATGGCGTCGGCTTCGGCCAAAAGATCAGGGACCGTGCTCGGAGGCTGCGCCGACAGAACCGACAACGACAGCCACAGGAGGCAGACCAGGCGGGACAAGCTCTTCATTCGTACGCGTTCCTTTTGCTTGTTGGGCCTGATAACTGAAAGCCCAAATTTACCTTTCATTCGCACCGCAATGCGGCCCTTATAAGCATCTATGGACTACAAGTATTACTTCATCGTTTACAACGGCCCCCTGCCCGGAGGTTCCGGGGAAGAAGTCACCACTTTGCAGCTTGGTTCGGAAACGGATCTCGGGATTCTTTAATCCGATGCGGTCGGCCATTGGGAAGGATGGGACGGGGAAGAGACCGGCGAAGACCCGCAGATTTGGGATCGCACCGGGGAATCCGACGCCATTTGCGTGCTGGGACGGGGCACCGATTTGGCGGCCCTGACCCCGAAGTTCTACGCGGCGATCAAAGAGAAGCTCGGATACAACTTCGACGTATAAGACGCCGGGAAGGTTGCACCGTCACCAACCGAAACGGGACTTCCACTCTTCCGGCGCCTCGACCGCTTGGACCACCATCAGTTTGTCTTTGAAGAACGGTTCCTTCGTTTGTTGTTCCTGCACCCACACGTAGAAGTGTCCGTCCCATTTTCCGCCGGGGTTCTCGAACTCGCCGTCATCGGTGCATGAGAGCACCGTCGCCCCCTTCCCCTCCTCCAACTCGCAGAAGCAGGCCCAACAGCGCACAAGTTCCTGCGGCGGCAGCCAGCAACATTCGCCGACGACATCGTAGAGGAAGAGTTTGATGATCTCGTTCCACACTTCGAGGTTGAGATCGGGCGCGTCGTAGCTCCACAACCCCTGCAGGAGAAGAGATGTGCCAGCGGCCGGACTGGAAATCTCATCATGGTTGTCGACGTAGATCACTTCCTCGGGGAACGGTGAATCCACACCCAAGCCGGCACGAATCTTCGCGGCGCCGCTGTCTTCGGGGATATGGCCGATCGTGATGCGGTAACCCATAGGCTTCAGCGTTTGACATTTCCCAGCACGCGCAGACCCGCGCGCTTGAAGTCGCCCCGCAGACCCCATGCACCCCAAGCGGCGGCCAGCCACCAGCAGACCGACGGCGGGCACGCGTGATAAGTCCCCAGATACTTCGCGATGAACACGCCATTGAGCGCGACCAAGGCACCCCGCACCGAAGCAAGACAAAGGTCCGCGATGAACGAAAGAAACATGGTGGTGCCGGCGTTTGTTCAGCGGCTTGCCTGAAAACCCACGGCACGGCCTTTCTCCCCGCGCAAGGGCCGACCGGCGAAAACTTCCGCCAGCGACAATTCCGCCGCGCCCGGTTCGAGGTTGCGTCCGAGGTAGACGGCCAACTGCTCGGCCACACCACGGGGCAATTTGCCGAAAAAGCGGTGCGCGACGAGGCGCCCCGGACGCAGCAAGGCCGCATCGAGTTCCGCCGAGGGGCAGTTGATGGTGCAGACGACATGCGTGCGCAGAAAGTCGGCGAACATGCCGTCGCTGATATTGAGGATCGAACTGACCTGCGAGCGGTTGTCGTTGCCCCGCGTCATCAGAGCGGCCTCGCAGTCCTCAAGCACCACGACAAAACGCCGGTCGCGGCCGTGCCGTTCGATTTCCTCGACCCAGAAGTCCACGAATTCCGACTGCACCAGGGAACTGAGCGAAGTCGGCGGCAGGTAGTAGAAGCGGTGCGTGGAGGCCAGCTTGACCATGAGCATGCGCAGGTAGCTCGTCTTGCCCGTCCCCGGAGGCCCCTCGAAGAGCGAAAGGCCCGAGCGCCTTTCCACGAGGGTCTCGACAAATTCGCCGTGCCACCGGGCGAAATCTTCCCCGTAGTAGAGATCGAGGTTGCCCTCCTGTGGCGCGAAATCCAGAGCCACCTCGACCCGCTCGGCACGGAGGCTGCCGTAGGAGGTGTTGATAATATGAAACGACGGTGTCTCCGGAGCGGCTTCGGATTTGAACTTCCCGGAGAACCACGCCAAGCGGTCCATCGCCTGCTGCCGGGTCGGAGCATAAGCGACAGCCGTCCGGCGTTGGACGAGCACGAACTCGGTCCCGTCGAAAGCAAACAGGGCGTTGGGCCACCTCTCCTGGTCCTTGATCTTGTCGCTGCAGTGTTCGCTGCGCGCCAGGTTTTCGCCGATCTGGCTGACGGCTTCGCCGATCCTCCATTCCCCCTCCATGGTGGCGCTGTGGTAGGGGCGCAGGCCGTAGGCGCTGACCACATCCTGGGGTGGCACCCGCAGGTGGCATCCCCCGTGGCCGAAGGGCGAGGAGTCGCCTGCATTGAACTGCAGGGTCACTACTGTTGAACCGTAAGGCTCGGGTTGTTGATTCATGGGCCTCTTTTAGCGGTTTTCGAACCAAACCACGAGCCCGCAGCGTGTCATAGTCTTTAATTTACTAAAATTGCTGGCGGCCACCCGAAGACATTATCGTCGCCATCCTTGTTAAATGTCGGCGAGGATGCCGAAACTGCAGTCGCAATCCCCTGCCCATGATCCCGTTATGACCACCAACCACCCCAAGCGCCCCTTTTTCGAGGAACTCGATTTCCAGCCCACACCGCTCGGTGATCTCGCCCTGCGGCGCCGGACCGTGGCCTCATTGGAAGACACCGAGGTCTATGAGA
>CAZBQH010000593.1:0-17982 GCA_964493915.1 uncultured Nitrospiraceae bacterium
TTTGTCGCTCGTCCGTCGCCGCTCAAGGGTGAGCGACGGACGGCTCCGACGGGAAAAGGCTTAAGCCTCAACCTGTGCACTTAGTATTAGAATCCGGGCCGGCCTGGATTCATGTGTGCTCGAATTCGTGAGTTAGGTGCAGAGTTCCGAAGCGAGCGCCATCCGCGTGTAGTGGTTCCTGCACTGCTCAGCCACGTGTTGTGTTGCTGAGGTTTCTGAAGGAGGAAGGTCATGTTGCAGGCGGCTCCCGTACGGCCGGCGGTAGCGTTTCTTGTCAAAAGTCCATACCCAATCCAAGCCGGCCTTTTGCGTCTTACATCGAGCAGTGCTGGTCAAACGTTCAGCGGCTCGCTTCGTTATGCGCGCACCGCCCGCGGAAGGCTTGATCTGGTAAGGCGTGAGGAGTACAAGAGACGGCAGTCGCGCCGCAAGGAGCGCGCAATCCCGCAAGCTCCGAGGCGGCGGCAAATGCAGGAGAACTCCCATGGAACAAGCGCCAGCCAACATCCCTGTTTCGTGGCCGGCAACCGATGGACTGGGCAGACCGCTGCCGGATGCTGTCAAGGCTGGGCCGCCCCGCAAAGACCGGTTTGTGGGAATTTTCTATTTCCTGTGGTCCGGCCAACACAACCATGGCGACAAAGTTTACAATGTCATGGAGATTCTTGAGAAGCACCCCGATGCCATGCAGACGCCGGCCTCGCCGCCGTGGGGGCCTGAAGGGGCGATGCATTTCTGGGGCGAACCGCTTTACGGCTACTACCTCAACACCGACCCGTGGGTCCTGCGCCGTCACGCCCATCTTCTTGCCGATGCGGGCGTCGACACCCTGATTTTTGACACGACCAACCGGGTGACCTACCGCGACGTCTACATGAAACTCTGCGAGGTCTTCGCCCAAGTGCGCAAGGAGGGGGGCCGGACCCCGCAGATTGCCTTTATGTGCAACACACTTGCGGGCGAGACGGCGCAGGAGTTGTACAACGATCTGTATAAACCGGGGCATTATCCCGAGCTATGGTTCCATTGGCAGGGCAAGCCTCTGATGGTTTGCGACCCTAAGGAGGCAAGCCCCGAGGTGGCGGCCTTCTTCACCTTGCGCAAGGCGCACTGGCCATTTGAACAGATTAACACGCCCTATGCTTGGCATTGGGAGGCGGCCTATCCTCAACATTACGGCTACACGACCGATCCGGACGTTCCCGAGCAGGTTAACGTATCTGTTGCGCAAAACCTGCGCCAGAGCGACGGCCAGGTGACGAACATGAGCCGGGGCGACGCACGCGGGCGCAGTTTCCACGACGGAGTGCTCGACAAGACAGCCGGGGCCGTCAACTACGGCTACAACTGCCAGGAACAGTGGTCCCGCGCCTTCGAACTGACGCCGCCCTTTGTGATGGTGACGGGGTGGAACGAGTGGATCGCTGGACGGTACAGCCACCCCCAAGAACCGGTTGTTTTCGTCGACCAGTTCGACCAGGAATTCAGCCGCGACATCGAGATGGTCAAGGGATACCATCATGATCATTACTACTACCAGCTTGTCTCGAATGTCCGCCTGTACAAGGGGTGTGAGCCGATTCCAACCGCTTCCGCCCCGAAAACCATCCAAATCGACGGCGATTTCAAGCAGTGGGAGGACGTCGGACCTGCGTACCGCGACCATTTCGGCGAGACCTATCCGCGCGATCATGCCGGCGTATGCGACAAGCATTACACGAATAAGACAGGCCGCAACGAATTCCTGCGCATGAAGGTCGCGCGCGACGATCAATTCCTCTATTTCCACGCATACACGCGCGAGCCCATCACGGATTGCCGCGGTCCTCACTGGATGATGCTGCTTCTGGACACGACCGACGACCCGGTGTCGGGTTGGGAGGGCTACGAGTTTATTGTTAACCGCACCATCGTCGACAGTTCGACGAGCCTGCTCGAGAAGAGCCGCGGCGGATGGGAGTGGCAGAAAGTGACCGAGGTGCGGTTCCGCGTCGAGGGGAACAGGCTGCACTTGGCCGTACCTAGGGAGGCACTGGCGTTGCCGCGCACCGATGAAGGTCTGCGTTTCGATTTTAAATGGGTCGACTATATGCAGAAGCCCGGCGACATCATGGACCTCTATCTCAGCGGCGATACCGCGCCTCAAGGACGTTTCAGGTACCGCTACCAGGTCGCGTAGGTGCTTCTAGCAGCGGTTCGCCATGGGGCAGGAAGGCGTCCTTGCCCCATGGCCCCCATCGAAGAAGGATAGGCAAAGGGGTGGGTCTCTCTGCGATCCTACCTTCCTTGTTCCTTATCTGCATTCCATGCCGCGATGGTCAACCCGTCGGGTTCATTGACGCCTACCGTGACGGTCTCGCCCGGGTTAAGCCAGAAGTAGTTGTCGTTGGCCATAAAGGTGTCCGCGTGCCCGGGCCGCTGGATGTGAACCGCCACGGCGGGCATGGCGCCGTCGTTGGTTATGGCGGCGTTGCCGTCTTCGACGTGCATCGAGAGTTTTGTGCGAGGCAACCTCATCAAGCAACCGGGTTCGGCTTCATAGTTGGTCCAATAGAACGTCCGATCGGCTGTCATCCCGCTTTTGCGGAGTTCGACCACAATGAGAAGCGGCGTCGTTTGCGTCTGCTCGGCGCCGAGGTCGAATGTGCCCAGCTTTCTGACGCGGTCTATCGAGCCGCTGCCCTTGTACGTCTGACGCTTCACCTCGCCGAGTGTGGCGTCATACGCGCTGACAATGACCTCCCATTCGGCGCCTGTGAGCGCATCCGCATCATCCAGCGCAAAAACTGGGAGCGACACGGCCTGTCCCTGCGGGTTGAGGGTCGAAAAGAGGGCGCAGGCATGCAGGGGGGAGAAGGCGTCCTGGAAGATGTAGTGGCCGATCTTGGGAGCGCCGTACCAGTCGGCGCAGGACCACGACGCCGCGGGGTAGTTGTCGTTCATTTTGTAGTAGAGGCAGCCGGCGCATTCGGGCCAGCGGGTCCTGTTCAGCTCGAGAGGATGACGGACGCCTGTGGCCTGGGACAGCTGCGAGCCGATGATGAAATGCTCGAGCGAGTCTTGCGGCATGAAGTAGCTCGAATACTGTTCGAGGCGGCTCATGTCCTCGGCGGTGTTGAAGATGGGCGTGTGATGGGCCAAGGCGCCGTCGGGCGCCGGCGGCCACACGTCTTTCTCATCCTCAGGAAGATAGCGGAGCACGCTCTCGAGGTCCGGCATGCACGCGAGGCCGAACTCGCCGATGAAATCGGCCGTCAGCCGCAGGTTGCGGTCGAGCGGTTGCCTCCCCCAGTAGCAGTCGTAGTTATGGATGCTGCCGCCCCAGGGTTCGCCCCGATGGAACGGCCGCGTGCCGTCCAGTTCGACGCTGTAGCGGCCCATCATGTCGATGGCCGTGCCGAAAGGATTGGATGATTCGTTGCCGGCGCCCCACATGACAAGCGAAGGGTTGTTGCGCAGGCGGAGCGTGTTGAGACGCACGGTTTCTTCGAGCATGTCGAAAGGCTGCTCGAGGTGGCTGTTCCACGCCGTAGGCCATTCCTGGAGCACCATAATGCCTTTGCGATTGCATAGATCGTAGAAGGCGTCTGTTTCGGGCATGCCGCTGCCCCAGCCGCGGAACATTTGGATATGCTGGCTTTGGGCAAGGGAAATGAAGCGGTCGTAACGCTCGTAGGAAAAGTCCATGAGCGGGTCCATGGTGCACCAGCCGTTCCCTTTGACAAACATGGGCCGTCCGTTGATAACGAAGGTCCAGTTGAACTTGTTCGCATAGGGACCGCCGGGCAACGGGCGCATCTCGACCGTACGGATGCCGAAGATTGCTGTGTCGGAGTCGGCTTTGCCGCCGTCCGCCGGAATGAACGAAACCTTCAACTTATAGAGATTTTGCTCGCCGATGTCGTTGGGCCACCAGAGTTTGGGATCAGGTATGGTGACGCGTAGATGGGCCTGTTCGAGAGCGCCGCGCGAAATCACCTGGGACTCGAAGTGGTAGGACTTGCCTTCGAAGTTCTCCGGCTCGATATCCCCAACGAGCGTGCCCGACCAGCCGTCGAGCGGACCGTGAAGCGCCACGCTGATATCGAGCAGGCCCTTCTGGGCGTCGCGAGCCGCAACGAAGGGGTTCTTGACCTCGACCGGCGGCACTTCCTCAACGCGCACCGAACGCCAGATCCCCAGGGCGGGGATGTTCGAGTAGTGCCAGCCCCAGACATTGTTAAATACGACCGTTTGGCGCCACGCCTGGTTGTTCCCATGGATGCCTGTTTCCGTGTGCGGCGCCGGATCGATCTTGACAACCAGCGTATTCTCCTCGCGCAACATCCCGCTCACGTCGAAGACCGGCCCGCCGAACATGCCCTCGTGCGACCCGAGCAGTACGCCGTTCAGCCAGACGGTTCCTCGTATCGAGACGCCGTCGAAAACCAAACGGACTATCTCCGCGTCGGGGCGTTGGAAAGTGCGCCTGAACCACCAAGTTTTGAAGCTTTGCTCGCGGGCAATTGCGTCGTTCAGACCTATGCGCGGGTCGGGGATCTTGCCTGCTGCAAAGAGGGCGCTGTGGACGCTGCCAGGGACCTCCGCCGGGACGGCGTCGGCCCAATTGCCTGCGAGGCGGTCCTGGTCAGAACCGGCCTCGGCCATCTGCCATGTCCCGTCCAGGATCACGACTTGCGGGCCATCGGGATGTGCGGCTTCACCTGGCGTCAGGTCGACCTCGACCGCGGGCGTATCCATAGGGCCCGGCTGCGGGTCGTAACTGGCGAGGTCAATGGCGTCGAGTGACCGTTTCGGCATGCGAAGCACCGCCGCATGGTTGCCTTGGCGCGACGCGTCCCGGTACGTGTTGGTGTCAGGCTCTTCATCGAAATGCCAGAGGCCGACTGTGTCGGCATCGGTTTCGAAGGGGCCCTGTGGCACGGCGTTGATTTCACGCGCGACTTTTGAGACGCGTACCTCGTCGATGACGCCGTCGCACCCCAAGTTGCCCGTCTGCGACGACACCAGGCGCCCAAAACTCAGCATGGCCATCCCGGCCGCCTGTTCCCTCGCCGGTATGATTGAGACGGTGCGGTCCGCCACCTGCTCGCCATCGACGTATAGACGGATGCGGGCCGGCTCGAAGACGAAGGCGAGGTAATGCCATTGGCCGTCGGTGATGTCGCGGTTCGACTGGATCTCGGCGGGCTCGAGACCCGGCAGATAGACGCTGAGACTGCCGCTGCCCAGATAGGTGTAGAATTCCCAATGCCGGGGCGATTCCTTGGGCGCATAAGCGAGCATGATGTTGAAGTTGGTCTTCGAGTTGAGCTTCGCCCATAACTCGACCGTCAACGGCGGTCCTTCGTACTCGGCAAGGCCGAGGGCCTCGGCGCGGGCTAGTCCGTCGGCGGCCGAGACGCACCCTTCTCCAAACATCCCCTGGGCAACATCATTTGAATCTGTTTTGCTCATGTTGGTTTCTCCGAAGGCGTTCGAGATGGTCAGAACGCCCACAAGGCCTGTGACGCACGCGGTGGAAATCATGTGGCGCATGGTACGTTTCCTCTCAACTCAGCAAGGGCAATCAACCGATCAATCGGATCTTACACCTCCCCCTTATACCAGGTTCCGCCTCTTCGTGCAACATGCCGCACAGCCTTGCTCTAGGCTGCCTTCGGGGGGGATTCTCGAGGGAAGGACGTGATGTTCCACGTTCGCAGTCCCAGACGCCTAAACAAGGACAAAGCAGCTCAGAGAAAGGTGAGACAAGGGCCGGCGTCCGGCGCTCTTTTCTGGACCCGGCTGTTCCCTTCATTCAGCGGCTTGACGAGCACGGAGTCGAGGTTCTCCTCCGCATCGAGAAAGGCCCGCTCCTCGGCCGTGATTTTCGGGGACGCATTCAGCTCTTCCTGCGAGGGGAATAGAATAACCAGGTCCCGGGAATGCGTCGAATGGTGATACACTATGGACACCCATTCCTTCGATGCGCCTTGGATGGCGCAAAGGGCCTCCCGGGGCGTCATGTTGTCCAGTTTCAGCGTCACAGCGCCTTCACGCGTCAGGCTTGGCGCTGTAGTCCGACCCCCCGCATATTCACGCCCGCACCGGCAGCCGGGTGAATAACGCCCACCCCGTTCCCAGGGAAAGTCCGGTTCTGGTTGACGGCCAGGGCCCATGCCTTGCCCGCGTCGAGGAGCGACGCCCCCGCAGGTCGAGCGAGACCTTGACGGTATCGAGATACTCCTCCTTTCCTGTGGGCATATACGTACGCCAGATGTGAATCACGTTGTGCACGACGTCCCATGCAACCTTGCCGTCGGAACAAGAGCGGTTGAAGAATTCACGCATGGTTGTCTGGACTGGAACATCGAGCGGGGCATAATCCGACTCGCGCGCAGGAAATGGCTCCGGCCAGCCAGCCCTGCCACAAGCACAAGGGCCACGACGCAAATCGTCCAGCCCTTCGCCTTGATAAACATCTCACGACCCTCCATCTCCATAGAGACATGAGCTGTTATGGTAACTACAGCACACGTACGTCGTGTCGTATTACGTTCTTGAATAGCTTAGCTTAAGCACATGGCCTTCGCCCGGCGTGTTTGCACTGGTAGACTGTGCAACAAAGTGCAGTTCGACGTCGTGATGCCACCAGGACGATTGCTTGGGGGACTTGACGTGATATCCTTGCCAGCGACGACACGGACCGCAAAACCTATGAGCGCTTCCTGCTCTCTTTCCCCAAGCCAGCAAGAGCTGTAGCCGAACTTGCGCATCATCGCCCCACACAAGGAAGGGACCTGCGACGGAGTCGGAAAAGGCCGCATCCTCCTTGGGAGACCACTCGCGCTCGGCAGACGCCGACCAAAGCCCGTTAGACTCCATAGGCGTTTTACACCCATTGCCATCCCGTAGATCACCGACCTATGCGCCCCCAACTTAGAACTCGCCCGCCTCAATTACCTCCTGCGCTGCAGGTTGCGCTGCTGCTGTTGCTGGCGCAGTTGGGCGCCTCTGGACATCAGCTGGGGCTGCGCGCTCTGCGCTTTTGGCGCCTGTTGTTCCTGAACCTGAGGCTGCATTGGGCGTTGAGGCGCACACGGGCGCCTGTATTGGGGCCGGCATTGCACGTCAGGCGCCTGCCACGCGCCGGCATAGGCCTGCACCTGCTGCTGTTGCCGACCGGGCGTCCACGAGCCGCCCGCCTGCGTCCTTCCCCAAGCAACGCCGAAACGGGGCGTGCCTTCCGCGTAAGCGCCGTTGCTCCATTGGAGGCGTTCTGGAGCGACCAGGACGCGCCCATAAGTCCCCGCATAGGGGAACGCCCCAGGAGGGGCTGTCGCGGTCGTCTGTTGGCGTATAGACGAGCCGGGGGCCGAAGCGCATGAATGCGTGGTGGCCCACGGAATGCCGGGCGGCGGAGGCGGCCAGGGCTGATACCCTGGATGGACCAGGGGCTCCTTAGACTTCTCAGCGTCCTTGGAGCTTTGGTCATAGGCCCGAATGCGGTTGCGTCCCTGCTGGATGCGTTGCGGCGTCGCCTGCTGCACAGGCTCGCGACGCGTTTGTACGCGCGTCTGCTGGCCGAAGCACGTCCAACCGACTGCCAGAGCCAGCGCTCCAATTCCAAACTGCTTTACGTTCATCGTTTCGCTCTTGCTTGAGATGCCTAATCCCTGCCCAGAACTCCGCCCATAGGCTCGTGCCCGGACTCCTTGATGGGAAGCGGCACTGTCGCTCCATCGCTCGAGTGGATGGTGTAGTTCTCCACGATTTCGGCTCTCAAATCGTCCTTCATTCTTCCAAACGTACCTACAACCCCCTTCTTGTCACCGCGGAGTTTCCCGGGGTTCTTCGCAGACTCACCGTGCATCGATGCCGACGCTGACCTGTTGACGACGTGCGCGTTTTCAAAGCTGCTAGCACTCTCCAAAGTCCATGTGCCATTCCACAGTGGGCTTTGGCCCTGGAACCAGCGGTACCAAGGCGCTGGAAGAAAAAACCACATCGTGTCCTGATCAGATGCGAGGCCCCTTATATTCACTGCGGAGGGGACAAAGTCACCAATCCAGGGATCGCCCACTCATACCAAAGGCGCGACATAAACGTCAGGGCGCCACCGTCAAACCCTGCCCCGCGCGCGGATGGCGGACGCCCGAGCACCAAGCACATCGTCACCATAGGAAGGCTCGCGCCCGCGACGTGCGCGGCCCATTTTAGCAGATGGGCAAGCCGCGCGGTCAGAAGCGCAAACATAACACTCCCCTCCATCGAGCGATGCATCGCCGGATGGACGGCTACCCGGGCGAGCCTGCATGTCTGTCCACATACATAGTATACATAAACAGGAATGGTTTGTCAAAGGCATTTTCCCTTTGCGTTGTTTCTTCCATGCGCCGGCAAGTAGACTGACCAAGCTGTTGCGACCCGGAAAAAAACAGCGACGGGACGCCCGCAGAGGATGTTTCCGGCGCCCAGGAAAACGTCTTGGAGCCTATGGAAAGGTCCAGAAGCTCGAGCCTCGGACGTTTTACTCTTCGGGCGTTGCTGGAAAAGGAGATGCAATGCGCAGAAGGACGTTTCTCGCCACCTCAGCCGCCGCAGCCGGGGCCGCCCTCTTCGAGAAGAGCGCCGCCGCTGGAGCCGATTCCCGGCCAGACAAGCCGAACATCGTGTTCATCTTCCCGGACCAGCTCCGAGCGCAATCGCTTGGATGCTACGGCGATGGGGATGCGATCACGCCCAATATCGACCGGCTTGCCAGCGAAGGGGTGCGTTTTTCAAACGCCACAAGCACGTTGCCTGTCTGTTCGCCGTTCCGGGCGATGCTTCTAACCGGGCGCTACCCAATGGCCAACGGGACCGTTGCCAACGACACGGCCGTCAAGGATGGTCTGCCCACCATTGCCACAGTGTGCCGGGAAAACGGTTATGCCACGGGCTACATCGGCAAGTGGCACCTTGAATGGGAGCGCGACCCCTTTGTCCCGAAAGAGCGGCGCCAGGGATTCGAGTACTGGGCTGTGCGCAGTTGCGCCCATGATTACTTTGACTCGTTTTACTGCGGCGATACGCCGGAGCATATACCGCTGGAAGGTTATGAGCCTATCGCCCAGACCGACTTGGCTGAGGCGTACATCGAACGGCACAAGGACGAGCCTTTCTGCTTATTCATGTCCTGGGGGCCGCCTCACGGACCGTATATGGCGCCGCCAGCCTATATGGAGCGATTCCCACGGGATGCGTTCAAGCTGCGGCCGAACGTAAGCGAACGCGCCATTGTCAAAGATCTCCTCGCCACCGACTCTTCCGAGCTGTCGAGCGAACTGGCGGAGCGGCGGCGCGCTTACCGCGCCACATTGGATAACGAAGAGGCATTGCGCGAGTGGATCCAAGGTTACTACGCCGCAACTTGCGTCCTTGACGAGTGCATGGGACGGGTCATGGGCGCCCTCGAACGCGCTGGGATCGCGGACCATACGATCCTGGTGTTTGCTTCGGACCACGGCGACATGCTCGGCTCCCACGGCATGGCGTCGAAGCAGATGCCCCTGGCCGAGTCCATCAACATCCCCTTTATCCTGCGCTATCCGCGTGCCGTAGCGGCCGGGACCGTCACGGATGCGCTGCTCGCACCCATCGACATCATGCCGACGTTGTTGGGTCTGGCCGGGCTGCCGTGCCCCGGCTCTGTGGACGGCGTCAATCTGGCTCATGCCGCGCAAGGCAAGAGCGGGGAAGAGCGTGACGCGCTGTTGCTCATGAAGATGCTGCCAGGGGGCAACCCGTGGATTGCCAACGGGGTTCGTGAATGGCGCGGGGTTCGCACCAAACGCTACACCTATGCCCGCCTGCTGGACCGGGGACCTTGGCTGCTCTACGACAATGAGGCGGACCCCTATCAGATGCGCAACCTGGCGACCGACGCTGACCAGGCCGAACGCATCCGGCAATTCGAGAGCCGGATGGCGGAGCTGCTCGAGGAAGCAAACGACCCGGTGGATCCCGCTGTTATCAAGGCCTATCGCGACGACCGGAGGAAATGACGAATCCAAACGACATGGGAAAAGCTGCCTGATGCCAGGGGATTCGAGCAAATAAGGTAGGAAAACATGAGTATGTTAAGAACAGGGTTTGTGGGGGCGCTACTGGCGGCAATGATTGCCTGCGGCGCGCGTACGACAGCACAGGAGGCCGGGCAGACGGGCATGGACGCGACAGACATTTCCCCAAACAACAGGGAGCAATTGCGGAGAGCGTTTCTGGAACCGCCTTTTGCATACCGACCGATGATCATCCTGCATTCGTGGCCGTTGACAGAGCCGCAGGCTTTAGATTGGCTCGCAGGACGCCGTGGAGGCGGAGCCGTTATCGACGCCGGTGCGACGCCTGGCTCACAGGATATCAGGGGCGAGGAGTGGAACAATCCCACCTACTTGAACGACCCGGAGCAGTTCAAACGGCTGCGCCAAGTGGTGGACGCCCTTCACGAGCAGGGGCGGACGATCTGGCTCTACGACGAATTGGGCTATCCGAGCGCGAGCGCGGGAGGACGGGTGCTCGACGGACACCGCGAGTATCAGGTTGAGGTGGTGGGATGCCGCACGCTGCACGCGAAAGAGGGTCAGACCCTCGATGTGGCCCCGGAGCACGGCATGATCGCAGCGTGCTATGCCTTGCCTGAACGGGGCGGCCGGCTCGCCCTCGAAGAAGCGGAGGACCTTAGCGTCCAAGCGCGAAAAGGCCCTTTTGAATGGACAGCGCCTGCAGGCGAATGGGTCGTATGTGTCCATGAACGCTGGCAACCCGATACCTGGAAGCGGCATAACATTCCGCGCCGCAACGTGAACATCTTGAACCGCGACGCCGTGGCCCGGTTCATCGAACTGACTCACGAACGTTACGCGAAAGAGCTGGGGCCGAAACTGGCCTATGTCGACGCCTTCTTCACCGACGAGCCGCAGTTCGGCAGTGCGGAGACCTGGACCTACGGCCTGCCCGAGTGCGTGCCGATGATCCAATGGTGCGACGAGCTGCCCGACGCGTTCCGCCGCAAGAAAGGCTATGACGTCCACGGCGTGCTTCCGGCGCTGTTCCACAATATCGGCCCCATGACCTCGAAATACCGCTACGACTTCTACGACGTTCAGAGCGACCTTGCCGCCGAGAACTACTTCGGCCAGATCCAGTCGTGGTGCCGCGCGCATGGGCTGGCGTCAAGCGGACACATGCTGCTCGAGGAGTCGCTGTTGTTCCATGTGATGTTCAGCGGCAGCATGATGAAAAACTGGGCGCGCATGGACCTTCCAGGCGTCGATCTGCTCGGCACGCCGCTCTATCACACCATGGGCGGATGGAATCACAACATCGTGCCTGTCGAGGAAGACTTTTCGTGCAAGATGGCGTCGTCGGTCTCGCATCTGCTGGGGAAAGAAGGGACGTTTACTGAGAGCTACGCCGTCGCGCAAAACGCGACCCTGCGCCAGGCGCTCGGTATTGCGGCATGGCAGTTCAGCGGCGGCGTCACGCATATGAGCACGTATACGATTCAGGAGCAGCTATCCGCCGAGGATTACGCAGCCTTCAGCGATTTTGTTGGGCGGTTGGCGCTGCTTTGTCGGAGGGGCGATCCTGTCGCGGACGTCGCGGTGCTTGTGCCAGAGGCATCTGTATGGGCGTCCTACACGCCGGCGAGCGGGGGCATGTTCCCTCGTTATTTCGAACCGAATCGCGAGCCCCAGCGAATCGATCAGGTGTTCCGCGACACCTGCCACGAGTTGCTGCAGCGCCAACGGGATTTCGAGTGCCTTGGCGAAGACATGCTGGCGCGCGCAGATATCCGGTCCGATCGGCTCGCCTTGGCAGCCGAACAGTTTGCTTTTCTGGTGCTGCCGGAGATGCGGATGCTCAGCAGGGCTTCGCTGGACAAGGTGCGGGCTTTCCTCAATGCCGGGGGTCGTGTGGCATTTGTTGGCGGACTGCCTTCACAGGACCCCGAGAAGGGCGATGACCCAGCATTGTCGCAAGAGGTCTGCGCTCTGCTCGATGGACGGCCTGAGCAGACGCTCCATGTGACGGATCTAAAAGACTTGCCGCAGCTCGTCGATTGGATGAACCGCCTTGTGCCGCCCCGCGTCGAATGGGAAGGGCCCGGCAGTATCCGTTTATTGGAGCGCCATGAATCCGGCCGGACGATCCTGCTCCTGGCCAATCCAGGCAAAGCCGATGCGGAGGGGCGTGTCGCTGTGACGACGTCCGGCGGGGCGTCCGTCTGGAACCCGGAGACGGGCGCCGTCGAGCTGCTCGGAGAGATTGACGAAGGCGGCGCGGCGCCGTTGGGCGTGCCAGCGGAGTCCGCTCGATTTCTTGTGATCGAGACGGCAACGGATCAATAAGGTTCTTGCCCCGAAGCGTCCCTTGCAGCGTGCGAGGATAAATGAGTTGCCGCCGAAGCGTGGAAGCAGCGCAAAGCGGCACAAGAGAGTCGGGCGCTTCTGCTACGGTGCGTTGATCTGATCAGCAGGTCCGTTCGGGATTCCCCAAAGCAGCGTAGGGGTGCGGAAGAAGGGGCTTGATTCCACGCGTCTGAATGCATGAATGAGGGCGTCTTGTGCGGCGGGGTCCGTAATGCCGTTTTCAGCGGCGAGTTGACGTAACATGTGATTCTGCTGTTGTTCGACCAGTACTCGGACGTTGTCCCGCGCAGCCGTGTATTCCTGCTGCAGCGCGATGCGGTCCTGGTTATCCTCGACCCGGCGCATTTCTTGCATCAGGTCAATCATGTAGTCGATGTTCTCTCCGAGAATTCCCAACCGTTCCTGAACCGCAGGGTCAGCCGTTTGGAGGATTTGCGAGTTAATGAACTCGTGTCCACGCTGCCGTTGGCGTTCCATAAAGTCGACGATTTGCTGCCTGCGCTGCTCGCGGCGCGCAAGTTCCTCCGCTGTGATGTTGTCCTCTCCGCTCTCGTCGTTGTGCGAGCTCGAGGTGGCTTCCTCTACGGTGACGGCTGGACGTTGTTTGGCACGGCTGCCCAGGGCTTCTTCGAGGAAGGCCTCTTCGTTCATGGTCTGGTTGTCCAGGGCGCCGCCGTTGAGGGCTGCTAAGGGGTCTTCTCCAGTCGAGCCGGTCTCGACGGATCGGTTGGCGATGGTTTTTTCAAGAATGGCAAGTTTGCTCTTGAGTTCCTCATTCTCTTGCAGAAGGTCTGGATGCTGTACGTTGCGCACTGCATTGTTGTCCATCAATTCTCTTGCTCTAGCTGTTGCGGCCTCGAGCTTCGGCTCGTACTGCTTCTGAACGAGCACCGCGCCCAGGACTGCGCCGACGGCGATTCCTACCACAGCAGTAACGATAGACCTGACCATGACTGCCAATTCCCCGTACTTCTGTTCAGATTCGTAAGGTTCTTCCCGGCTTTATCCTGACGCCCATCTGCGAGCGAGTCAACTACGGTAAAAAGTGAACGTTTCAGAACCGTTTCCGGGTGACATAGAATCCTTTCATTTCCCCATCGCAAGAGAAGGCAGGCGGCCCCGGGATTTGCGGAATTCCGTCCCGCTCGGGTATGCTTAACTGACCTTCAGAGGAGCCTGATTGCCCGTGAAAGCCACACTCGCACTCGAGAATGGAACTGTCTTTGAAGGGATCGCCGCCGGCGCTGAAGGCGAGAGCTCCGGCGAGTTGGTCTTTAACACCAGCATGACCGGATACCAGGAAATCCTGACCGACCCCTCGTATGCCGGCCAGATCGTCACCATGACCTATCCGCTTATCGGGAACTACGGCGTCAACCATGAGGATGTCGAGTCGCGGCGGCCCTTTGTCGAGGGTTTTATCATGAGGGAGTGCTGCCGGAACCCGAGCAGTTGGCGCGCCGAGAAGAGCCTGCCCGAGTACCTCGAGGAATATGGAATCGTCGCCATCGAAGGCGTTGACACGCGCAAGATTACCCGGATGCTGCGCACCGAGGGGGCCATGAAAGCCGTGTTAAGCACCGCCGACCATGATCATGAGCGGCTTGTGCAAAAGGCGAAGGACTCGCCCGACATGGCGGGGAGCGATTATGTTAGGGCCGTCAGCATAGCGAAGCCGCATGAATGGAATCCTGGCGCTGAGGGACGGTTCCGGGTGGTCGCTTTCGATTACGGCGTCAAATACAACAGCCTGCGACTGTTGGCGAAGGGCGGCTGCCAAGTGACCGTGTTGCCGGCGACCGCCGGCGCCGAGGAAGCCCTCAGCTACGGCCCAGACGGTGTTTTCCTATCCAATGGACCTGGCGATCCGGCTGCGTTGCCCTACATCTATCCCGCCGTACGCGAGCTGTTTGGCAAGAAACCCATTTTCGGGATATGCCTGGGACATCAGATTCTCGGCCACGCTTGGGGCGGTACAACCTACAAACTCAAGTTCGGCCACCGGGGCGGCAACCAGCCCGTTATGAACCACACGACGGGCCGTGTCGAGATCAGCGCGCAGAACCACGGCTTTGCCGTAGATGCGGATTCACTCGATCCCGGCGAGGTGACCATTACGCATACCAACTTGAACGACGGATCTGTGGAAGGACTGAGCCACAACGAACTGCCCATCTTCAGCGTGCAATACCATCCAGAAGCGTCTCCCGGCCCCCATGACAGCCGTTACTTGTTTGACCGGTTTTTTGAAGAAATGGAGAATTGGAAACGGCGATCGTGAGCGTTGTATTTGGAGGGGAATGACGGACGAAGGAGAACGGCCATGCCTAGCGTGCTCATCCCATTGGCCCAGGGCTGCGAAGAGCTCGAGGCGGTCACATTGATAGATTTGCTGCGCCGAGGGGGCATCGAGGTCGTCACAGCCGGACTGGACGACAGGCCCGTGACGGCCTCGCGCGGCGTCGTGTTGATGCCCGATATGACGTTGGACGACGCACTGGCCCGCGATTACGACATGGTGGTGCTGCCAGGCGGCGGCGCAGGCGCAGACAATCTGGACAACGACAACCGGATCCACACGCTTTTGCGCAGGATGATCGAGGGCGGCAAGTTTGCCGGGGCGATCTGCGCAGCCCCCAAGGTCCTGGCGAACGCGGGCATACTCGAGGGCAAGCGCGCCACCAGCTATCCCGGGGTGCTCGACAAGATGCAGCCGTCCGGCGTGACCTATACCGGCGAGGCGGTGGTTCGCGACGGGAACATTCTTACCTCGCGCGGACCGGGCACGGCCATGGACTTCGCTCTGACCCTTATCGAGACTTTGGTCGGCAAAGACAAGCGCGACGAGGTCGAGAAGGCATTGGTCAGAAGTTGAAATGGGGGCTGGCCGGTTGCTTGAGTGCAGCGATGTAGATGGAAGGAGAGCGAGCTATGTTTTTCAGTGGGATTTCAGATGAGGCGGGGCAGTCAATCGATACGCAGATCCGAGCCCACAAAGACTTGGGCTGGGACTACATGGAATTGCGCATGGTTGACGGCGAAAACATCGCCTCTCTATCGGATGCCAAGTTTGAAGAGGTATATGAGAAGGTGGCCTCTGCTGGGTTGAAGGTCTCGTGTTTCGGCAGCGCAATCGCGAATTGGGCGCGGAACATCAGATGCGACTCGCAAATAGATATCGACGACTTGGCCCGGGCCATCCCTCGCATGAGGCGTTTCGGGACGCCGTTCATTCGAGTCATGAGCTATCCCAATGATCCTGAGAAGCCGCTCTCCGACGTGGAATGGCGCGAGGAAGTGGTCTCGCGGATGAGAGTTCTTGCCGATATGGCCGGGAAGGGCGGGATTACGCTTGTCCACGAGAACTGCAGCGGATGGGGCGGGCTGTCCGCCGAGAACTGTAATCGCCTTGTCGAGGCAGTGGGCAGTCCAGCCCTCAAGGTTGTGTACGACACGGGGAATCCGGTGACCTACGGACAAGACCCTTGGGCCTTCTACCAATCCGTACGGCGTCACATTGCTTACGTCCACATTAAGGATGCCCGGAAGGGAGACGGCCATGATGTGTACACCTACCCGGGCGAAGGCGATGGGCGGGTCCGGGACACAGTGCGCGACCTGGCGTCGCAGGGGTATGAGGGCGGCCTCTCCATCGAACCCCACCTCGCAGCGGTTATTCATACAGGCGAGAAAAAGGCCGATCCCCAGGAACTCTACGACTCTTACATTGAATATGGCCGGCGTCTTATGCGGCTTGTTGAGGAGGTTGCGCCGCAGTCCTGACGGCGTCGTGCAAGTATTCTGAATAAAGCGGATTGCTGGCGCGTTAAGGGTATTGGGCTGGGGCTGGGTCGCGAGAAAGAACCCCACGAGCCCCGTAGGGTCTATCTGTCAACCGCGTTACGCGAGGAAGCGCACCATGGGAGAATCGCAGCGTTCGCTTGCATCGTTGGATGTACGGCTGACCAACTGGATGGCCCGCTACGGCATCTTGCTCCTGCGTCTCAGTCTCGGCGTTGTCTATTTGTGGTTCGGTGTTCTCAAGTTCTTTCCAGGCTTGAGTCCCGCGCAAGAGCTGGCAACGGAAACGATCAAGGTTTTGACCTTTGGGCTCATCCCGGCCAACGCGTCGATTCTGATTTTGGCGGCTTGGGAGACGTTGATTGGGCTCGGGCTGATCACCGGCCTTTGCGTGCGGGCGACTTTGTTACTGCTTTGGCTGCAAATGGCGGGCACCATTACCCCGTTCTTTTTCTTCCCGGACCAAGTGTTCACCCACATCCCGTACAGCCCTACGCTCGAGGGCCAATATATCATTAAGAATCTTGTGATCATCAGTGCGAGCATCGTGATTGGCGCGACCGTACGCGGCGGCGGGCTGGTCCCCAGTTCCAACACGGACAAAGCGCCCGCGAGCTCGTGACCGGTCTGTCGCCGGTCGCTGATGCGTGTATCGGGCCGGGGAAGACTCACCTCAACTCGATGCGGACGGGCCGCAGATCAACGGTGACTGTAACGGCGCCGGTTTCGTCCTTTGCAGCTGAGTCCGCTGGTTTGCCGTCGACGGTGACCGCTGCGCCCGGCGGCACGTTGCGGAACGTGACGGCCGCCGTCAGGCCCGTGCTCGAAGGTATGCGGCTGCCTTCGAGGGAAACATAGTCCTTGCCGGCCTCGATGCGCAGGTGGTTGCCACGGAAACAGACATTTTCCACGCCTACATACTCGAGGCCACTCGGCACGGCAGGCCGAATGGTCAATACTCCGTCTTTTTCGCAACGCACCCCCAGAAAAGCATGAAAGACGAACTCAGTGCCCAAGCTGCCGTCGGACAAGAACTCCCGGTCAAGTCCGAGCCCGCCGGGTGTCGGGCTTTGCTGCAGACCGCGTTCAGGATGGCCCTCGTAGTAGGCCCGATAGAAGTCCCGGCCTTCGCCCCCCGCTGCCTTGACGTCGTTGAACCAAGCCTGAATCTCGCGGGTGCGTTCGAAGGCCAGGTCGATTTCACTTTGGCGACCCGTTGAGACCCGTGCCATGAGATCGAAAAGGGACGTGAATGAGACAGCCCCGCCGTCCTGCATCTGGTTGCCGAACTGGTAGGGCGTCTTGTCTGGATTGACGCCACGGTCGTGGATCCAGGCCCAGTAGTACCAGTCCTCGTTGTGTTTCGTCGTCGTGCGCGGCGCAAAGCGCCAGTGGTAAATGTCCGCCCCGGTCGCGGTGTCGCCATGAACGACGCGTCCGTTAAGCCAGGACATGATGGCCTCGCGCTGTTCGGGTGCGCCCACGCCAAACCCGAGGGCCATCAGGTTGAAGTGAAGGAAGCCGTAGTCGTGGAGCTGCCCACTGACATCCAGGTTTTTCGCGAATCGCTGCGTTTCAGGATTCCATAGGATCCGCTCGATGTTCACTTTCACACGGTCGGCCAAGGCGTCGAGCGATTGTGGCGTCTCCGAATAGAGGATGTGAGAGGCGTTGTCCGGACCATCGACCGACACTTCAGGAACGGGGATGCCGCGGGCCGGAATCACCCGCTCGAGTTCGGCCATACGCCGCAACGCGCGGTAGTAGTTGATGTTGCTTTCGA
>CAZBQH010000594.1:0-2019 GCA_964493915.1 uncultured Nitrospiraceae bacterium
CGGGTCGTACGGCCCCGACGGCATGTTCCTGGACTGGTGGAACGACACAACGCCTGATGACGCGCTTTACTACGCGCAAGATGTGATATATCCGGGCTACGGCCGGGTCGACGACAACGGCAACGCCCTGTGGATGGCCCTGGACGGCATCGACAACGACGGGGACGGCCTGATCGACGAGGGCGTCTACGTGCCCGAGGACCCGGACCACCCGCTGCGCCCGATCTACCTGGACCTGCGGGCGCAGGGCGCTCTCGAGGGCGTCGACGAACCCCAGGAATTCCAGCAGTACGACCCCCACCGCAATCGCCTGGCTGAGAATGACGGGATCGACAACGACCTCGATAATCTGCGCATTACCCAAGACGAGCACGCCGTTATCGAGGTCATCAAGCCGAAGGACCCTCAGGAGCTTGTTATCGACGAGATTGGCGAACTGGGCGACACGGTGCTGCGGACGGCCGAGCTGGTCAAGCAGGTCGTCCTCAACGAGGTCTTCGCGGGAAACCACGGCCCCCGGCCGGACCGCTTCTTCAATCGGATGCGCAATTTCACCACGGTCCATTCAAAGGATTCGAACCTGCGCTTCCGCTATTACGGGCTGTTCAACCAAAACGTTCCCGGCACGGGTACGGGCGTGTGGGCGGCGGCGCCGTTGCCGCGGCCGCTCATCGGCATCGCCGCCTTCGGCGGCGGGCCGCGTCTCGACTACCGGTACGCCACTGCGCAGCAGATCAAGAACGCCTTGCGCAGCGACCACGGGTATGTCGCGCCGGACTTCGACATGAACGTAAATGACGACCGGTACATCGATCTTCATGCGGCTTTCGCGTTGGGTCTGCTGCAGAGCGACGTGAACTTCAATGCGTCTTCGGGTTTTCTTTGGTACCTTGATGATGTAGATAAAAGAGAAAAGGCTCGTTTTTATAATCTGCCCGCCGACAAGGAATTGCTGGCGGCGCGCATGGCCACGAACGTCCGGGACGTCCAGGACGAAAACCATGAGCGGACCCTGTTGACGGTCCAGGTCCCCGGCGAACCCTTCGAGGACCCCTTCTGGACCATGGCCAAGTATGGGCGTGATCCGCAGGGCAACCCGGTGCCGCTTGTTGCGTCTCCCGAGGAGGTCGACCGGCGCCAGGTCTCGTATACGGTGGCGGGCGTCGAGAAGATCCGCATCAACGAGATCATGGTCCGGCCCGTCCGGCGCGTCGAGGCCGAGATGCTGCTTGCGGGCACTGGCGTGGCGAGCCATGTGGCGCCGGAAGTCTTCCCGCGCTTCAACCCGAACTACTTTTCCGCGTTCGCCATCCCGGATTTCCAGATGACCATCCGCTTCGCGGATCCGCTGCTTCAGCCGGCTGGTAGCTGGTTCTACGACGACAGCACATGGGCGCCGGCGCCGGTGCGAGGGGGCAGCCTGCCGTGGTATGCGCCAGCGCTTGTCCCAGGCGGACCGCCCCCTATGATCGGCCCGGGATCAGCCTTAGTAACCAGGACGTCGCGCATCTGGCGCAACCCCGACGGGATCCCGGAGAACGACGACGAGTACTGGGCCCCCAACATGGTTGAGTTTTCCTTCGCGCCCAGCCCGGAGCTTCCTCCGGGGCAATACTACCTTACGCTGAACACCGTGTTGCGGACGCTGCTGGAAGGCAATGTGATCGACATGCCCACCGTCCAGAATCCGGCCAATCTCCGTTACCTGATCAAGGTGGGCGCCACGGCCATTACCGACGACCTGCGCAACAATCGGCTCCTCGAAGAACAACTGCTTGCGGACGAGTTTTGGAGTCAGTTTCCACGGCTGCCTAGCGACGTGGGGCTCGGCGTCGAGGGACGGCCGGGCGTTGTGTTTCTCCCCAACGACTTGCCGCTTGGGCTGTCGCCCGTGGGAGCCGATCTTTCACAAGCAAACGGCTACTTCGCGGCTGCACCCGGAATTCCCCCTCGGGGCTACACGGTTACGGTCCCGCCCTATGGTACCGGCGAGTTCTTGCATGTTGCCGTTTGGCGCGG
>CAZBQH010000595.1:0-23058 GCA_964493915.1 uncultured Nitrospiraceae bacterium
ATGTGTCCCGTAGATCAGACGATGCGATGGTAACGACGGGCAGATGCTCCTTCTGGATCATGGAATGCGTCAGCAAGATGCCGCCTGAGCCCGCGTACAGATCGTCTGTAATGATCACGGGTCTGACTTTTCGGGCAAATACCTGCTCGACCCTTGTCCACAGCGCGGTCATATACACCAGATATCCATCGAACTGGCCGCCTTCCTTCTGAACAAGTTGTTCTGCCTCTTCCATGTTGCGCAGAATCTCAGCCGAGAACTCGATCTCGGGCACGTACCGCCCCAGCGCAGCAAGCACCTCGTCGCGCTTCTTCTTGACGTCATAGTCAATGTACGGCCAAGACGGCTCACCTGGCTTATTTCCTAGGAAAATGACTTTTACCTTAGTTGACATTGCAATCTCCTTTCCGCATTGTGGGGTCTATTGTCTGACACCTGGTCTGTAATGCTTGGCGGTGAGCTGTGCGCATGACAGCCGGCGCAACTCCGTCTGCAGCAGGCGGATGCGTCTCCTTCACCGCCGTTGGATGGACCTTATATCCGGCAGACGTTCGTTTTTCACCGCATAGACATGCGTGCAATTACCTAAACCAACTTCTTCATTGAGCGCTTCTATCCGAAGAGGCATTACCTGATAACCCAACCCGCGCAGATGCTCCACAATGTCCTCTACAGACTGGTCGAGACTTGCCAGGTAGCCATGGTGAATCTCGCAGAATATCCGCGGCGCATTTCCTTGCAGCGTGTCTGCGCCGCCCTCGATCGCAAGGAGTTCTGCTCCTTCGCAATCCATGTTGATGAAATCCACCCGCCCGACACGCTCCGCCCGCATGAATCCATCCAGGGAAATGGTGTTCACGGTAATGGTCTCGACACGTTCTGCCGCCACGATTCCGCTGCCTTCACCATGTTTGTAGTAAACGATGCTTCCTTCCCTGTCCGTCAGGGCAAGCAAATGTGCCTGGACGTTGTTCGCCGCGTTTATCTCGAGGTTTTTTACAAGAGCCGCGTGGTACTCGGGCACCGGCTCGAAAGCGTGGACTTTCCCCGCCGGGCCTACACTTCTCGACAAGGCAACGGTCGTTACGCCCTTGTTTGAACCAAATTCCAGCGCAACCATGCCCGGCTCGGTCACCGTCTCGAGGATGGCGACTTCGCCGTAATGATGCAAATCTTGCTGCAACTCGGCCTGAAACGATGGCGTATCATAGAGAAAGGCGGCTTGGGTGGCAAATTCCAGTTCCCGCTTTTCCGTTGTCATGGTCGTGCAGTAATCCCTCCATCCTCTTTTTGCCCCTGCCAGCCAGAGCGATGCCCGTGCGTTTCGACAGCAAGGCTCTTGCGCTTCATATCAAGACCCGTGCCAAACGAGTTTTCGCGCTCTGCTTCTTCTATTCGGCGCTTTTTCTGGGGATTGCCCCGCATTCAAAGGCGTGCAAAACGCGCAATATGAGCGGATAGGCGTTTGAAAACGTTGCATTTTACCTCGGCTTTGTTTTTCAAAAAGCGTTCTTTAGAGAGGACTTGACGTAAATCACTTTCTTGACCCCCAAATCACCCTATACAGCAGTACTGCGGAACCTAGAGTTCTGCCAGAAGAGCCCGCAGGGCTTCAGGCATGTAATTGGCGTAGGCTTTTGCGTCGCTCACCTCGATGATAAAGCGGCCGTTTGCAGCGGGCGCTTTCTTCCATTCCTCGATGCCGTTTTCATTGAGATCAACCGAAATAGGCTCGAAGTGATAGAGCGCGTCCAGAGGCGGAAGGTCGCTCAATTCTACTACGTCGCCCTTGCGCGTTACAGACAGCCCTGCCGCGTGCAGAAAGCCGGCTGTACACCACATATTGCGCAGAAAACCGCCCTGTGTGGCGAGAGCGTTCTCGTCGACGCTGTTTCGCAAGACGCTTAACCATCTCTGTTCGGTGCTGCGGTTTAGGGCATAGAGGAGGAAGTTCTGGACTGGCTGCGACAGATGAGGCAGGACCTGTCCCTGCTTAAAACTCCAGTAACTGCCGTAGCGCGCCGACTCGAATCGCGCAGGCGTTTCGAAGCACGGCAGCCAATACACAGGGCATGGAATCTTGAAAACATGCCTGTACGCATCGGGGTCAAGGGACACGTTCCATTCCTGGTACAAGGGCTTATCGGGGTTCGGCATAGCCGTCCCGGCGTTCAGCAGAATCCCGCGGCATTTCTCCCGAAAAACGTCAGGCGCTTTCCACGCAGCGAGCGCGACATTGCGGCACGAACCGACAACGGAAATGGCCACAGGTTGCGGGGACGCGCGGAGCGTATCGACCACGAAATCAAGGCACGCAGCGTCGGAGACTGTCAGCTTGCTGTCCCCTTCTACGACTTGCTCGAAGGAAACCGACGCCCCAAGAACGGCAGGGACAGTCAACCCCGTGATGTAGTTCATCTGCGCCACAGCTTGTACGGCTGGCTCGCCGGCGCCGCTCGGCGCCGTCCCAAAAGCGTCAGGAGGCAGCGGGTAATCCAGCACCACGCCCAACAACTGGATCCGGCCACTCTTTGCCAGGGCGTAGACCGTGGCCAGGTCCCAGTGGTCGTCCGGATCGCACGGCGGCTGATATAGATCCGTCATATGGATGAGTGGTGTCGGCATGGTAACGGCCCTCTCGGTCTGCTGCGTTCCGTCGGCATAAGCGATGACAGCCCAAAGGCTCGCCAACACTAAGCCGCCTGCAAAGGTGTTGCCTATTCTCACGCGCGCTCCTCCTGACTATGCTCATCGAACGCACAACCTTGTGGTTTCAGCTCATACGACGACTCGGGCTACTGTACCAGAAATGATACAGCACCTCCTCCGCAGCCCGCCACCGGCCGTGCGCCTCCAACGGAGATGCGTAACGGACTCTTTCCTGCGCTTCCATTCCCGCACTAGTGAGCCTGTGTAGACTTGCTGGAGTTCGCTGCGCAGCGTCCAAGGAGCGTGCAAACGCGTTGCCAGTGTTCTTTGGGAATGTCCTCGCTGACTTCCAGCATCAGAGCCCGGTCCTTCCGGCGTTCGGAGAGCAGCTGGGCCACCCGTTCCTCGATCCATTCGGTGTTGTTCGCGCACCAGGCAGCCGGAAAGTTGGGAAAGATCGCTTGCTGCGGCCATGCGTCCTGTGCTTCCTCGAGGGTCATATCGCCCCCCATCTCGGGGAGGGACAGGGACTCGACAACGTCGATCCCGCTTTCAGCAATCATCGAGCGCAACGGCCCGAGGCGGCCGTCCATGTGGACAACGTAGACTTTCCCGGCCTCTCTGAATCTGGCCGCATTCTCTTGGTAGAAAGGCAGGCAGTATTGTGCAAAAAAGCTCGGGCTCGTCATGTCGCCGGAGATGTTGTCCGGTTGCCAGATCAACGCCGCCGGCGACGCAACGGCCATTTCAGCCTCTTCCGTCAGACGTTCGCGCATGGCGTCTAGCAACGCCAGTGCAGGGGCGCTGCCCATGGTTACGTCCATCAGGAACCGTTCCGGCCCCGCCAGCTCTACCAGAAGCTTCTGAAACGGGCTGCGGTCAAGGCGTGCAAGCAGGACGCCGTCATCGCCTAGGTCGTCTATGCGCGCACGTACTGCGTCATGATGGCTGCAGAAGACCGTGTTCTCCACAATGTAGCGAAGGACGTCATAGTCGCCCGGTTCGCTGATGTAGTACTTGCGGACCCAATCGCTGCCGTAAGCAGGGTCGCGCTCGATGTGTTCCGAAATCTTGCCTACGGGGGTTTCGTACGTCCTGTACTCGATGGGCAGTCCGTTGCGCCATGCGTGTTCGATCCGGAAAGATGCGCCGCGGACTTCCGAGACATAGCCTTCGTGCGTGTGCCAGGGCGGGGCCAGCAACGACACGGCCGGATAGAAGTCGATAAGAGTAAGCCCCAGTTCCCGGGCCTCCCGTTCGGCAGCACCCCGGGGCAGGTAGCGCGTGTAGATGCCTATGGGAACGTCCTCCGGCCGGGTGTTGCGATACGCCGCGAGCATCCGTTCCCTGTGGGTCATGCTTGGCATTGCATTATGCCTTTCCCTCGTATCCCGCCATGAAGGCGCGCACTTGGGCCAGTTGTGGTATGGACTCGATGACCCCCAGCTTCATGCCCGACAAGGCCGCAGCATGGTTGGCAAACTCAACCGCCTCCGCGATGGGATCACCCTTAGCCAGCGCCGCCATAAGTGCTCCGCTGAAAATGTCGCCGGCGCCGGTTGTGTCTACAGCGTCAATATGCGGAGCAGGATAGTGCCGCGCCTCGTGGCTTGTAACGACTATGGCTCCCGCCTCGCCCAACGTGATTACGGCGGTGCCTACGCCCCGGTCTACAAGCCAACGGCCTGCATCTACTGCGGAGTCGGGGCCGGTGACGGCGATGCCCGTCAGAATGGCGGCCTCTACCTCGTTGGGTTTGATGTAGTCGAGCTGGCCCAGGAGTTCGCCTGGAAGCGGAACAGCGGGCGCGGGATCAAGGAGCACCCGTGCGCCAAGAGCACGAGCCTGCCGAATGGCGTACGAGACCGTGTCCAGCCGGTTCTCCAATTGGAAGCCCACGATCGCCGACGCGCGCATCGCTTCTGCAGCCCGGTCGATGTCCTCCGTGCTCAGCCGGTAATTGGCGCCAGGCGCCACAGAGATCAAGTTAGCGCCTGTTTTATCGATAAGGATGACGCTGATCCCGGAATGGGTGGAATCGTCGACGGACACGTAGTCCGTCGATATGCCCAGACGCTCGTACATGGCCAAGGCGTCGTTACCGTACTTGTCCGCACCGATGCGTCCTACGAAGGCCGTGTCGGCTCCGAACAGGGATGCCGCAACGGCCTGGTTAGACCCTTTGCCGCCTCCGCCTTCATGAAAGGCGTCGCAGATAACAGTTTCCCCTTTAACGGGAAGGCGGTCCCCTTTCAGAAACAGCCCGACATTGTAGCTGCCCACTACGGTAACCTTGTCGCGCATGTGCTGCGGCTCCTCCTTTCGACAGCTAGGATTGCTTGACACGCCATGACTCGTACTATACGTCTTTTCTTGCACCAAAACACCGCGTTCGCACCGGAAGGCCCATGTCTGAGGCCGTGAACCGTCTCGGGAAGCGCCGCAGGTGGGCGCCTTCCCTTCGGCCAGCGAACAGCCGCTATTCGTACCCTCCAGCGACTGGCAGGAGTATCGGCGCGTAACTGAGTATGTTCGCTCCCCACTCCTCAACAGGCCCGCACTCGAGCGGGGCTGCCTCGCCGTAGCGGACGAACTTCACGTGACCGTCCATGTAGAGGACGGTCGACCCTCCGGGAATGTGGTTGAAGATAAGCGAAAGGTTCGATCCCGCATTCCGGAAATAGGAGCTTCCAAAGGCGTCGTGCATCACGATAAGGCTGCTCTGAGCGGCTGCGCCCGCTGCCGGGTTGTTGATGTCCGTGATGAAGAAGCGTTCGATCCCTTCCTTCAGCCGGTGCATGGTCTTGGGCAGTGGAATGCCGTCCGGCGACCAGACAACATTATAACCCTCGAGCCACCAGAACCAGCCGCCGGCCAATACACTGCTTGTGATGTCAATGCTGTTCCACTCGGGAATCCGGATGCCCCGATAGTTGATGCACCCGAATTGCGTCATGTCGGGCGGCGTGCCTGCATTGACGCCGTTCCGGTTCACGCAATCCCAGAAGTGGGACCAAGAGCTGACGTCTCCAAGAGCGACGATTTCGACGGTTCTCTTGACCGCATAGGGCCAGTACAGATAAGAAATAGGGTGGGAAAGCTTCAGATTCAAGCAGATCTTGCCCGCTTCGGGTTGACCGGCGGCAGTCACCGCTTCCGACACCGTGCGGATTTCCGCGGCGTAGTCCTGGTCATTGATGAAACGGGGCATCCGCGCTGTGTACCACAGCGCCTGTCCTTCCATGGTGGCCCGGGAGTCAGACGGGCAGATCGCGATATTCGGATCGGTCCAGTAGTCCGGGTAGAGGGACTCGCCGTTCACCCCCTTCAAATGGGGCCAGTACTCCCATTCTGTATCCCCTCCCAGGGCAGCTCTGTCCCGCCATACGGCCGTGCTGGGTCCAGGGGGAAACAGGCCGTTCCGGTCTTCGGCGGCGTACATCTTGAATATTATGCCCCACTGCTTAAGGTTGTTGGCACAGCTTGCGCGTCGGGCGGCCTCGCGTGCCCGCGACAGCGCCGGCAACAGGATGGATGCAAGGATGCCGATAATGGCAATCACCACCAGAAGCTCAATCAAGGTGAATCCGTTGTTCCTCTTCATCATACCTTCCTTCCTTGTCTAGCGAACCAGAAGCTTCTTCTGCGCTGAAGTGCCTTCCGAATAGGCGCAGGTAGTTTCCGGACCTTGTCTTTCCCACGAAGAGGTCTTTTCGCGAAACGTGCTTTTCCTTCAGATATCACAACACCTACTGATGATGGGACGTCGTGGTCCGAGTAAGCGATGCAAGATGAACATAGACGCCCGGCACACTGGGCCCCGTGCCGGCGTCAACACCGCGACCCGCTGCAATGAACAGGGTCAATCATAGGGGAGGGGCGCTTGGCAGCAAATACACGAAACGGCCTAATCTTTGTCTGAATCGGCGATATGGTCGCGGATTTGGGAGGGAGGAGCGCCCATCTCTTTCTTAAAAAACCGGCTGAAGTAATAGGGGCTCGAGAAACCGCACGCGTACGCAATCTCCTGAATGTTCAGGCTCGGATTTGCGAGAAGATTCATGGCGTGCTCGAGGCGGACACGGGAGATCAGGTCTTTGGGCGCGTGGTCGCTGTACTCTGAGAAGATGTGGCGAAGATGGCTGGGGCTTACGCAAAGCTCCGAGGAGAGTTCGGCAACGGTTAGGCGGCCGGCCCTTTGGCGTACCACTGCTTCAGCTTGGGCAAGAAGGGTGTCCTGACGGCTGAGAGGACGGGCCTGTTTTGCCTCCCGTTCGGCCAGGGCCGTTACTTGCAAGAGTAACCCCGCAAATACCCGGTTGTGGCCGACGCCGTAGCGATTCGTCTCCCACATCAGTTTCCTGCATGCCGGCCCCATGTCGCCTGAAACGTCCGGCCATGCCCCGGTGTAGGCCTCAAGCGGCGTTTTATTGAGCCCCAGGCAGATAGAAACGACCTCGGTTTCGTTGCGCTGGTTATGGGAAAGACCCGAGGGCGTTATCGTAAACACTCCAGCCTGCACGTTGTGGACGACGCCGTTGATTTCCGAAGTCCCGCGGCCATGGGTGTAGTAGACGAACTCGAGCACTTCGTGCGCGTGCATTGGAACGTGCATGCCGGCCGGTGTGGCGCTTTCGAAAATGAACGCAATCCTCAATCCAGGCACTCCTTCACTGCTGCGACTCCCTTCCGAGACCCGATACCGCGCATGTCTGCGGCTTAGGCTTCGGTCCGAAGCCGGATCTCTTGATCGTTCTTCAGCGGGGGTCCCGGCGTACTTCGGCCGCGGTCGACATAGCTCCGCAACCGGGCCAAGAGATCCGCTACCACGTCAGGATGGCCGGCCACAAGGTTTCGCGTCTCACCGGGATCTTGCTGGACGTTGTAGAGTTGCATGGGCGGGCGCCCTTGCGCTAAGGCGTCGGCGTCGGAGATGTCGTGAGGCACGCCTTCCTCCGTGCACCAGGGACGGTCAACGCCGTCGCCTGCGCAAACGGAGAGTTTCCACGGGCCTCGGCGGATCATGAGCACATCGGCGAAGTAACTCTGGACCACCACATCCTCGCGCACGCCGGCAACCTCGCCGCGAAGATGCGGCAGAAGGCTGACGCTGTCTTCTGCGGCGTCTTCAGGAATCGGCGCGTCCAGCGCCGCCGCGCAGGTAGCCATCCAGTCACTCAAACAGACGAGGGCGTCGCTTCTGCGCCCGGGTTCGACAACGCCGGGCCAACGCGCGATCAGCGGGATGCGGTGTCCGCCCTCGGAGATGTTGCATTTGTAGCCCCGAAAGGGACCGCTGACCCGGTGCCCCACTTTTTGGAACGGCATGATCCCCGTATAGCTGCAATGACCGTTGTCGGAGGAGAACACAATCAGCGTGTTTTGCGTCAACCCATGCGCATCGAGGGCCGCCATGATGCGGCCTACCGCTGCATCGGTCTCTAAGATGAGATCGGCCACATCGCTGATGCCGCTCTTTCCGCGGAACGCTTCTGATGGCGCGATGGGTTCGTGGGGAATTGTCAGCGGCATATATAGAAAAAACGGCTTCTGGCGTTTCGCGCAACGGTCGATGCAATCCTCTGCCCTTTCTACGAGGGTGGGCTGTATGCGGTCAAAACGCCATCCCGGCGCCATGGGGCCCTCGGGTCCCCAGTGGACCCGGTCTTGGACGGTTTTGCGGTCCGTTGGATTCACGGTCATCCGGTCGTTCTGGATAAAGGTGTAGGGCGGTTGGTTGGGCAAGTCTACTCCGAAGAACTCGTCGAAACCGTGGGCGATGGGACCTCCCTTGATAGGGAGATCAAAGACGGGCGTGCCCGATCGCTGTTGGATGAAGCCCTCATCCGGAGCATACTCAACCTGACCGTCCTCCTGGCGGAGGGGCCAGTTCCATCCCAGGTGCCACTTCCCGACGCATGCCGTATAGTATCCCTGCTCTTGGAGAAGCTCGGGGAGCGTCAACCTTTCCGGAGCGATAAGGGGAGAGCCGTAGGTTCGCACCACATGCTCCTCGAGGCTGGACCGCCAGCTGTACCGGCCCGTGAGAATGCTGTACCGGCTCGGGGTGCATAGGGACGCGCCGGCGTGGGCATCGGTGAAGCGGATGCCTTCAGCCGCCAATTGGTCAATATGCGGCGTGGGCACGCGGCAGTGTTCCGGGTCGTAGCATCCCACGTCTCCGTAGCCGAGGTCGTCCGCCAGGATAAAGATGATGTTGGGCTGTTTGCTTCCCATGGTCTTCATGCTCCCGCCTGTACTGAGTGCAGCGATTCCGGCGCCCATCCACTTCAGAAACGACCGCCTGTTTGGTCCTCCGCTCATATCTGATTCCTTCTTGTTGAAAACGGATTGCAGTATAGCAGACGGGCCTGTTGACCCCCAGTGAGGAAGGTGCGTTGATGAGCCGATTCGGAGCGTGTTTGGTTCATAACACCCCTCGGAGAGAAGCCAAAGCGAGATCAAGCGGCGAGCGGGCTCAGGAAGAAAACCGAGGACTGTTCTGGCGACCAGGTGAAGCTCGGTTGTCACACCAGGTCGAGATAGCGTTTCAGGTCCTGTGCGTTGTTGACGGCACAACCTTCGGCGTCATTGTTGAAGTATGCGAACACCTCCACCCCGTCGGCCACATGCTTACGGATACGTTGCGCGACGGCGTTAAGAGCCTGGTAAGAGTAGTCGCCAGCATAGTTGTTTCCATGAAACCTGAGATAGACCCAGTCCGCGGTCCGCACGCGGGGGTGGTCTTCGATCATGTCGTGCACGCACAAGGCCGCATTGTGTTCGCGGAGGGTTTCATATACGGCGTCGCATAGCCAGCTTCCATCGCGGAACTCGACGGCCCAACGGTAATCCTTGGGCGCTGCTTTCAAGAAGGCATCGAGCCGTTCCACATTGACGCGCCAGTTTGGAGGAAGCTGTACGAGAATCGGGCCTAACACGTGTCCGAGCAACTGTGCCCGGTCGAGGAATGTCTCGAGGGCCTGATCAGGGTCCTTGAGCTTTTTCATATGGGTGCTGTACCGACTGAACTTGAGGACAAAACAGAATCCCTCTGGCGCTTCACTTGCCCAGCGGAGGAAGGTTTCCTTCGATGGCAGATTGTAAAACGTGTTATTGATCTCGACGGTGTCGAAAACTTCCGCGTAGCGCGCAAGCCACTGTTTTTTTGGAAGATCCTCGGGATAAAGGACACCGCGCCAATGATCGTAGTTATAGCCGGACGTTCCAATGCGGATGCGCTGGACCTTTGGCATGGCTTGCCTTCCTTTCTCGCGTGTGCGTGTCTTCGCATCGCTTTTCGCCCTGTTCCTGTCTTCATTAGAGCGTCCAGTTTTGGTCAATTTCGCTTCAGGATTCTGCGTAGCTGCCGCGCTGTTTTTGTGTTCAGCACGTCAGCTTTTTCAAGCCAGCCACGTCGCGCGACATCAATCCCCATCCTCATGAATCCCAGCCCCTCTATGTTGTGCGCGTCGGTGCCGACCGATAGGCGGACGCCAGCTTCTTTTGCTCGCCTGCAGAAAGTGTCTTGCAGGTCGAGGCGGTCGGGCTGCGCATTAATCTCGAGGCCTACATCAAACTCCTTACAGGCGTCGAGCACGGCGTCAAAGTCAAACCGCATTGGGTCGCGCTGACCGATAATGCGTCCGTGGGGGTGGCCAATGGTATGGATTACGCCGCTGCGTATGGCCTTAACAACGCGGTTGGTCATTCGTTTCTCGGGCATCCCCATGTGAGAATGTATGCTTGCTACCACCCAGTCCATCTCGGCGAGTACGTCTTCGTCCAAATCGAGTTGACCGTTTTTGAGGATGTCCACCTCGACTCCAGTCATCAGCCAAAAGTCCTTAAGTCCCTCATCTACTTCATGAATCCTGTCCGCGTGTCTGCGCAACCCATCTTCGTCGAGGCCGCCCGTCACGGCCACGGCTTTCGAGTGGTCCGTGATCGCAAGAAACTGGTAGCCGCGCGCCTGGGCTGCGTCCGCCATTTCTTTGACCGTGTTTGCACCGTCACTGGCTTTTGTATGGGTGTGCAGGTCGCCGCGAACGTCGGCTAGTTTGATAAGCTGGGGCAATGCGCCCGACTGGGATGCCTCGATCTCGCCGCGGTCCTCGCGGAGTTCAGGAGGAACCCACCTCAAGTTTAGCCGGTTGTAGACCGACTCCTCCGTTTTCCCGGCTAACCGGTTGTCTCTTTTGAAGAGCCCGTATTCATTCAGTTTCCAGCGCTTTTCCTGAGCGCGCCGGCGTAGGCGTACGTTGTGCGCTTTGGACCCTGTGAAATACATTAAGGCGGCGCCAAAAGCGGAGGATTCGAAGAATCGGAAATCGACTTGGAGGCCATCTTCCATTCGTAGTGTGATGCGTTCTTCGCCGCGGCTCACGACGTCCTTTACAGCTTCATGACCGACGATCGCTTGTCCAGCCGCTTGACGGTCCTGTGCCAGTACGAGTATGTCGAGATCGCCGACTGTCTCTTTCCGGCGTCGGAAACTCCCAGCAATGGCCCAACGCTTGACCGCATCGATACGGTCAAGGTGGCGTCCGACCGTTTCGGCCTGACCGTCGGCCGCATTCCACAAAATGCGTCCGGCCGTGGACTGTACAATGCGGATGCCTTTGAGGATGTTCTTTTCGGTTTTTCCTCCGAACCCTTCAAGTCCGCGCACCCTGTGTTTTTTGCAGGCTCGCTCGAGTTCACCGAGGCCGGTTACTCCTAACGCTTTATGAATTGCCATGGCCTTGCGCGGCCCCAGCCCTGGCACGCGCATCAAGTCAACCACGTCCGATGGGGCCTGCTTGCGCTGCTCCTCGAGGCGCTTGCATGTTCCAGTTTCGATAATCTCGCGGATCTTTTCCGCCGTACTCTTGCCTACGTTGGGTAATCTGCTGAGGTCCTCTCCTTGTTTGGCCAGATCCTCGAGCCGCTGCGACAGATCGCGCACGGTCCGCGCTGCACTCCGGTATGAACGAATACGGAATTGGTTCCTCTGCTGCAATTCAAGCAAATCGGCTATCTCATCAAAGATATCCGCGATCTGGCTGTTCTCCATCCCACTCCATCTCCTATTCCTTAGCCGATTGCTTCTGACACGCGGGACAGAAATACGTTGTCCGCCTCGACACCTGCGTTTTCACGAGTTTGTTGCCGCAAGCCGGGCAACGTCCTTCCGGGGTTCGATGGCGAAGCAGATAACGGTTGGGCAACTCGTGCACTTTGGCATGGTGACGGACGGCCGTTTCGAGGACCCGGCGCAGAACGCGATGGAGCCGAGTAATATCGTCTGGGTCTAGGGCGAGCGCTCGTGTCTTCGGATGCAGTCCAGCCTGAAACAGCACCTCATCCGCATACATGTTGCCAATTCCTGCGACGACCGACTGGTCCATAAGCAGGGACTTGACTTGTGCCTTGCGCCCGGCGAGGCTTTCGGCCAGCCGTTCAACGGTGAAAGTAGGACTGAGGGCGTCTGGGCCGACCTTGCGCGATTCCAGGTACTGTTTGAAATCATGGGTGAATGCGACCCGTCCAAGCATTCGTCGGCTGATGTAAGCCAAGGAGAAACCGCTTGCGAAGTCAAGAATGACGCGGCTGAAGTCTGGTGCATCGCCCTCCCGCTTGTAATAGGCAAGCTCGCCTGTCATGCCGAAGTGCATCATCAACCAGCCGCGCTCTGGGACTTCTCCGAACAAGTATTTGCCCTGGCGGTACGTCCCCGCAATAGTCTGGCCTGTCAGATGACGCCCGAGGCCGCTCGGCGTAATGTCCTCGAGGATCCGCCTGTCAGGGACGGATGTTCTGACGATTTGCTGATTCAGGGCAGTTTGCTCCATGTAATCCTGTAGGGCGGCAACGTCCGGAAGCTCCGGCATCACTCATGCCCCCCCGTTGTTGCAGGCGCCATGTTTTGCGGTCGGTCTGCAATGAAGGCCGCGATATTCTCGGCCGTCACTTTGATGATGCGTTGAACGGCCTCGCGCGTGTTGAAAGCGCTATGCGGAGTGACAACCACATTCCGCAAACGGAGCACAACGCTGTTCGCCAAGAGCGATTCAAGATTGTGCGTGTGTTGATAAACGGAACGCAGAAGCTCCGCCTCTTCGCGGATCACGGGTTCTTCCGGCAAGACGTCAAGTCCCGCTGCGGCAAGCTTGCCTTCTGCCAGGGCCCGTATCAGAGCCTGCATGTCTACTACTTCGCCACGCGCCGTATTGATAAGGACCGCCCCCTGCTTCATCTTTTCAAACGCCTCGAATGAAATGAGACCCCGGGTTTTCGCCGATCCCGGCACATGCAGCGTGACGACATCTGACTCGCCCAACAGCCTGTCCATGTCGACATACTCGAAACCGATTCTTTCGGCCGCTTCTGCGTTCGGTTTCATATCATAAGCTATCACACGCATTGAAAAGCCTCTGGCGATATGTATGACATGCAGGCCGATATGGCCCGTTCCTATGACGCCCATCGTTTTGCCATAGAGGTCGAAGCCCTCGAGACCTTTTGACGAGAAGTCGCCGCGCCGCGTCCGATCGATGGCTTGATAGAGATTGTGGCTGATGGTCAGCAGCAGGCCGAATACATGTTCCGCCACGGTGTTTTGGCCGTATTGCGGCACATTCGAGATCACGATGCCCCGTTCCTGGCAATAGTCGACGTCGATATGGTCGTATCCCGTCGAGCGCGTCGCGATCATCTTGAGGGCGCCGAGCTGTTCGAGAACGGACTGGCTAAGCTCTGAGTAGATGAACGTTGAGACAATGTCCACGTCCGCAAACTCGGAAGCATTTTCTGCCGTCAACGCACCGGTTATACAGGTCAAGTCCTGTTCCCGTTGCAGAGCGCTGAATCCCGGGCATTCCCACGGTTCTGCTTCGAATATTCTTATCTTCATTGTCGATCTACCCTTCATCCGAGCTATCTTGGGTTGCACAGAATGTGCCTAAAGCACTTCTCCGACAGTGTCTACCTGCGTCGAACCCGACCCGGTACCGGCATAGCTTAAGCCACTGCATCACCTAACTACTTTCTTTAGTCTAGACATGTTGTGCGTGGCAATTGTTCCCGACCTTGGGTCTTCTACGTCGCCCTTGCGCTGCAAATCGGACGGGAAGGGGAGATCGGCTACAGAAGCGGAGGTGTTCCATCCCCGAGAAGTGAAAGGGGATTGTCTTAGAGAACGACGTTCCCTGTGAGATCGGAGCGGACCTCTTGCCCAGGCTTGTGGAGGAACGAAACGGGAACGGCTTGCCTGGTTGCAGGCAGGCCGTGTAAGAAAGGTTGCGTGACTAATTCGAGGATAGAAGTCTGTCTATACCCTCCGCAGCCACTTTGGCGTCTGCAATAGCGGTCACGGCGTCAAGATTCACATTGACAATATCCCCGCCGGCGAAGACTTTGGGAATGGCGGTCTGCCCGTCTTCGTCGACCTTAACTTTTCTTCTTTGTGTGAATTCGAGTTGCTCTCTCAGGTTGTCGGGCAGGAAAGAGAAATCGGGCCCTTGGCCGATGGCTTCGATGATCGTGTCCCCTTCCAGGAGTTTCTCTTGATCCTCGTAAAATGAAGGGGCAAAACGGCCTTGCTCGTCGAAAACCGATTTGACTTTCATACACAGAAGCCCGGTGATTTCGCCGTTCTCGCCGAGCTGGACTTCTTTCGGTCCCCAAGCCGGATTAAACTGGATTCCTTCCTCCCGTGCTTCGGAGATCTCGTCCTCAGAGGCCGGCATTTCATGCCAGTCCTCGAGGGAAACGGTTTTGGTCACTGTATTCTCGCCGGGGTGTTGGAGCTGTTGTAGCCGCAGGGCCGACCGCGCGACGTCCATGGCGACGTTTCCTCCCCCAATAACAATGATCTCTTTGCCGATCTTCGGGGGGGTCCCGGTTTTGGTTTCATTGAGGAAATCTAAAGCCAGCGCGCATCTGTCTGCGTTCTTGATCCTGGTAGAGCGGCTCATGCCCATACCTACAGCAACATAGACGGCGTCATAGCCTTTCAATAGGTCCATGAACTCCACATCTTGTCCAACCTTTGCGTTGAAGCGGAATTCAACGCCCAGAGACGCGATGTAGTTTACGTCTTTGTCGACGCTTTCCAGAGGCAGTCTGTACAAGGGGGGACCGATTCGCACCATCCCTCCACCGCCTGGAAAGGCGTCCCATACGACAACTTTGTGACCTTTCAACGTGAGGAAATAGGCGATCGACAAGCCTGACGGCCCCGCTCCTATCACCGCCACTTTTTTGCCCGTTGATGGCGAAGGATGCAGTTCGAGAGCGCTCGTGTAGTCGGCGATCGTGTCCGACGCGTAGCGCTTAATCCATCTTATGGCCAGCGATTCGCCTCTTATGCTCAAGGAGCAAGCGCTCTCGCATGGTCTCATGCAGATTCTTCCGCAAATGGCCGGGATCGGATTATCTTCGAAGATCTTTTTCAATGATTCTTCGGGCTTGTTTTCATATATTGCACGGACATAGTCGGAAATTTTGAGGTGCGCTGGACACGCCTCCTCGCAAAGCTTGCATTCGAGACAGCGAGCCGCCTCTTTTCTCGCTTCTTCCTGACTATAGCCTATAACCTGCTCGATAAACGTCAGCTTCCGTTCTTCCGGCGGAACCTCCGGCATCCGGACGCGTTCTGGTTCAAACAGCGCATACTTCAGGTCCGAGGAGAACCCTTCGTAATCCTCCCTGCGGTGTGAGAGGCTTGCCTTGAGAACCGAGTATTCATTTGCGGGCACGAACTTTTCTTTTTCGCTCTTCTCATCTTTGGGCAGGAAGGTAAAGGAATCCGTACGCGCGTCAATATGGAGGTAGTCCCTCGACAGGCGCAATGACCCCGGGGGACAAATATCCACGCACAGCCCGCAAAAGCAGCAACGTCCATAGTCAATTTGAGGGCGTTTGTTGGTCTTCCCCGGCTTGGCTTCTATCTCCGGGATTTCAACCATGGTAATCGCCTGATTTGGGCAGATGTCCGCGCAATTGCCGCACCCCGTACACGCGTCCCAGTCGTTCAGGTGAAACCCTCGGTATCGTGGGGCCGGCTCTTTCGGTTCAAACGGGTACTTCAATGTCTTGGGCTTCTCGAAGAGAAACCGGAGTGCCTTGAACGGACTGAGAATGCTTGGCCCGGCCATGTTCGCGTCTTCTCCTCTATCGGTCTATTTCGGGAGCTGTTATGTAGAGACTGATCATCACGTTTCCGACGTCTGCAACGCTCGCATTGCGTAAGAGTTTTTCCAGAACGACGAGCCCATGCGGAAAGGAAGGCGTCCTAAAGTGGATCCGGTACGGCTTATCCTCTCCGGTGCTCACGAGGTAGGCGCCAAATTCGCCACGGGATGATTCGCACCTGACATAGGTTTCCCCTTTTGCGATGGTCCATTTGAAGGGATTGGGGACTTTCCTATAAACCTCGCCGTCAGGCAGGGCCTCCAGCAGTTTGAAGATCATATGAACGCTCTCGATCATCTCGTCTCTGATGACCCAGACCCTGGAATAGGCGTCGCCTTCGGTGCGCGTCGGGACTTCCCAGTCTACCTTATCATAGGCTGCATAGGGTTCAACCTTTCTGATGTCGTATTTAATCCCGGTTGCTCTCAACACTTGGCCCGTGCAACCCAGTTCTTTGGCCTCTTGCTGACTTATCTTTCCGATGCCCTTAGACCGTTCATAGAAAAGCCGATTGTTGAAAAAGGCGGCATCATAATCAGGAACAGAGGCGCCCAGCGTGTGCAATGTCTTGACGATCTTGTCTGTGAACCCTTCTGGAAAATCGCGGCGCACGCCGCCCGGCCAGATGTAGATGTGATAGACCCGGCCCCCTGTAAGCTCTTCAAAGAGATCCAGGATCAGGTCGCGGTGGTACATGGCCCACTGCGCAACGGTGTCAAAACCGAGCATATTGGAATAGGCCCACAGCCCGAAGAGGTGCGAAGCCACCCGGGCCAGTTCCAGGTAGATGCTCCTTACGTAATGGGCTCTTTCCGGTAGTTCGATGCCTGCGAGTTTCTCCACGGCCATGGCGTATGTCATTTCCACATGGTCGGGCTCGACGACGTTTATCCTGCAGACCAAGGGAAAATTCTGTATCCATGTCCGGTATTCCATCAGCTTCTCGAAACCCCGGTGCAGGTAACCCGGGTTGGCCGACGCTTCCAGAATACGGTCCCCTTCGACTTTCAGGGTAATGCTGAAGTTGCCTACCATCCCCATGTGCTGAGGACCAAAATACAGCTCGAGCTCTCTTGTGTTCTCCACGCCTTTAGCGTGTATCATACTTGACGTCTTTCTTGGATAGTCTGCCTCGTTTTGTCTTTATCCTTGATCCTCTACCGTCGGTATGGAACCGAAAACATCCTCCACGTACTTTCGCATGTCGAAATCTTTGCGGAAGGGCGGGATATCGTATTTCCTATCGAGCAGAAGGGGAGTCAGCCGTTTATGCCCTTGAAAATGTACCCCAAACAGCTCGTGCAACTCTCTTTCATACGGCTCCGCATTTGGGAAAATAGGCGTCACAGTCTGGAACTCGGGTCTTTCGCGCGGGATTCTTGTTTTCAGAATCACGTGCACCTTGTCCTTGTCCGTATAGGTGTCGTTGTCCTTCATATAACGGCTCAGAATGTACACAAGCTCTAACTGCGCTTCATCTATCCAGTCCACGCATGAAACGAGCGCCAAATGGTCGAAACCTGAATCCTTTAGATAACTCAGGATGGAAAGGACGTGTCCTTTCGGGGCGTTTACTGCCAACCGCGTCTCTTCTTTTGCAGCAATTTCAAGATCTGAGAATACAGATTTCAGTTCCTGCGTCAACGCGGTGTTCACAGTTCTTTTTCCTCAGAATTTGAAGCCGCGGCGTAGAGAGGCGGCCAGTCGAGCTCGCCCAAAGCCATTTCCTGGTTTCTCCGGTACTGGGCATACTGCTTTTCATACTGCTCGTAACCCTTGGCCAAATCCTTGTCAATCAGCGTCCAAAGATGCGTGACGCCAACAATGATGGCCTCGGGTCGCGGCATGCACCCGGCGATCCAGCCGTCCACTGGGATGTACTTGTCAAGGTGCTTTATCGTGTTGTAGGAGTCCCAGTACATGCCCCCATTTATGGGGCAGGACCCGAGAGCGACGGTGTACTTCGGGCTGGGCATTTGGTCGTACGTTCTGACGATGGCCTTTAAAGTCTTCAGCGTCACATAGCCGGTAATCAGAAAGAGACTGCCCTGGCGCGGCGTAGCCACCGGGATCACGCCGAACCGTTCGGCATCCCATCTCGCGGTTATTACCGGGGGGATTTCCATTATTCCACAGCCCGTGCAGAAGTAGACGACATGCAGCGAATACTTGTTGGCCATTTTGCCGGGCTGGCTCAACCATTTCTGAAGCTGATTTCTATCCATATGCGTCAATCACCGCTATTCTGTGTAGGATCCCATCTGTGAGAGGCTGCGATCATTTGCCTTGAAGTACGATAACAACTAACGCCAGAAAGGCCAAAAGCGTGGGCCATTTCCATAGGTACTTGACGGCCTGCTCGATTCGAAACCGGGGGAAGACCGCGTTGACGAGCACGGCCAATACAAATACGGCCAGCATCTTGAGCAAGAAAACCACCGTGTTGCCGGCGCCGCCCAGGAATAGATTGACAAAAAGCGCCACCCCGATGAAGAGACTTAATGCGTGTTGCATGTGCACGAAAGCCAAGTGCTTGCCCCCGTACTCGGCCATCGTGCCCGAGGAGATCTCTTGAGGCGCCGAGGTCATATCAAAAGGCCTGACGCCCAGAATGGCCGGCAGGATCAGCAGGTATGCGACCCCGGCAAGCGCCAACGGCCAGGAGAACAGCGCCCATGCGGCATCTTGCTGAGTTTGCACCACTTCGACGATCGAGATGCTGTCGTACCGGGTCATGACTGACAGAAAGACGAGGAGGAGCGGCAGTTCGTAGCTTAAGGCAAGGATGAACTGCCGCGAAATCCCGATGCTGATGTTGGGATTGGCCCCCTGACCGCCGCTCAAGGCCATCCCCAGCGGTATGAGCAGCATTAAGTAAAGTATCACAAGCAGGCCCCCGGAGCCGCTCAGGGGGCACCACGGCCCAAACGGTATAAAGAGAACCAAAACAAGCGCGCCGCCCAGGGAAAGAACCAAGCCTAGGTCAAAGACTGCCCCGTGCGATGTGCTTTTCTGGGAAAAGAGCCTCGCTATGTCAATAACTGGCTGAAGCAGCGGCGGGCCGTACCGCCACTGTATCCTGGCTATGATCTTGCGGTACAGTCCCAAGAAGAAGAGGCCGACAACGAGCGCCCCCACAGGCAGTGCAATCATCTGTATCAGGCGTGCTACCATAACTTCCACCAGGCTCGTGAAATGACGAGCAATGCTGCGAACAGAAGGATATATACTACGTAGTTGCCAACATCTCCGGTGTATATTCGCCTGAGCCCCTCAGAGAGTGTCCGCACCTGCGCCGCAATCCAGTAATAAAACTCGTCTATGACGTCTCGAAGGAAGGGCCTGATCATTCGATCAAGGGGGTCATAAAATTTGACGGTATAATTGTACCTCCCTACGGGAATGGCCGATCCTGCTGCATAGCTGTCTTCTTGCGGAACGACCCGAGACTTCCGCCCTGCTCTCAAGATAAGCCAGACCACAACACAGGCCAACGTCAAGGCGAAGAGTATGTTCAACGTGTTCACCGCCCCGTTTTCCGAAACCACTCCGGAGAGGGTCAGCTTCAGGGGTTGGAGACCAAAGGAAGCTATAATCCTATTCGTAACGCTCAGGGGAATGCCTGGAAAAATCCCGAAGATCAGGATGATGGCCGAATAGGCCATGATCGGGATTTGCATGCTTATCGGAGCCTTCTTGATGTTCTTGTACTGCTCGGGGAGTTGCCCCAGGAAAATGTTGTGGAGAAATTTGTATAAGGAGAGAATCGTGCCCCAAGTCCCCACCAGTGCGGCAAAGGCCAGGAAGGGGTAGTGCTCGAGGATGAGTGTCTTGTAGATAAGCCATTTCGAGACAAACCCGTTGGTCAACGGCGCCCCAATCAGTCCGCAAGCCCCCACCAAGGCTCCCACGAAAGTGATGGGCATTTTATTGATAAGCCCGCCCAAAGAATTCAGGTCGCGAACCCCTCCGGTGCGGTGTTCGATGGCGCCTACAACGAGAAACAGCAAAGCGATGTAAGAGGTGTGATTGACGATGTGGAAAATGCCGCCGCTCACGCCCAGACTTGTGCCGAGCGCTACCCCCACGACCATGTAGCCGCCTTGGCCGACGCCGTGCCATGCCAGCAGACGTTTGGAGTCGTTCTGAAGCATGGCAATGAAAGTCGGGATAACAATATTGAGGGCCCCTATCCACGCAATCACGTGGTGAACGTGTACGGACTGCCAACGCAGGCCCAAGAACTGCTTTAGCGTAATAATGACAAAGAAAGCGAGCACAAACCCGTACATCCCCATCCTGACAAGGATTCCGGATAGGACCGCCGAAAACGGGGAAGGCGCCTCCGAGTGGGCGTCCGGCAACCATGTGTGAAAAGGCAAGACGGCGTTCTTTATGCCGAATGCGACGAAGAAGAGAAGAAGCAAAAACAGCGTATACCCTTGGGACGCATCAGCAAGCTTGTCGCCAAGCGCCGAAATGACCAAAGTTCCAGAGGTGTGATAGATGGAGAACATGGCGATGAGGTAAGCAACCGACCCCACGATCGACATAGCCATGTATTTCATTCCCGCCGGCAGCGCATTGCCGCGGTTGTAGCTTATCAGCAGAAAGGTGGACCACGACATCGTTTCCCAGAAAATGAAGAAAGAGAGCAGGTCGGCCGAGAGCACGATGCCGATCATGCTCGCATTGATCAGAAGCATGGCCAGATAATAGAAATCGGTGCGTTCTCTCCCTTTGATGTAGCTCAGAGAAAACACAACAGAGAGAAAGCCGACCAGGCTGATAGCGATCGCAAAGAACCAACTGAGCGCGTCAAGCCTTAAGGAAAGGGGTACGTCGATGAAGCTTGGAAACAGCGCGCCTGTGAGGAATTTGCCATAGAGGGCGCCGATGATCACAACCAGGAGAGCCGATACAATCACGGCGCAGCAATCCCGCAGCCACGCAGACACTTTTCCTAACCCGTATGTGGCAGCGGCGCCTCCAAAGGCGATAATGAGCACCAACTGCAAAGTCATCCAAGCACTCCCGTTATGTAAGCCGTACGCTCAAGAAGTTCCGTTGCCGCGGAATCCAGTACACCGGTTAACAGATTGGGATAGATGCCCAGAAGCAGAATCAGGATGAGCAGCCCGTAGACAGGCGCCATGGCGCTGAGCGGGGCTTCATGCATGCCGCCTGCAGAGCCCTCAACCTGCTGGTTCGCCGCAGGTCCTTTGAAATAGAGGGCCTGTACGACACGGAAAAAATACACCGTCTCAACTACTGTTCCGGCCAAAGCCAGAGCCATGAGCACTGTAAACCAGACGCTCTGTTGGGCAAGTGCAGCTTTTACGATGAGGAGTTTGCTGGCGAAACCAACAAACGGCGGCATGCCCACAAGCGAGAAGGCCCCTATCGTAAAGGCAAAACAGGTGAGCGGCATTTTCCTGCCCATGCCTTCCAGGGCCGACAGGTCCATGGAACCAGCGCGGTAAATCATATAGCCCGCCGTTAAGAAGAGCAACGCCTTGGCAAGGGCGTGACTTGTGAGTTGAAACAGCCCTCCAGATATACCGCTTGGGCTCGCAAGGCCGAACGCAAAGACAATCAAGCCGATCTGACCGATGCTCGAGTACGCCAGCATCCTCTTGATATTGCTCTGGCTGAAGGCCGACATCTCAGCCACGAGCAAGGTCCCAAGGCCCAGCAGAACGAGAAAAAGAAACAGCCCCGACGCATTGAAGAGGGTGAAAACAACTCTCGCCACGGCGTACACGCCGACCTTTATGGCGATGCCTGACAATATGGCGCTTATTGATGAGGGGGCTGATGCATGGGCATCCGGCAGCCATGCGTTTAGCGGAAAGACGGCCGCCTCGACCCCAAAGCCCGTGATCAAGAACACCAAGGGCACAAAAAGATGCAAGGGCTCGACCGAATTGATGTGCTGCGCGATGTCCGCCATGTTGAGGGTCTCGAACAAACCGTAAAGGATGGCGATGCCAATAAGCACTAAGCCGCTGCCGACTGAGCCCTGGATCAGATACTTTACGGCAGCCTCGATTCCATTTCGGTCGCCCAGATAAGCGACCAGGCCATAGGATGAAATGCAGAGAATCTCATAGAACACAAAGAGATTGAATAAATCTCCGGTCAGAACAGCCCCCGTCGCCCCGGCTAGCAGCAAAAGATAGAGCGCATGATACCTTGCGGTTGCGCCTTCCCTGATGTAGCCAAGGGCGTATATCGAGACGGCAAGCCCCACCAATGCAATGAGAATGGAAAGCATCAGCCCCAGCGGCCCCGCCACGAGGTTGATGGTAAAGGGCGGAGGGAAGCCTCCCGTTGTGACTACGATGGGCTGGTTCAGGGCGTGCCGCAAGAGCAGCAGCGAAACGACAAGGTTGAAGAGCATCCCGATGACAGGGATGTACTTCGCCGATTTTGTCCAAACAGCCGCGAGCAACGGGATGATGAATGCCAAACCCAGAGGCGTCACTATCAATAATACAGGGTTTACCATTTGAGATCCCTGACTTTTCGAAGATTGAGCGTCCCATAGTGTTCGTACAACCGTATCGTCAAAGAGAGTGCGAGCGCCAACACAGCGACGCCGATAACAATTGCGGTCAGCACGACTGCCTGGGGCACAGGATCTACCATTCGGCCCGGCAGCAGGTCGGGTCTAGAGAATATCGGCGCGGTGCCGCCGGCAAGGTAACCAACGGCGATAAAGAGCAGATTGATCCCGGTCTCAAAAAGACTTAGCCCTATGAGAACTTTGATGAGGTTTTTCTTCGCCACCATTATGTAAAGACCTACCGCGATCAGGCCCACTGAGGCGATGTAGTAACTATTCTCGCAGAGCGCGCTCATTCGGGTTTCTCCAGGAGATTGGCAACAATTCCAGCTAGTTCCGCGCCCACCTTGAACCCTATGGCTGCGTAGATAAGTGGAATAAGACCCGCGCTGAAGAGCGTATTGAATGTGCCTTTTGGCAGAAAGTTCATGAGGAAATCGCCGCCGAGCGCCAGCCCGATCAGACCTCCAACCACAAATGCGGCCCCGGCAAGAGATTCCGTAGCACTGAGCCATGTTTTGCGGGCGTCTAGGTCCGCACACCCTAGATAGGACAGCAAGAAACCCGAGGCGATGATGACGCCGCCCTGAAAGCCGCCGCCTGGCGTGAGATGCCCGTGGATGAACACATAAGCGCCAAAAAGAAGAATGAGCGGGAAGAGAAAA
>CAZBQH010000596.1:0-5212 GCA_964493915.1 uncultured Nitrospiraceae bacterium
AAGAATATAATATAAAACAACACCACAGAGGATCACGGAAGAGGGGGAAACGGCCAAATCCCCGGGGTCCCAAACAAGCACTTGAGTGCATCGCTGTGCGCATATATATGGGGGGACATGAGCTTGCCACGGACAAAACCTCGGACTTTCCTTTGCACCCCCGAGTGCACATCAACAGGCTAGGCCGAAGTTCCAGGCGGGTGAACCAGGTAAGTTCCTGTAGGCTGTGGGTTTAGCGAAAAGACGAGTGTCAGTTTACTGGGTACAGGTGCCTGGTTTTATTCCGAGGAGCTCAAAAACGTGCTCCTGGAAGGGCGAGGGTTCGGTATAGGTATCAAAGCGGACCGCGCCTTTTCCCTCGCCGACCCGGCAGGTGTTGCGGGCGCGAGTGGCAAGTGTCTCAAATAATGTCGCGAAACTGTGGACTGGCCATCCCTCTGGTGTCCCCTGCTCCTGTTTCTTCTCAATGGCGCTCTGGGAAGGCTGGGCCTTGGCCACTGGGTCGCGAGTCCACCGGTCGCAGTCGAGCTCTTCATCTTGGAACAACACCGGCGCCAAGGCCTGGCGCATGTGCCACTCCACGTAGTACGCAAGCATGCACACGAGAATATGCGCGCGCACCCGTTCAGGTGTCCGGTGGTGAACAGGGCGGATCCGTATATGCAAACCCTTGAGACAACGGAAAGCCTGCTCCACTTGAGCCAGGCTCTTGTATGCACGCACGGCGTCAGGAGCAGAGAGGTCCTCGGACTGTTCACTGGTCCTGATGACATAGATCCCGTCCAAGGCTTCTTCCCGCGCAATGCCCTCTTCATCCCGGGTAAAGCTGAAATGGTTGTCTTGGATACCCACTGTGAAGTGCTTGCCCACTTTGTAGCGGTTAATAACTTTGCCTACTCTCAGTCCAATCTCGTCGGCGCCCATGGGTTTCCTGGTACGGCGCGCAACCTGAGCCTCGATGCGCTTCAGGTCCTCCTCAGTGGCCTCGAGCAACTCGGTGCGTGTGCGCTTTCGGTCTTCTGCTAACAGCGGGTTGTAGCACACAACCAGACGTTCACCAGGGAAATCCTCCGAAGTGATCTCCGCCAGGTTCTGCTCGTCGAACAGAGACATCTGCAGAGCCCTCTGTCCTACAAGCCCTTGGATGGCTTTCGAGCGCAGCGCGGAGAGCCAGCCCAGGTTTGGGAACCTGCGCAACGCATCAATGCGCGCCTGGGTCAGCATACCGCGGTCCCCAACGAACACCACGCGCTCCAGGCCGTACTCCTCCCTGAGCTTGTCCACTTGGTCCGGCAAGGTTGCAGGATCGCCGGTGTTACCCGGATACACCTGGACCGACACGGGCCGCCCCTGCATGTCTGTCATCAGCCCATAGACAATGCATAACTCTCCTCGATGATCGCGATCGTGCCCGCGGGCTGCCAAGGGACATGAATGCCCATAGTAGGTGCTGTTCGACACATCGTAGAGGACGTGTGCACCCTCTGCCAGATGACGCGCGGCCAGCTTCTGCTCGATCCGCTTCTGACGCTTGGCAAGCCAGTCCAGCGCCGCATACAGCGCGTTCTCGTCTGCTTCGCCGATCTCCAGGTCCCGCGCCAAAGTCGTCGTGTCCCAAAGGCGTGCCATGGCAAGCTTCGAACAGGGCGTGAGCAGGCGCTGCACCACCATCGCAAGCACCAAATCGCGCTCAGGGCACCGGCGGGACGAGAGCAGCGCGTCCAGGCCGAGCTTGCGGGCCACACCCAAGACAGCCTGGACGTGACCCGTCGGGGTACTGCGCTCGACGGCGAAAGACCCCTCCTTCGGGACCAGCTCGACATTCTTGAGCGCCAGGCGCAGCACATCAATGACCTTGGGGGGCAGATCGGACAGGTTAGCGATCGTATGCTTGTCGATCTTGTCCCCATTGCGGTGGGACTTGCGCAGCAAGACGGTAGGCGGCGATTTGCGGTTGGGTATCTCATCGATGTACATGGGCATATTATATGCCTATTCACACTGTATTTCAAGAACAAAGAATGTCATTTACATGGGTACAAAATGGCACTCATACAGAGCCTGTGCCGTTCACAATAGCCTTTGTTTATACGGTCAAAGCGCAGGTAGAAGCCCGAAAATGGGCCTGGAACTCCGGTCTAGGGAGCAGATGGCTCTGCGACGGTAAAGACGTCGCTGGCGGTAAACAGAATGTCCTCGAACTGCCAATCGCACGGACTCGTGCCGCTGTAGAAGCATTCCGGAAAAAGCGCAAACTGTATCTGATAGTCGCCGGGGGGCAACTTCTGCGGACACTCATCGGCCATATTGCGCGAGCTTTGCCACACATAGGAACCCGTAAGCGGAACGTGTTTCGCGAATGGATCCGTCTTCGGCGTACCGGTTATGTTGCCATCTTCGTCAATGAAGGCTCCTGAGACGGTTGCCGGACTGAGAGCAAGTCCAAGGATCCGGTCTGGGAACCTATTAACGCGCCCTTCTTGGCCTTCGGGCACATACGTGGTCTTCCACGAGATCTTCAGATCGTCGCCAGCCCTGATTGTCGAAGGCGACACGGAGATAGAAATACTGTACGGTAAGCTCCGATAGGCGTAGCCAAGGAATTCCTCCTCACGATAGGCATCCCCTTCACAGTTCGTGAAGTCGGTAACAAAGTACCCTTTCCCCGGCGTGCCTTTCGGGTTGACTGAGCGCAATTCGATGCGTCCCGGCCCCGGTTTCGTATAGATATACCCGATGATTTCGTGCGACGTCATGCCGGGGGAAGAGGCGCGGCGCGAGAGCGTCGAGCCATTGCCCAGGTCGAAATCACACCGGTACAGAGGCGCTGTTTCGCTTTCTCCAGCTTCCTTCAGTATAAGCCATGAGTTCTCGGCAACATAGCCTTCAGGTATCGTCTCGCCTTCCACGTGCATGCGACGGCCACGAGTCAATTGCTCATCCGGCGAGCGAGGCAAGAGGCGAGTGATCTTGAGAGTAGCAGGAGCACGCGGGGCGGTGCCTGATGTGTGTGCTACCGTAGTGGTTGCCGAATCCACTGGCCCGGTCCCGGCGGGAGTGTCGGTTGCGGCACAAGATGACTGAATAAGGGCATAAGTAAGGCAGAAAGGAATAAATCGCGTCATGTTGGCTTCTCCATACGGGCCGGAAAACTATGAGTAGACACGTTCGCCGCGGTTCTCCCGGGACAGTTCAAACCAGCCACTTGGCCATCGCCTCTCACATCGTTGTGTGAACGGGGCGCGGGCGCCGCAACCCGCGTATTGCCCTTCCGACATGGTTTTCATACTGCATTGTCTCACCCTTTCCTGCTCTGTTCACAACGTGCCCTGCGGAGTGTGAGTGCTCCGCACACGGCGCATAAAACCACAAGCAACATGAGTCCATATCTCCCCTGCGCGGTTATTTGCGGCGCGGGGCTGACTTCGAGCGTGAAGCGTTGGCTTTCAACGAGGTCGCCGTTGGCGTCGACGTAGAGCGCGTAGTAGGTGCCCGCGTCGTAACCGTATCCCCCGAAGATCCATATTCCGGCGATGACGCCCGCCTAATCCGAAGGAATCGGACCGGGTATTCCGAAGGAAGGCGGCCAGTCGTTCCGAGCGAAAGCGCCCGGTGATTCCGATGGAATCGGGCCACTTGTCGGAGCGAAGCGACGCGGGGTTCAACTGTTGTTTGTGTTTTTACCGGAACCGGGGTCGTCAGTCAAGTTCTTGCCTCGGTGTTTTCGCATGGATTCTCCTTTGAGGGTGATGGTGTAGGCGTTGTGGATGAGTCTGTCAAGCACGGCGTCTGCGATGGTTGGATCGCCGATGGTCTCGTGCCAGTGTTTGACCAGAATTGGGCGGCGATAAGCGTCGCGCGGCGGTCATAGCGGTCCTCCATGACTCCGAACAGGTCTCTTCTCTTCTCGTCGGTCAGGGACTCCGTTCCCCAGTCATCGAGGATAAGCAGCTCTGTGCGGGCCAGGGCGCGCAGGGCCACACTGTAGCGGCCGGTGGCCCGTGCGGCGCCAGGGAGAGACACCCTCAAGGCGAGTCCCGCCAGGCGTCAAGGCGCTCAGTGCGCGGACTGCCCAAGTCCGCCCCTTTCTTTTTCGCAATTTGCGTATTACTATGCCGGTACCGGGTACGAATCCCAGGCTTGTGAAGTAGGCAGTATGCCAGTTGGCACAGGCGGATTGTCTGGGGGTCCGCAATGGACCGGGAGCGCAACATTCTCTTCGCGTTGTTGGCGGTGCAGCTCAACAAGGCGGCGCCGGCCGACCTGATCGATGTAGCCTTGTCCGCGGACGGCGAGGACCCGCGGAGCACGGGTGAGCTGCTGGTGGAGGCGGGCGTCCTGGGCCGGCAGGACTGCGAGCTCATCGCAGGATTCGTCGAGCAGGCCATTCGGGCTCATGACAATGACGCAGGCGCGACGGTGGCGTCGTTTGGCGGGGAGGCGTTTTTGCGGCGGACCTGCGGGGACCGCATTACCTTCACCCCGGATGGGTCCCTGACGCGCGATCCGGAGAGCTTGGCCCAAGCGCCGCGCGAGGCGGTGGACCGGGACATCGCCGCAACGGCCCGCGAGATCCCGGGACGTTACCGGGGCCTGGGCGAGTTGACGCGGGGCGGGGTGGGCCGCGTGCTGATCGCCTACGACGAGCACCTGGACCGGGAAGTGGCCCTCAAGGAGCTTTTGCCCGGCGAAGGGGGCGGGATGAGCGCAAAGCCCTTCAGCCAAGCCATGCCACGGGTTGCCCGCTTCCTCCGTGAGGCGCGCATCACGGGCCAGCTCGAGCACCCGGCCATCGTGCCGGTCCACGAACTCGGCCGCAGGGAAGACGGCACGCCTTATTACACGATGAAGCTGGTGCGGGGCCGTAGTTTGCAGGAGGCGCTCAACGAAGCCAAGGACTTGGCAGAGCGTTTGGGGTTGCTGCCGCATTTGGTGGACATGTGCCAGGCCGTGGCGTACGCCCACAGCCGGGGCGTGCTCCACCGCGATTTGAAACCGGGCAACGTGATGGTGGGCGAGTTCGGCGAGACCGTCATCATCGACTGGGGCCTGGCCAAGAGCAAAGCCCGGCGCGACCAGGCCGAAGAAGGCGAAAGCACCGCCCCAGCGGTAACATCCCGCCGTCATGTCCATACAGCCCATTTCGTCCACCATCTCCGCGGCCATGGTTACCGCCCCGGCCCATTGTGTAGAATGGCCTAACGAACAGCGA
>CAZBQH010000597.1:0-2547 GCA_964493915.1 uncultured Nitrospiraceae bacterium
AGGAGGTTATCGAAAACCGACAGAAGAGCAAAGGGAACTCAGTCGCATCGGGAAGGAAGACTTTAACAAATGGTTTCAGCAGTTCTGGACCCTTTCTGGTGCCTCTACCAAGGAGCATCCTGCTCCATTCCCGCTTGAGTTGGCCTACCGCCTGGTCCGGATGTTTTCCTTTGTTGGAGACACAGTACTTGACCCCTTTGTTGGAACGGGTACGACAATGGTCGCTGCCATGAAATGCGGCCGCAATAGCATTGGGGTCGAGATTGAACCGAAATACGCCCGTATGGCTGCCCGAAGACTGCAACACGAGGCGCAGGATTTGTTCGCTGTTCGGAATATCGAGTATTTGAATGCATGTCGCCACGAGGACGCGGGACATACCCATGTCCATGAAGACCCAAGTTTGTATAGGGCCGCGCGTCGGGGGTTATCGAGGCGCAGAGAGCACAATGGGCCAACACCGTAGACATGACCTCTTAGCCGGCGGGAAAAACCAGGAAGCCTCGGGCGGCGCGCCGTCCCACGCCTTCTTGTAATGCAGGACCTTCCTAAGAGCAAAGACACGGTATTGTGCCGTCATGCTCTCCTTTTGAATCGCCGTACGTAATACGTGTGTTCTCCGTATTGCGCCTCGATGATCTGATTCGCGGCGACCAGTTCATGGACGGGCGTCCAATCCGCCTGCGCTTTATTGAGAAGCGCGGCGACAGCCTCCTGCCGCATCGGATGTACCGCCGTGATGCTGAGCAGATCGTCCTTAACGTTTCCTGTAGAGGCAAACGCATCCCCTTCATAGCCGGTAAGGTATTCGACATGATCCACTTTGGCTTCGAGGATCTGGTAGGCGCGGTTAACGACCCGCTCGTCGGGCGGACGCACTGATCCCTCTGCGGGCGGACGCGTCGGAATGGACAGGTAGGCTGCGGCTGGGCGTAGGCGGGCGAGGAAATCTGCCACTTTCCGAAGACTCTCCTCGCTGTCGTTTACATTGGCGGCCAGCATGGTTTCCGTGACCAGTTTGCCTCGAAACGATCGGGAGAACGAGAGCAGCCCTTCAAGAATGGCCTCGAGCTTCAGTTTTCCATGGGGACGGTTGACCCGTCGCCAGATCGGCTCGTCCACCGCATCCACCTTCACCGAGACCCAGTCCGCCTCCATGAGAGCGTCCCGGACGACATCGTGCGAGATGAGCGCGCTGCTGGTGATCAACGCGATTGGCACGCCCAACGGTTTCAGCAGGGCGATTTCACGTTTCAGATTGACGTCCAGCGTAGGTTCGCCGTCGGGCACAAAGGTCACGTAATCCACCGTTTCGCCTGCGGACCTGCTGTCTTCAAGCCTCTTCCGGACGGCCTCAAAGATGTCTTCAGGTTTATAGAACGCCTCCCGGTCAACGCGCATGTTCATTGTGCGCCCGACTTGGCAGTAGACGCATGAATAGGTGCAGATCTTCGGCGGGATATTGTTTATCCCCAGGCTTTGTCCCAACCTTCTCGACGGGACCGGCCCAAAAACAAGTTCAGCCATGGTTCGTTGCCTCGTATTGCCTGCGGTCTTCTTCGTGGATCTGCAGATCATAGAGACGTGCCAGATTCAGGCAGCTTCTTCTGTAGTTTCCATAGCAAGTCACGCGATGCCACGAGAAAAGCTCGAAGTGGTAGTTGTCCAGAAGCGTCTGCGCATCCACCTCGGCCGCGAGTTTTGTCCGGCACGCCTTGTCGTCATCCACGTTCGCGACCGTGCGCCCATTATGGATCGCGAAGCACTTTTCCCGGGGATTGATCTTGATGCTGGTCACTATCTCTCCAAGGGGCATCAGCGACTGCACAGAGGCGCCTTTGCCATCCTCGGCGTGCGAACGGATGATGTAGGGATTGCTTGCGCCGTCGGGACCAAAGACTCGGTTGGTTGCCACGCAGTGCGCATAGACCACTTGGTTCGCGGCGGTGTCAATAACCGGGTCCGAGACATAGCCGGGTCTGCCCGTCAGGTAGCGCAGCATGAGCTGCGACAGCGTGGAATCGACATCGGCCTCGCAGACGCCCGTAGAACCCTCGTTGTTGAGTTGGAAGAAGCTCAGACACGGATACGCCGGCAGCTTGTCCGCATAGTATAGGCCCAGACAGTCCACAGTGACTGCATCTGCGCCCGTGTCTTGCATAGCAGCTTTCAGCGCCAAGTGCATACGGGCCGACTTGAGGACTTCCTCAGAATCGGGCTCCACCATTTTCACTGCTTCATTAATCCACTGTTCCTGGTAAGGCCGGGCCGCCTTTCTGTCGACAGCATTGTAATACGCATTGAGTTGCTCCGACCCGAGCCGGACGACCGTTGTACCCAGCGGTTCGACGCGTTCATCGCCGTCCCCGGCTTTCTGCCGATCCGTGACGACAAGGATCCGCGCCTCCCGCAGCTTGCGCATGACGTTGAACAGACGAACCGCTTCAAATGTGTCCCGTAGATCAGACGATGCGATGGTAACGACGGGCAGATGCTCCTTCTGGATCATGGAATGCGTCAGCAAGATGCCGCCTGAGCCCGCGTACA
>CAZBQH010000598.1:0-7134 GCA_964493915.1 uncultured Nitrospiraceae bacterium
AACTTAAGAAATCTATGGGTGAGTTCGACCTGGTAGAGCCTCTCGTCTGGAACAAGCGAACCGGGAATTTGGTCGGAGGCCATCAGAGGCTGAAAATCCTGCGAGAGATGGGTCATACCGAGATTGAGGTTTCCGTTGTTGACCTAGATGATGCCAAGGAGAAGGCCCTCAACATAGCCCTCAACAAAATATCCGGTGAGTGGGATATGCCGAAGCTGAAAGACCTCCTGCAGGAACTAGACACTGGGTTATTCGACATGGAGATAACGGGCTTCGATGCCCAGGAGTTAGAGGACTTGATGACGCAGTTTCATGTAGGCGATACGCAAGAGGACGACTTCGATGCCGAGGCGGAAGCTGAGAAAATCAAGGAACCCGTCTCCAAACCGGGCGACCTTTGGCTCCTTGGCAAGCACCGTCTTCTGTGCGGCGATGCAACGAGCGCAGACGATGTGGCGATGCTTCTGGATGGCGTCACTCCTCTCTTGATGGTGACAGACCCGCCCTATGGGGTGGAGTATGACCCTACCTGGAGAGATGAGGCTGCCGCCAAGGGGCTCTTAGGTCTTGCTGACAGGCGGGACGGGAAAGTGGACAACGACAACAGAGCGGATTGGCGGGAGGCGTGGGCCTTATTTCCCGGTGATGTTGTATATGTTTGGCACTCTGGGATGTATGCGAGCATCGTTCAGGCGTCACTGGAGGCGGCGCGGTTTAAAGTGCGCTCCCAGATTATCTGGGCCAAGGACTCTTTTTCTATTAGCAGGGGGCATTACCATTGGCAGCATGACCCGTGTTGGTATGCTGTGCGCAAGGGGAAAAAGGGCCACTGGGCGGGAGACCGTTCACAGAGTACGCTTTGGAGGATCAACAGGAATGATGGCATGGATCAGGGAAGCCACGGCACCCAGAAACCCATCGAGTGCATGGCTCGACCCATTAGAAACAACTCCTCCCCGGGTCAGGCCGTCTATGATCCCTTCGTCGGCTCCGGCACCACCATCATAGCCGCCGAGCAATTAGGGCGAGTCTGCTACGCCATGGAAATAAATCCCGTGTACGTTGATGTCTGTGTCAAGCGCTGGGAGACATTCACTGGAGAAAAGGCTGTGAGAACATGAGGGGCCGAAAACCGAAGCCGACATATCTCAAAATTTTAGAAGGCAACCCGGGCCAGAGGCCGCTTAACAAGAACGAGCCAAAGCCCAAAAGGGTGCGACCTTCCTGTCCTCGCTGGCTCTCGAAAGAAGCCAAAGCCGAGTGGAGCCGCGTTGTGCCTGAGCTTGATCGGCTTGGCCTCCTGACGCTCGTTGACCGCGCGGCGCTTTCGGGTTACTGCGAGTCGTGGGCTGAGTATCGTGAGGCGCGGGAGTGGGTGCACAATCACGGCAGCTCTTACCCGATTTTCGAGAGAGACGAAGATAACAACATCAAGCACGACGACCGGGGGCAGCCGATCCTTCGGTACATGCAGCAGGTTCCGCAGGTTTCGATAGCGCACAGAGCTCTTGAGCAGATTCGCGCTTTTTGTTCCGAGTTTGGGCTTACCCCGTCGGCGCGGAGTCGGATGCACGTTCCAGGGCAGGAAGAGCCGGAGGACGAGATGGAACGCTTACTGAGCCGGAGCCGGTGATGCGCCGTGGCGTTCGACACAGCCAGAGCGGATGAAGCTGTCAAATTCATCAACTTGCTTCAGCACACAAAAGGCAAATGGTCGGGTCAACCGTTCGCCTTGGAGCGCTGGCAAGAGAAGATCGTCCGTGATATTTTCGGCACGGTCACTCACCAAGGCAAAAGACAATATCGGACTGTATATGTCGAGATTCCGAGAAAAAACGGGAAGACAACCTGGGCCGCGGCGATGGCAGACTACATGCTCTTCATGGAGTCCCAGCATGACCCGGAGGCTGAGATATACTCGGCGGCGGCGGACCGTGACCAGGCGTCCCTGGTGTTCAACCAGGCCGCATCCATGATACGGAAAAGCCCCGCCCTTTTGAAGCAGTGTAACATTATCGACTCTCAGAAACGGATCGTGTTCTACAAGACCGGCTCATTCTACCGGGCTATCGCGGCAGACGCTCCTTCGGCCCACGGCTACAACGCCTCCTGCGTGATAGTTGACGAGCTCCATACACAGCCAAACCGGGAACTGGTGGATACCCTCATAACATCCCAAGGGGCCCGGGAGGAGCCGCTGACCATCTTCCTTACCACGGCGGGCTATGACCAGAATTCCATCTGTTGGGAGTATCACGACTATGCAGGGCAGATTGAGAAGGGCGTTATTGAGGACGACACGTTCTACGGAGTCATTTATGCCGCTGACGAAAAGGATGATTGGGAGAAATTAGCTACCTGGAAGAAAGCGAATCCAAATTTCGGCGTATCCGTCAACGAAGAATTTCTGAAACAAGAGGCGCGAAGAGCAAAACAGGTCCCTGCTTATCAAAACACATTCAAGCGACTATATCTCGATATCTGGACGGCGCAGGAGGAACGGTGGCTGGACCTTGCGGCCTGGGATGACTCCGCCGGCATGGTGGTCCCCGATAGACTCGAGGGCCGCGAATGTTACGCGGGGCTTGACCTTTCGAGCACAACCGATATAACGGCGCTGGTTTTAGTCTTCCCCGGCGACGATGGTTATTACGATGTGGTCCCCTACTTTTGGCTTCCGAAAGAGGATCTCGCGGATCGCGTGAAGAGAGACAAGGTGCGGTACGACATATGGGCGAAGCAAGGTTTGGTTGAGCTCACGGAGGGGAATGTCATAGACTACGGCGCGATAGTCGAAAAACTGAAGGATCTCTGGAAGGTCTACGACATCAAGGAGATCGCTTATGACCGTTGGGGCGCGTCCAAGCTTATACAGGACTTGCAGGCTCAGGGTTTTACGGTCGTTCCGTTCGGCCAGGGGTTCGCATCCATGACCGCGCCGACCAAGGAACTGCTCAACCTCGTGCTCGCTCAAACCCTTCGGCACGGCGGGAACCCGGTGCTGAGGTGGATGGCCGACTGCGTCAGCGTGAAGCAGGATCCGGCGGGCAACATCAAGCCCGTCAAGCCGGACCGCAGGAAGAGCAGCAAGAGAATCGACGGGATTGTCGCTCTCATCATGGCAATCGACCGGGCGACGCGGCACGAACAGCCAGAAGAAACTCAGATATTTTTTGTATAGCGCTTAGGGGGGCTTATCGATGAACAAGCGCGATGTTTTCCACATACTCGGCCTGGGCCTTCTGGCCGCGGGGATATATCTCGGCTTCGGGCTCTCGTGGGCGCTCATCGCAAGCGGGATTCTGTTGCTTCTCTTCGGCGTCTTGGGGAGGTGGGCCTAGTTGGCATTATTCCCGATGATTGACGTTCGCGCCCTCTGGCGCCCGCAGAGAATAAGCGAACTTGACGGCGAGATGGAGACGGCGCTAGGGGGAGCGCCAAGCCTTGCCGGAGTGACGGTGAGCGAAAATTTGGCGCTCAACTACACCGCCGTCTATGCCTGCGTGAAGGTTTTAGGCGAAACTCTGGCGGGACTCCCTTGCCACCTGAACAGGCGCGACGAGAAGAGGACCGAACACGCCGAGGACCATCCGGCTTATGCTTTGGTCCATGACGCGCCCAATGACGAGAGCACCGCCTTTGACTGGATTGAAGCACAGGACGCCCACATCAGGACGTGGGGCAACGCTTACGCCTGGCTTGACATACCGACACGCGGGAGGCTTGCCGGGCAGGTGCGGCGCATTCTTCCTCTGAGGCCGGACCGCGTCCGGGTCTACCGTGACGAGAGCGGGCGCTTGAAGTACAAGTATCACAGGCGCAATTTCGACGGTTCCGAAGAGGATCTCATATACGATACGAGCCAGATTCTCCACATCCCCGGCCTTAGCTACGATGGGATCGTAGGCTACTCGCCGATTTCGATGGCGAGGCAGGCTGTGGGGATGGGGCTGGCTCTCGAAGAATTCGGCAGCAGGTTCTTCAGCCAGGGAAGTCACATCGGCGGAGTGCTGACTACCGCTGGCGTACCGAAAGACTTGACCTTTGAGCAGTTCAAGCGGGACGTGCGGGAGCAGTATGAGGGGCTGGGGGGAAGCCACAGGCTTATGATTCTGACCGGCGGCGCCGCTGAGTACAAGCCGATGAACATGCCGCTGGAGGACGCGGAATTCATCGCATCCAGGACATTCCAACTGGAGGAAATCGCTCGGATCTACCGTGTGCCCCTGCATATGATACAGAACCTGCAAAAGGCCACATTTTCCAATATTGAACATCAGAGCCTAGAATTTGCGGTATTCACCATGATGCCGTGGATTCGGCGGTGGGAACAGCGCCTAAACATGAAACTGCTGACTGAGGCGGAGCGCAGAAATGGTTATTATTTCAAGTTTGAGATGCGCGCTCTCATGCGCGGGGATGCTGAATCGCGCGCCAACTTCTACAAAGCCATGAGGGAGATCAGCGTCTACAACCCGAACAAGATCCTGGAGTTGGAGGACGAGAACCCGCGGCAAGACCCAGGCGGCGACTCTTATTGGGACCAAGGCCCGTCGGGGCAATCACAGAAAGCGAGCCAAACGCCTCCGAATCAAAGCCAAAAAGCCAACTTGGAACCGGTTTTGCGGGATTGTTTGGGGAGGATAACGGCGCGGCGCAAAGACATCCTCGACGAGGCGACGAAACGCGGCAAGAAAGACGACGAGAGCGGCATGCGGAATTGGCTCAAAGGATTCTACCAGCGGCACGTAGTTGATTGCGCGGACATATTGCAGCCCTATTTCGAAGCTTTAAATCAGCCCGAAAGGGCGTTGAAAGAGGCTAAAACGCTGGTTGAAAGCCTCAGAATGAGCATCGAATCATCGGATTTGCTTGATGTGCGAGCCCTAGAAGGCGTCATTCGCGAGGCCAATTTGGAGGGTGATGAGGCATGAACGTGAAAGGCAAAAAGTTTTGGGAGATAAGGGCGCAAGGCGACGGCTCTGCGGATCTGCTGCTTTACGGTCCCATCGGCAACGGCGGCTGGTCTGAGGATGAAGTGTCGCCGAAGCAGTTCAAAGAAGACCTCGACGCGCTGGGCGACATTCAGACGCTGAATCTGTACATCAACAGCGCTGGCGGCGACGTATTTGCGGCGCAGGCGATTTACTCCATGCTCAAACGATATAAGGCCAAGGTAATCACTTACATTGACGGGCTTGCCGCGTCGGCGGCTTCCCTTGTCGCCATGGCCGGCGAGCGCGTGATAATGCCGATAAACGCCATGCTCATGATCCATGATCCTTGGGCAGTCACAATCGGCAATTCCGGGGACCACCGCAAAATGGCCGACGAACTCGACCAGATCCGCCGATCGATGGTCGCTGTTTATGCCGCCAAGACGGGGCTTGCTGAAAAAAAAATCATCGAGCTCCTGGAAGCCGAGACTTGGTTCACGGCAGAAGAAGCCGTGGAACAGGGATTTGCTGACGAGGTTCAGGAGAGCAAGCAGATCGCGGCGTCGCTGGACGGCAAGCGGCTGACGCTGAACGGCGTCGAGTTTGACGTAGGGCAGTTCAAAAATCTGCCCAAAATGAAATTTGATGACAACCCTCTGGCGGGGGATAAAAGTTTCCCGGTTGACCAGGTCGGCAACCGGGGCGGTGCGGACGCGGAGGGACGTGAGACGCAGGCGCGTCTCCGTTTCCTGCGCGCAAGGACTAGGCTCTGACGATATCAGAGCCTTCGCGTAGCCCGAATACAGAAGCGGCTTCAGGCCGCTTTCGTTATTTTCCGGGCTGATTAAGGAGGAAAGCAAACCATGGACTTCGATTTCAGAGAGCTCCTAAAAGAAGAGCAGAAGAAGAGAACCGAAGCGTCCGCTCTTTTGGACAAGAAAGACCTGACGAAAGAAGACGCAGACAAGGCCGAAGCCATATTGGACGAGGCCGATGCGCTGAAGCATCGTGCGGATCTGATGCGGCGCAGCGTCGGCGACGGAACCGATGAGCCGCCTTTGGACACGCTGGAGCAAAAGGCCAATGCTGGGAAGCCATTCGCCATGCTCGGCGACCAGCTGATCGCGGTTGCCCGCGCAACCGGTTACGGGACCGCGCAGTATGATCGCAGACTCGATGCCGTCAAGGCTGCCGCCACGGGTCACAGCGAGTCCGTTCCGGCAGACGGTGGGTTCCTAGTTCAGGAAGACTTCCGCGATGAGCTGTTGGAGAAGACCTACCAGACAGGCATTCTCGTCAGCCGTTGCGACCACGTTCCCGTGAGTGCGCCGTCGAACAGCACGAGCTGGAAATACATCGACGAAACCTCCAGGGCGACAGGGTCACGTTACGGCGCGGTTCGCGTCTATCGCGACGCCGAGGCTGACTCAATCAACTCCAGTACTGTGAAGTTCGGGCGGCAGAAACTCGACCTCGAACGGATGACGGGCATGTACTACGCGACTGAGGAGGAGATGCAGGACACGCCGATGCTGACCGCGGTCGCCAATCGCGCGTTCTCGAAGGAATTCGCTTTCATGATTGACGACGAGATCATCAACGGCACCGGCTCCGGGCAGATGCTCGGCATCCTCGAAAGCCCCTGCCTCGTAACCGTTGACAAAGAGGAAGGGCAGGCCGCGGACACCATCATTGCCGAGAACATCTCCAACATGTGGGCGCAGCTCTACGCGCCTTCGCGGGCGAACGCCATTTGGCTCATCAATCAGGAAGTGGAACCGCAACTTGACCGTCTCTACATCGCCGTCGGCACAGGCGGAATTCCCGTCTACATGCCGCCCGGCGGTCTGTCGGAATCGCCCTATGGTCGGATCAAGAACCGCCCCGTCATTGCCATCGAGCAGGCGTCGGCTCTTGGCGACCTCGGCGATATCATGCTCGTTGATCTCTCTCAGTATCGCTATATCGACAAGGGCGGGCTACAGGCGGCGTCCTCGATTCACGTCGCCTTTACCACAGCACAGACCGCGTTTCGGTTCATTTTGCGGAACAACGGCATCCCGCTGTGGAAGTCCGTTTTGACTCCCTACAAGGGCGCAGACGACATTTCGCCGTTTGTCACCCTGCAAGCACGTTAGGAGGCATGAGCTAAATGAGACTTACGCAATCACTCGCTATTTTCCCGATTTGCGAGAGC
>CAZBQH010000599.1:0-49409 GCA_964493915.1 uncultured Nitrospiraceae bacterium
TCCCGCCGAAGGAGGAGGCTGCCGAAGGGAAGTAACTGTATCGTAGGGTGTATGGCTGTAGAGGCGGCGTCCCCGCCGCATTCCTGCGGGCAAGATGCCCGCGCTCCCAATGGGAACGCTTGGTGTGTTTGTCTATGCAAGGAAGGCGACCACTTCGCGGCGCACGTCCTCGATGGTGCGGTTCGGTCCCGCAAACTGCTTCTCGAGGAAAGTTTGGCAGGCGCGTGTCCAATCATCCGGCTCGAATAGTGCGACGCCTTGATCGTCGTCGTAGACCAAGCGGTGAGAGTCTGACTCGTCAAGGGCGTAGACCTTTACAACGCGCCGGCGCATTTCCCTGAAGCGCCCTATAATGCGGAGGAAAATGAGCAGGTTGAATGCGTGGAAGTGCTCGAGCGGCACACCGTTGTCGCTGCATACCTGCTCACGCGCCTCGTCAAGATCGTCGGCATGCAGGTTCGTGGCGAGCATGTGACCTTGTTGCGACAGGGCGCAGTAATCCCTGAGATCGGCGCCCCACAGATAGGCAAAATAGGCGCCTCGGCCTATTTCGTGGCAGATGAAGCACCGCCGCCCCTCAGGCGGATTGCGGTGCGCCTTCCGGACGGCTTCGGGCGTTGCGGCGACCAGCGGCAGATGGAGGGGTGCAAGGTTGACCAGTGCGCACATGACCGTGGTCTTGCCTGCGCCGCCGGGACCGGCACCCACCATAATCGAGGCCCCGCGCGTGATGCGCCCCATCAGATAGGCGGCCAAAGCCATGTCTATCGTGCCCGTGTCGAGCAGGTCCAGAATCGACAGCATGCGTCCGCCCCGCTGGTTGCAGCGGTTCAGCTCGCGGCAATGACTTGCGATGTCTGCCTTGTTGCTCATGCGTCTGTTTCCCTCCGAGCCGTTGGTTTCACCAGCTCATCTGGATGCCCCGCTCAGAGCTTTCTGCGCAGGCCAAGGTGTGTTCGAGAATGCGGCGATACTTGCCTAACGGCATGAGATAGACTTCCTCGCCATGCAGCGCGCGTAGGGTATGCCGCATTTCGTCTGCAAACATCGTCTCGTAATCGTAGGCGTCGGAGAGCGGGACTGGGAGCCATTCGGGCGGCTCGATCATGTTGTACTGGAGCCCCATCTCGAGTTTCTGCCAATCCCATGAGACAGTGCCATTTTCACAGATGATCTTGCGGCAGTCTCCTTCAGGACGCTGAAATACGTCCTGATGAAGCGTCACGGAGACACCCGAGGCCATGTCCACCAGGATGTCGTAGACGTCGAAGGCGGCTTCTTCGATATCGAGAGCCGTGCTTCGGCGCCGGGCCATGCAGAACAACGCGCGGACCTCGCCAAAAAAGTGGGCCAGGAGCTGGAAGTCTTGCGTCAGGGCCTCGAAACACATGTCTCCCTGCGAACGTTTCGTCGTGTAGGGATCGCGGCTGCCCTCTTCAAGACGACCTGACGCGAGATGGCGGCCCAGATGGGACGCCATGGCAAGGGGTTTGCCCAATTTGCCCTCATCGAGCAGTCCCTTGATCTTCCGGTGGATCTCGTTGTGCAGGAAGGTGCAGCTCGGTCCGACGAAAACGCGGGCAGCCTCTACAGCCCGGACGATCTGGTCAAAGCGATGCAAGTCCAACGCGACGGGCGTCTCGCAGAAGACGTCGAGTCCCGCTTCGATACAGTCCAGCACGTAGCCGGCTTGCAGATGGGGTGGTGTACAGATCAGCGCGAAGTCAGGCTTAACCTCGAGCCCCTGCTCGAAGTTTTCCCAGACCGTTGCACCCGTCAGTTCGGCGAGCTGGATCCGCCGGTCCTCGCGGGGATCGACGCCGTGGATTTCATGGTGTCCAAGCATCCGAAGCGCACGGGCGCGGCGGACGCCCATGACGCCGCATCCGACAATCAGAAAGCGCATAAGCACCCTTTAAGCGAGATCTACCTTAGCTTGGGCGCGGGAAAGCATAGCACATCTCGTTACAGTCGGCTACCCACATCATTTAGAACCGCAACGTTGGGAATGGTACTATTAGACGTGTGTTGTATCCGATGTTGCCAGTGCGTAGAAACCATACGGAATGACGGAAAAAGCAACAGATATTGCGAAACGCTTGAACGCTGTCATCGCGGAGGCGAACCTGCATCATATACAGGCGCCTTCACGCTACGACGCCGGTCATGTCTTTGAACTCGATATTACGGGGGTCTGCCCAGCAACCAAGGCCCGCGCTATTCTCGATGTGGAACGCTTCGTCGGAGGCGGGTTTGCAGGCCAGGTCTATCGCGCCCGTCTCAGGTCGCTTGACCTCGACGGGCCGCCGATCCCAGGTCTCGATACGGGCGGCGTATATGCTGTAAAGCTGCTTATTCCTCCTTCCCGGTTTTCGGTCTTGTTTCGGAACACAGTCTACTGGCTGGCGTATCAAGGGCCTTTCGCGGCCCAGGTCAACCCGGATGCGGCCCGCGCGGGGGTCCTCTGGCAGAAGTTGATCCGTCGCGGGGCGGCCCTTCGTTTCCAGGACAGGCAGTGCGTGGCGGATACATACGCTACGTTTCTGGATGCCGCGCTTGGCAGTTACGGGGAGATCAACGAATGGGTCGACGGACGTAACTGGCGGTTCGAGATTGATGACCAGCTTTTCCAGCGGGGCAAGTACGCTCCTGAAGAGGCCCCGGCTTCGCAAGAGTACCTTGCTAAGAAACGGTTCATGGCCTCTTTTGTTCGTCTCCTTCACGAGATGGGCGCACCGGAACTTGCACGCCAGTACGAATGGTGGACGACCAAAAGCCAGCCCAACGTGCTCAAACGTCTGGACGCGGGCGAAGGCCCTGCGGAAGGGCTCACTGCGCTGGACTTTCGCGCGGGACTCGCGCTGTTGCCGTTCCTACCCATGAGTCCGGCGGACGTCATTTTGATTATCCGGGGGCTGGGCCGTGGCGACCTCGTCCAATTTGACCGGGGGGACATGGCAAAACTCGAGACGTATATCGAGGCACGCCGGGCATACTTTGACGATCTCCTTCCTGCACTTGACGAATTGAAGGAACGGGATGCTCGGTATAGGGCTTCTCTGCCTGATATTACGCATCACGGGCTGCGGCTTCTCTATGACCGCGGACTGGCCCGAAGCGTCAAAGAGGGCCGGGTGCAGGGGTGGAAGGTGCGCCATTGCGTCGATGAGGTCCACGCCCGGGGTCTGAATGCGTCGTCCTGGCGCTACTGGTTGTTTTTACTGATTGGCGCCGTCCCCATCCTGGGCCGGTTTGTGCGGCGGTACTGGGGCGTGAAGGCTTATCGGGTCCATGTTCACGCCTTCCTGACCCATTTCGGCTACATGCAGCGCACATTCCGCGCGCATCAGGCGCAGCGCCTTATCGAATGGCGCCGCAGCGGCAAAGCCGGCGATAAGCGTATCCTCTTTCTTCTCAACCATCCGGTTGTGTTCTGGTTGTTGCGCATTTTCCCGGGCATCTTGCCCTTGCCGCCTAAATGGTTCCGTTTCCTGACCGAAGGGCGCTATGCATGGGAAGCGGTCAAGGAGACTGTGCTCTATCCGATCCGCTTCTACCGTGACGCGGATTTTCGCGTAGCATGGTTGACAAACGAGGTCGAGTCCGGGGCCCGCGAAGGCATGCTGACGCCGGCGGAGCGTATGCGCATACTTGGCCGTATCCCGGATCCCTTCATCCAGAAATACTTGAAATGCGTAGCCGTTCACGTCTGCACGTTGCCGATTACCCAAGTGATCTCCGTAATCGTAGCGGTTTGGGGGCTCCTCTATCTCGGGAAGACTTGGGAGGAGAGCGTCGCGTGGGCCGTGGGGATTCTGGCCGCGTTTCAGGTTCTTCCCGTGTCGCCAGGTTCATTGACGCGCGGCTCTTACGTTGTGTATCTGATGGTTAAGGAACGTAACATCCGCAACTACTGGCTCGCGGCCCTGGTATCCTTCTGGCACTACGTAGGCTACCTCGGGTTTCCACTGCAGATGGTTAAGGAGTTCCCGAGTCTGTCGCGTTTCATGGCGGGCCGTTGGGCCACAAAAATGGTCGGCATGGTCCCTGTCTTCGGCGAACGCGGGGCCCTGATCGAGCACTGGGTGTTTGACCTCTTCTTCAATCTACCGCTTACACTGAAGCGCAAACTGCTGAAGGCGGCCCTCTTGGCCCGCAAACGGCCGGCCGCAGACAGGGAAGCGCCGTCCCTCGAGGATGAACAGCTCGGATCAGTGCCCGTCGAAGACAGCGGCGGCAAGCCGGCAGAGCCCCATCCTACCGAGGCGTCGTCGGAAGAGATATAGCCTCTTTGGATGTGTGGAACGCACGAAACACCGAACCGTTGGGCTCAGTTTGGTTCGAGAAGCAAAGGGCAGGGACTTGGAACACAACCCGTATAGCGAATTGCCGAGGGGCGGACTGATTCTGCGTGATTACCTAGCGGCTGCGCGCACCGTATTAGCCAATGAACGTACTTTTCTCGCCTATGTACGGACTGCGTTGTCGCTTCTGGTGACTGGGGCCGCTGTCATCAAGTTTTCCGGTTATCCGGCCATGGAACTCCTTGGCTGGGGCTTCATTCCTGTGGGGATGGCCATCCTGGGGGTTGGCGTCTGGCGATACCGCAGGATGGGTGCCTATATCGACGAGATGGAACGCCAAGGCGATCCGCATCCAGAGGATGCAAACTGATTTGAATCAGGTTTCCACCTGCCTGCGTGCCAAGCGGAGCCGGCGGCCCTTCGGCGGAACGAGCGTCGACACAGCGGCGATGGTTAGCGCAAGCCCCGCCGCGACAGCAAACAGCACCTCGTAGCCCCATGCTTCCCACATGAGTCCTGCAGCGGCCGGCAGAATCATCGAGGCGATATGGTTAATCGATACGCCCATGGCCAGAGTTGAGGTCGTCTCCTCCGGTGAGCGGGTGAGACGGGACACATAGACGGAACGGCTTGTGCCCAACGAGAACAGCAGGTTGTCAAGGATAAAGCATGCGCTCGCGATGGGCAGCGCGGTCGCCGCATGGCCTGTAATGCGCAACGCGTAGCCGTAGCCGATGCAGACGGCTGTCAGAACCAAGCCGTCAACGGTCATGATGGTCCGTTCCCCAAAGCGGTCGATTGCCGCGCCGGCGAGCGGCTTAAAGAAAATCCCGATGATCGATGCTGTAAGCAAGAGGCCTGCGATGGTCTTGGCCGGCAGCCCATATACCTTGATAAGCACCCAGAACCCGAACGTGATGAAGATCTGCTTTCGGGCGCCAAAGAGAAACTCGAGGAGGTAGTACAGGCTGAATCGCCTATCCAAGACAAACCGCGTCTGCGTTCGGCGGGGAGAGGCAATGTGCATCGCGCGATAGACCGATGCGGCCAGGCATGCGGCGGCGGCCGCGATAACGAATCCGAGCCAGTATGGTGGACTAACCTCGCCGAAAAAGAGCCACACAATGCCGGTACCGACGACCACCCCCGCCGTGCCCACCGCTCCCATTTGGCCCATGCGCATGCCCCGGTTGTCCTCTCCGCTCAGGCTCAATGCTATCGATCCCGTCACGGGTTGGAGGAGATGCAAGCCCGCGCTGGCTACCATCATCATGAGCACTGTCGCCCAGAAATGAGGGCCGACGAGGGCCAGACCGGCCATGCCGGCCGCAAATGCCAGCGCCCCAATCACGGCCACACGCGTCAGAGCGAGCATCGCAAGCAGCGCCGTCATCAGGACAACTAGCAAGCCCGGCAGTTCCCGAGGGAACTCAAGCCAGCCGCGCGTACCCGCTGAAATGCTGAAGACATCGTCGAGGTAGTTGTTGAAGATCGATTGCTGCAGACCGTTTGCACCCATAAAAAAGCCCACTGCAGCAAAAAACAGAAAAAGTTGCAGGCGAGATTTCATGCAAAACGCGTCCCGGTGGTTGCAGAGCCAGTTAGCGGCGCATTATGGTGTGATGCAGTTCGCGAGTCAATGCCGACGGATGGGTGGCGCAAAGAAAAAGGTGCTGCTTATTGGCAATGTATCTCGACAGGGTCGCCCACGCCTATAGAAAGGACCTCGCTCGCATTGCCCTGATTCACGGCGAGCTCGAGATAGTCAAAACTCCCGAAGAGGGTAAGCGGCGCGTGGCGGGGAACGTCGCTGTAGGTCTGCGACAAGCCCTCGATGCAGCAAGAGGCCGCCTGGACCCAAGCAACGTGCCTGCCCTCAAGATGCGAGCGGGAGACGTTTGTAAGGAGATTGCCAAAACGATCAACGTGGACGACCTCAGCCGTCATGACCCCCTCTGGATCCCACTGAGGCGCAGGGACGTCCAGGGTCACGATGTGATCAACTACCTCGCCCACGTCCTCATAGGGCCGGCCTGACGCCAAGCGCGCCGCGGCCGGCGCAAACACGTCGCGGCCGTGAAACGTGGAGCTCACGTGGCCGCGCATGAAAACGGGATTGTTGATGACCCGGACCTCAAGAATCGGGTCGTTGCGCGCAACCAGTGTGAGCAGACCATTGTCGGGGCACACGTAGGTTTGCGAGCGCGTTAAAGCCGCAATGGGGCGGCGTGCCGTACCGACCCCAGGGTCGACCACAGCCACGTGAATGGCGCCTGCCGGGAAAAAGGGCGTAGCGCTTGCCAGAAAAAGAGCGCCCTCGACCACGTCCTGCGGAGCGATCTCGTGACTCAGGTCAAGGATCTGGACGCCTGGGCACGAGGCCTCTATCACGCCTTTCATAGCCGCCACGTAAGGATCGCGCATGCCGAAATCGGTCGTGAGCGTGACCAAAGCCATAGATGCTCTCCTTGTTGGGCGTCCCTATGATAGCCAATGCGCATTGCCCGGGTAAACAGCCAGAAGCGGAGGCAAGCGAAAACGTCCACCAGGAAGGAAAGCGCCTTACGGCGCCCCTACGAACGAAGAGCGTTTTGGTAGTGCGCCCGTGAGGGCAAGTCCTCTGTTTTCTGCTCAGAGATGTTATAGTAGCAGCACCTGTAGGCCCTTTCTATCTACAGCGTTGGAGGACTTAGCGTGAATAAGCCGTTCTTAGCACTGGCGATTCGGGAATCTAGCGAATGTCTTGTGAGCCTATTCAGATTTGCGGGTTTATGTGCCGTCTTGATTCTGGCAGGTATTGGGAGTGCCGCCCAGGCAGGAGGTCAGGACATGCCGCAGGTCAGCGTTACTGTGGATAGGGAGGAAGTGGGCATGGGGATGAGCGTTACCTTGACTACGCGCGTGACGCCGCCCGACGGCGTCCCTGGCGCAGGATACCGCGTTTTGCCGTACTGCAATGGGAAACGCTGGGGTGCTCACGAATTGACTGACGCCGACGGTGTCGCCGTAAACCATATCCCCTTGCCCAATCCCGGGATCGCGGAGTTGCGTGCCGGGGTGTTGGGCTCAATCAACGACATGGTCGAGCGTTGGATCTGGACGCCCGACACCAAAGACCAGCAGACTTGCTACTTCTGCCGGGATTTCAGCGTGGCAGGCTCCATCAACAGGGCCCGCCTCTGGGTTGCGGTCGATAACCACGCAACAGTGTATGTAAACGGCATACAGGTTGCTCAAGTCTTCGGTTGGATCCAGACGGCCCCCTTGGAAGTGCCTGTAGAACTCCTTAAAACCGGTCCTGGGAACCTTCTCGCCGTCGAAGCAGTGAATGAGACGGGACCGGCAGGCCTGCTGTTGCGACTCGAGCTTGCGAGCGGCGAAGCGACGGCCGTTGTGGGAACAGATAGCTCTTGGCGTGTGGCGGTGCAGCGTCCCGAGAACTGGCCCGGGGGCGTCGAGGAGGTGGCCGGCGCGGTCCAAGATTTGGGGAGGCCGGATGGAGCCCATTGGTCGGACGGAATGGGACCGTGGCCCAATCTGGCGAACAAACGGGACCTGATCGCCGGGGTGCGTCCCCCTGCAGAGGCCTGTTTGTCGGACCCCGTCACAGTCCGCGTTGCGTGGCGTCTGCTTGAGCCTCCTCCCCCGGATCCTGATCATCTCGTGGGGATGCAGTGGGAACCATGGTTCACGCCGCATAATGCCAACTGGCGTACGGCGCAAGCCGTGCCGCTGATGGGTTTTTACTGGTCCTGGAACCCCGACGTGACGCGTCAACACATGCTGTGGATGGCGGAGAGCGGTGTCGATTTTCTCGTCGTCGACTGGACCAATCACCTGTGGGATCGCGAGCACTGGGATGAGAGGGGATCCCATACGAACGAGATCATGCTTGCTACGACGCTCGCCCTCGATGTTTTGGCCGGGATGCGCGACGAGGGCATGCGCGTCCCGAAGGGGGTGCTCTATCTCGGGATCAACAACGGGCCGAGCACGACGATGGGCGCCGTCAACGAGGAGATAGCGTGGATTTACCACAACTACGTCCGCAACCCCCGTTTTGAGGGCCTTTTCCAGGACTACCTGGGCAAACCGTTGCTTTTGATACATAATGGAGGCGGTCCCCAGTGGCTGAAGGACCACAACCAACCGCCGCCGAACGACGAACACTTCACCATCCGGTGGCAGTCTTTCCAACACGAGTTCAGCGATCACGCGGATCACGGTTACTGGTCGTGGATGGACGCGACGCTCGAGCCTGTGCCCACGTATTTCGAGAACCAGCCGGAAGCCCTGACGATCTCGACGGCCTTCTTCTCTCAGGGCGGCTGGAAGAACGAGGGCGCCTATGGCCGGCTAGGGGGCTGGACGTATATCGAGGAATTCAAGTCGGCCCTGAAATACAGACCCCGATTCATCCAACTCCATCAGTTTCAGGAGTTCGCCGGGCAGTATGAAGGCGGGGGGTACGGGCCCAACAAGGACATCTATGTCGACTCGTACAGCGTTGAGCTGAGCGACGACATCGAGCCAGTCTCGCTCACCACGCCGGCTTACCGAGGAGACGGCGGCTGGGGCTTCCTTTACCTTAACCTGACGCGGGCGCTTGTCGATCTCTACCGTCAACCTGTGCCGGAGACGACGGTAGTCGCCGTGCGCGAACCTGTACGTGGGCAAACCGTGAGCAGCGACATCCTGGACGTAAGCTGGAACTGGATTGGCAAAGCGCCCGCCGGGTTCGAGATCGCAGTGAATGGCAAGATGGTCGCGAATGGTCTGCAGGGCACGTCGGTCCAGCTTGACCTGAGTGCATTCGACGACGGCCCAATGCACCTTGTGTTGACGGCCCTCGGGGCCAAGAGCCGCTATGCGCTGTCTTATACGGAGGCGTCATTGCCCATGGACCCGCTGGTCCCAGCCTCCGCCGAGATTGCATTCACGCTCGCGCGGAAGCCGTAAGGGGCGTAGGGGTGACGGGGCGGCGGCCTGCGAGAAAGCAAATGAGTGCATGTTTTGCGTAGAGACTTCGAACCGGCCCTGTCTGTTGCAGGTAGCCTGTGAAAAGAGCAACACAATAGCTGGGAGGACGCGCAATGGAAAAGTTGTTGTTGGCGACGGCAATCACGTTGGTGTTGTGCGGAGCGCGGACGCCAATCGCCGCCGGCGATTCTCACTGGTTGCAGGTAAGTCCTGAGAAGCTCCCCCGGTGGCGCGGGTTCAATCTGCTTGAGAAGTTCTCGAAAGACTGGGCGAATGGACCGTTCCATGAAGAGGACTTCCGCCTGATCAGCGAACTCGGCTTCAACTTCGTGCGCCTGCCTATGGATTACCGGACGTGGATAAAGGACGGCGACTGGCGCCAGTTTAACGAGGCGGTGTTCCGCGAGATCGACCAAGCCGTCGAGTGGGGCGCTCGATATGGTGTTCACGTCTGCATCAACTTCCACCGCGCTCCTGGCTATACCGTTGCCGAGCCGAAAGAGTCGACCGATCTCTGGACCGACCCCGAGGCGCAACGGGTCTGCGCCTCCCATTGGGCATTCTTCGCGCGCCGGTACAAAGGCATCCCTAACGAACGGTTGAGCTTCAACCTGGTGAATGAGCCTCCAGAGATCGACGGCGAGACATACGCGCGTTTCGTGAAAACCATGGCGGAAGCCATCGGCGCCGAGGATCCGGATCGGTTGATCATTGCCGACGGCCTGCAATGGGGGCGGACGCCCTGCCCGGAATTGATTCCCCTCGAGGTTGCCCAGGCCACCCGCGGGTATACGCCCATGGAGATTACCCATTACAAGGCTTCGTGGGTAGCCGGCGGGATGGACATGGCCGAGCCGGTTTGGCCCTTGCCGGACGCGCCGGGCTTCCTCTACGGTCCAATGCAGCCGGACTACCAGTCCCCCATGGTAATTGAAGGCGACTTTGATCAAGCCCTGACGTTGCGCCTGCACGTCGGCACAGTGTCGAACCGGGCCCGATTGGCGGTCAAGGCCGGAGAGGAGTTCGTGTTCGAAAAGCTTTTCGAATGCGGTCCCGGCGAAGGCGAATGGCGTGAGGCCGTCTACAAAGCGGAGTGGGGGATATACCTGAACACCTATGAGCGGGACTATGCGATCCATATACCCGCCGGCACGCATCGGATCGAGGCGGCATTGCTCGAAGGCGATTGGTTGACCCTGACCGAGGTGGGACTGCGGCCTGCAGGGCGCGACGACGTTAAGGAAAGCGTTTTGCCTCTGAGGCGGATATGGGGAGTAAAGCAGACTGCTGTCCAGACCAGCCGCGAAGGCGCAACGTTGCGGTTCATTACGCGTTCGATGGTGAACCAGGCGTGGCTCTGGGAACAGTGCGTGAAGCCATGGCAAGCGCTCGAGGCTCAAGGCGTCGGCGTGGTGGTGGGCGAATGGGGCGCCCATAACAAGACTCCGCACAGCACCGCTCTGCGCTGGATGGAGGATTGTCTTAAGAATTGGCGCGAAGCAGGATGGGGTTGGGCGCTCTGGAACTTCCGGGGCAGCTTTGGCGTCCTTGACAGCGAGCGGGAAGACGTCGCGTATGAGGCGTGGCGGGGCCACAAACTGGATCGAGAAATGCTCGACCTGTTGCAGAAATACTGACGGACGAACGGCGAGGCGACGCGACCGTTGCCGGAATGTAAACTACCCCTCTCGCTCCCCTTGCTACGTACTATGAGAAAACAAGTGCTCTTCCCGGCAGCTTGCACGTTGCCGGGAAGAACATAATACGCCGCTATTCGTCAGGTACGCGACCGAAACCGGCGGTCTGCGCCTCGGTCCTCGCGCGGCCGGGCTTCGTTGACCTTGATTGTGCGGCCTTGAAGCGTTGTGCCGTCCAACTGCTCGATGGCGGCTTGGCCTTCGGACGACGAGGGCATCTCGACAAAACCGAACCCTCTGGACCGGTCAGTCTCTTTGTCCATGATGACCCGCGCCGAAGAGACTTCTCCGAAGGCCTCGAAGGCCTGACGGAGGTCGTCATCCGCCGTGCTGTACGAAAGATTGCCTACGTAAATGTTCATCCTCATCCCTTTCTGACACCCAAATCTTCTGCCCGGCTTTGGGAGAGTTCTCGACAGCAACGGATCGACCTGGTCCAGAAAGGCATGAAATCGAGCGAGATCCACATGCGGCGGGATTCGGCATAGACCGGTTTCTGAAAAGAACAAACTCCACGCAAAGCCCCTTCGAAACAACAACATTAGATTAACACATTTTGAGCACCCAAGCAAGAGAGTTTTTCCCTTCAGTGCATGCTGAGTGGTCTGAGGTGTTTCTTCAGGGGAGGACAGTAACCCAAGCGCGCTCTTTCAGATGCCCAAAGCGGCATTAATCACACGTTGAACGTCCACGGCGTTGAATGCCCGGTCCCTGTTCAAATCACAGAGGTCGCAGCCGGTCGGCAGACCGAGGGCCATATTAACGACGCGCTGCACATCGATGGCGTTCACGGCGCAATCATGGTTTACATCGCCGGTTTCCCAAGGCCATGGAGGGATATTGCCGGCTGGACTGAAAGCGACAAGCTCGATGCCCGTCCCGGCGCCCAAGTTGCGGGAATACAGTTTCTGGTCTGGTCCGCTCCAATGCTCATGGACGCCGAGACTGCCCAGCCTTGAACCGTCGCCTTCAGGGTCGTAGAAGGCCCCGGAAGGGGGGCTGTTTGCTTGAGCCGCTTCGTGCAGATAGTTATCCACGGTTCCTCGAACCAGTTCATCCAGCGTGGGTTCCGCAGCCAGCAGGTCAAGACCGACGGAATCGATGGCCGTGGCGTCCTGGGAAACAAGCAGGCTCGAAGTCCAGTCTCCATTGAAAGGCGCCGATTGCCACCGGCTGTCGTTGTTCACTTGCCCTTCCTGACCATCTCGGGGCGAATAAAGCCCGTCAATGAGGTAGAGCACGGTTTTTGCGCCGAGTTCGGCATGTCCCATGAGGTCTACAATCGGGTTGTAGCTTCCCATGGGGATCTCGGGAAACGTCATGCCGGGACCGGCGTTGAATGCATGTGCCGCTATGTAAGGATGGACGCCCGCACCTTTGGGCGCCATCAGATCGGAATAGGAGCCGCTCGTCACATCGGCGCAGAAACTGCCGTAATGGTTCTTGCCGCAAAGCGTTACGCCGGCAAGCTGGTGAGCCCGCAAACAGGCCGCATTGATCAGATAGTCGGCCTCGACCACGCAAGAAGGCAGGAATGTAGCATAGCTTGCCCCCTCTTCGGGGAGAAACTTATCGCCCCAGGACCACGCCACGGGGTGCTCCAGATCCGCCGAGACCTGCTCGCGGCCCAAGCCGCCGCCGTAGTCGGCAAACCGGATGTTGGGGAATTCCGCTTTCAGCGGGACATACAATACGTCGGGCACATAGCGGCAGGCATCATATAGCACGATATCGCCGTCGTCTACGCCGGCCTCGAGAACAAGCTGACGCACCAGGGCCAAAATGGTTTGAGGCGTAGTGATATGGGCGTTGGCCGCCAAACTCCGGTCTGTCCTTGTTGACTGATTCAGGTTGAGTTTGACGGCGATGATCTCGCCAGAACAATACCCCGATTCGCCTCGACCATGGTTGCGGTTGTAGCTTCGAAACAGGGCATCCCATGACGCGGCGGCCGTTTCCTCGCCGGCCAAGGCGCACACGGCAGTGTCAAGCATGTCCGCGACGGCAGCGAGGTCGGTGTTGGCCGCATCCCAGTAGTTGCCCTGGGAACCGTCCCAAGGCGTGGCCGCCGGGTCATGGACCCAGACGACGCGCCCCGGCTGGATCCCTTGGGCTGTGCCCATCGGGCTGTTTGGAGGTTCGCTTGGGGCGAAGGCTGCGCCTGCCTCTTGTTGCGGCGTGCTGAGCAGGACGGCTCCGCCGGCCAATAGAACGGCCAACAAGCACAACGCCGCCAGACCGTAGCGCGAAGCAAGCAAGGCCTTGCGCGCCCCGGTCCAGGCAAGTGCTGAACCCACAGCGCCTGCCGCCCACAACACGAACCCCGCTGCCAGGGGGGCGGCCATGCGCTGGCATGGATAAGCGGCCCGGCTGGGCTTGGGGATGACGCGAATGGCGAACCACAGAAAAGCGGCGAAACCAACTAAGGGCATGGTCCATTTGCCCACGGGTCCTGTCGGCAATAGACGGATGGGACGTCCCGTGACAGGACATCGCTTCTGCACGGGATCCTCTTGTCTGCCTTGGCGGTTCATGGGCGTTGCTCTCCCCGATCACGCTTGTGCCATGTGAGGCCGTTATCTTGACACCCAAGGCTGCCCGTGTCAAAGTACGCGCTTAGGTCTATGGGCTGTTGGCAGTAGCGTATTGAGCAAAGTTTTGGGGCTGGTTTTCCCTTTTCTATTGACAGCGCGTTACAGCCTTTTGCTGTCTCAGAGGGATTGGGGCTGAGTTGTCGCATAGATGATTTTGACAAGGCATCGTTTTTCACTTGTAACTGCGGCGTCGAGGCTTTATAAAGTGAAGAAGATGTGGAAGTCTAAGGGCGGGACGTGCGGAAGGAGGGGCGGCCTGCCGCATTCCCAAGTGGCAGCAAATAGGAGCGGAAAGACAATGTACCCTGATGATGTGAAGTACACCCAGGAACACGAGTGGGTCCGTGACGAGGAGGACGTGTTCACGGTGGGCATCACTTCGTACGCCGCTGAGCAGATGGGCGATATTACTTATGTCGAGTTGCCTGAAGTCGGCCGGGTCGTAAAGAAGGGCGATCCCGTCGCTGTTGTGGAATCCGTGCAGGCCGCCAATGACGTCTATGCGCCCGTCTCGGGCCGAATCGTGGCGATCAATGAAGACCTTGAAGATCACCCCGAGCGGGTCAACGAGTCGCCTTACGACGACGGTTGGTTCTTTCAGCTTGACGAGATCAAGAAGAGCGAATTCAGGTCGTTAATGGATGCAGCAGCCTATGAAAAGATGATCGCTGAGTTCAATGAATGAATCTTCGAGCTGCCAAATGCGAACGGCAGGAGATGGCGCCTACCATTGCGGCTCATCTGTTGGCTTTCTGGTTTGATGAACTCTACGGGACATGGAGATCGCGTCGCTCGAAAACCTCGAGCCCATGGCGAACCGCTCAATCGCTATCGAGTCGACGGATGCGGCGGACGGATTTCGCGGGGCCATGCGACTCCAGTCGGGAGCGCCGTCTACCCTCTCCGAAACATGTACGGGCTTCCGGCCATCACGTCTCTGGGCCCTCTCCATGGCATCCGTGCGATCCTCTGGCTCGAGGACGTGTTTAATGGATAGCCTGTTTTGATGCGTATCTTGGACATTTCCTTCGCCTTGCCGGAAGAAAACCTCGCTTTCGACGAAGTTCTCCTTAATGCCGTCGAGGATGGAGAGGCCGAGGAGACGCTTCGTTTCTGGGAAAGCCCCTCGTTCTTTGTCGTTCTCGGGGTTGCGCAGGCTATGACGCAGGAGATCGACGCCGCTTCTTGTTTCCGGGACGGCGTCCCCATTCACCGGCGCTGCTCTGCAGGCGGGACCGTACTGCAGGGCCCGGGTTGTCTCAACTTCAGCCTTGCTTTAGCGCTTGAGCATCACGTGGCTATTCAGACGATCCGTTCATCGTATCGCTACATCCTCGGCGCGATCGCGGCGGTCTTCAACGTGCGCGGAGTCCCGGTGCGCATCGAGGGTATTTCGGATCTGGTCTTGGGCGGCCAGAAAGTTTCCGGCAACTCGCAGCGCCGGAGGAGACGCAGCATTCTGCACCATGGAACCTTGCTCTACCAGCTCGAGGTCCGGGCCGTGGCGCGCTACCTGAAGGAGCCCACCCAAAGACCGGCATATCGGGGGTTGCGTGTCCACGAGCAGTTCATGGGACGTCTGCCCCTGGATGCGGTTGCATTGCGCCAAGTTGTTCGGGAGGCTTTGGGCGCAGATGGTTACGGCGACGTTCCAGCCGTCGCTGAACTCGATGCGATGCGGCTGCTGGTCGAGGAGAAGTACCGCTGCAAAGACTGGATACGCCGGCGCTAAGTTTCCGCGCGTCAGCGTGGCTGCACGCATCCACGCTTCAGATCCTCGTCCCCAGAGAACGATCTTAAGCAAGGTGCAAAACGCCTATTCTTGGGTCCGATTCCTCTTGGCATTTCGGTAAGCCGTTTTGCTTGTCCTATGTGCTTGGCGCATGCTAGGATTGAAACTGGTCCAGAACGCTCATAAAGGATACTGCAGCATATAAGGAGAGGGCCGTTCGTGACAGCTGTCTCAAAGGGTCGCACTGAGCGCCGGCCCTTGCACGTGCTCCAAGTAAACAAGTTCCATTTTCTCAACGGCGGCGCCGAGCTTTACTACCTGGGTCTAAGCCGGCTTCTGCGAGAGAACGGTCACGTCGTCGGTCATTTCGCGATGAAACACCCGGAGAACATCTCCTGCGACCAGGCTCGATACTTCGTTGATCAGATCGACTATGGAGCTGCACAAGGCCTGGCGGCCAAAGTGCGAACCGCCGTCCATACCGTTTACTCAGCCGAAGCCCGGCGTAAAATGGCCAGTTTGCTTGACAATGAGTCCTATGACATCGTCCATCTGCACAATTTCCACCATCAGATCACCCCAAGCATTCTCCCAGAGATCAAGAAGCGGGGCATCCCCATTGTTTTCACGGTGCACGACTTTAAGATCGTATGCCCGAACTACAAGATGCTCACTCATGACGGCGTGTGTGAGCGCTGCAAAGGACACCGGTATTACAACTGCGCGCTTCATCGGTGCACTAAGGGGTCCTTGGCGGCCAGCGTATTGAACACCGTCGAAATGTATTTTCATCATTTCCGGGGCTACGACCAGCTCTACGACCGTTTCCTGGCTTCTGCGCGGTTCACGGGCAACAAGATCGTCGAGTTCGGGATTCCGCGAGAGAAGGTCCGCTATGTTCCAAACTTCGTGCATGTGCAACGGTACGAGCCCCAGTATGAACCTGGCTCCTATCTGCTGTACCTGGGAAGGTTGTCTTTGGAAAAGGGCGTGCCGACCCTCGTCCAAGCCATGAAGAACCTGCCGGATGTTCCTCTTAAGATCACGGGTCGAGGCCCTTACGAAGAGGAGATCCGGCGCATTGTGTCTGAAAGCAGCTTAGGGCAGATTGAACTGACGGGTCACTTGCGCGGCAAAGCGTTGGAACAGACGATTCGCGGGGCTATGGCGGTCGTGATCCCGTCAGAGTGGTACGAAAACTGCCCCTTGGCTCTGATCGAGGCCTATGCGTACGGCAAACCGGTCATTGGAGCGCGGATAGGCGGTCTGGGAGAGATGGTGATCGACGGCGAGACCGGCTATCAATTCGAGGCCGGCAATGCGACGGAGCTCGCGGAGGTTTTACGCAAAGCTGTGAGCGACAAAGAACGCTTGCGCGCTATGGGCGTCGCCGCGAGAGGGCGCGCCCTAGATGAGTACGACGGTCCTCGCCAATATGAAAGGATCATGAGCGTGTATGGTGAAGTGCTTGGTGGGAACGGCCCGCGCCCCGAGGCAGGGACCTTGCTGTGAATAGTGAGGAGGCGCAGGGATGCGAGGGCCGTTGGCGCCGTGCCCGTTCATGGGGTGTTGTTTACACACTGGCGATTTCCGGCCTCGACAAATGTCTTCTGGCGTTCTACGGAGGCGTGATGACGCGTGGCAATGGATTGAAAGCTGTTTTGACAGGGATAGGGCTGCTCGCCCTGGCTGTTTTCGCAGGTTGCTCGGCCGGACGTCAGGGTGAAGCGGAATCAGCCGAAGGAAGCAGCAACGGTGTGCGGAACGCCTCCTACAATATGCGGCCTGCCCCGGGCGCTATGGTCGTCCTGGCCCCCGTCCCGCTCGTCTTGCCTGTTGCGGACGCGATCGGAGGCAATCTGTTGCGCAACGGCGATTTCGAGATGAATGCAATGGGCTCCGGTGATGAAGAGCCACCTCGGCCTCTGTTGTGGGATTTCACCGCGGCAAACAGCGGATCGGCTTGGTCTGATCGAGACCAGCACGCTTTCGGCCGGCATTCCCTTCGCGTTGAACTGCCGGCACATGCGCCTTTTGAGGCTTTCCAGCAGGTTCAGGCCCAAGGGCACAGCCGTTACATCTCGCGCTGTTTAGTCCTTACGCGTGGGCTTTCAGGATCCGTCCAGCTTGCCGTCGAGGGTTTGGCTAAGGGCAAGAAGTGCTTTGCATCTGACAGCGAAGGTCTGGAAGAGGCCGGGAATGCCTGGCGATTGCTTGAACTCGCGTTCGATCTCCCGGCTTTTGCCGACGCAATGCGCGTCGAGTTGCGCTGTCTGCCGGCAGGGAGAGCCGGCGAGGCCGCAGGGATCGTCTGGTTTGACCAATGCGAACTCTACTGCGTTCAGATGCCGGCCAATCTCTTGAAGAACGGTGATTTCTCGGAGGGCCCGACCGGACTGAATCACTGGCACAACAGGGAGAATATGCAGGTAGCGGCTTCTCCGTCGGGTCTCGGCCCGAATGCGCCAACGTGCATTAAGGTGGACCTCGCCGGCAACGACAACGTGGGGATCCGCCAAGTGGTCGGCGACCTTGAGCCCGGTGCAGACTACATCGTCCGCGGCTATATCAAGACGGAGGACCTTGTGGGCGACGCGCGTATCGAGGTGCAGCATGCGGAGAAAGGCTGGCGCGCGTTCTGCCAGTGGACTGAGGGGGTGGCAGGAACCCAGGACTGGACGTGGGCTAGTCTGCGCTTTGCGGTTCCCGCGGATGCCAGCGCAGTAGCGGTGCTTCTGCGCCATCCCGGAGATGCCAAGGCCTCTACCAAGGTGGGTACGGCCCGGTTTGCGAAGGTCGAGCTGTTTCCGGCGGCGGCCATCGAATGAAGGGGAGCGTTCAGCAAGGCATGCGTATTGGCGTTGTGGGTCTGATTACCATCGGCGGGGAGTCGAGCGGGACCTCCGGCGGTGTGGAGAAGCTCATTGAGGAAGTGAGCCTGCGCCTGGCTGCCCGAGGGCACGAGGTCACCGTCTACTGCCGTGCCCGGTACAATCGCGAAGGCCTGACGGACTACAAGGGGGTGCACATCCGCAATCTGCCTGCCGTGTACACCAAGCACCTTGAGGCGATCACCCATTCCTTCTTGTCTATGTGTTGCGCCATTAAAGACTGCGAGGTGATCCAGTTCCATTCAATGGGTCCGGCGTTGCTCTCGTTTATCCCGAGGTTGTTTGGGAGAAAGACGGTGTGCACGCTCCACGGTCTCGATTGGCGCCGCAATAAGTGGGGGGGCCTCGCAAAGCACGTTCTTCGGCTTGGCGAATGGTGCGCGTTGCGTTTTCCTCATCGCACGACGGTAGTGTCGCGTTTCCTCGAACGGTACTACCGCGAACGTTTCGGCAAGGAGGTGTGCTATATTCCTAACGGCGTCTCGCACGTTCAGACCCGGCCTCTCGACAGGTTAAGGCGGTTTGGCCTCGAGCAAGGACGCTACATTCTATACCTCAGTCGGATCGTGCCTGAGAAGGGCGTCCATTATCTGATCCCAGCGTTCCGCGCCCTCGATACGAATATGAAGCTGGTGGTTGTGGGCGACGCGCGCCACGCCGCTGATTATTACTCGCGCGTGAGGACCATGGCCGCGGGTGACGCGCGGATTGTTTTCACGGGTCCTCTGTACGGAGAGGAAAAGGAGGAGGTCTACAGCAACGCTTATCTGTTTTGCCTGCCTTCGGATGTAGAAGGCCTGCCTATTGTTCTGCTCGAAGCAATGGGGGCCGGTTGCTGTTGTCTCACCAGCGACATCCCGGAGCTCGTCGAGGTCGTCGATCCGGCCCGCCTCGGTTATGATCAAGGAGGTGCAGCACCGTCCGGTCCTTATGGAGAGACCTTTGTGAAGGGCAATGTGGACGACTTGAGGGAAAAGCTGCGGTCTTTGATCGATGCCCCAGAGCGTCGAGCCGATCTGGGCCGCAGAGGGCGACAACACGCGGTAAGCGCGTATAGTTGGGACCGGATCGCGCTGCAGTATGAAGAGCTCTATCGGTCTCTTCTGAGAACTTCGCCTACGGTCTTAGAGGGAGGTGCGTCGCGGCGCTAGCGCCCGCGGGCGAAAGGAGGTCTTGTGCTTACCTTTGATTCATACTTGGGCAGCCTTTGCAAGGCGGTCCAAGAGATTGACAGCAGAGCGTTGAGCCAGTTGGTCGAGGCAATCTGCGAAGCCCACAGCATGGACAAGGTGGTTTACGTCTGCGGGAACGGGGGCAGCGCGGCAACCGCATCGCATATGGTCAATGATCTGGTCAAAGCGCCCGCCGATGCGTCGGGGTGCCGGCCCATTCGCGCCATTGCTTTGACCGGCTGCATCCCGTTGATGACGGCCTTTGCCAATGACCTTGACTACAGCCAGGTGTTCTCGCGGCAAGTCTATGCCCTTGCACGTCCGGGCGACTTGCTCATTGCCATTTCGGGCAGTGGAAACTCAGCCAATGTGGTCGAAGCGGCCAAGACGGCGCGAACCCAAGGACTGAAAGTGGCTGCTATGACAGGATTCGAGGGGGGGCGGCTCGGCGGTCTTGCCGACATCCATGTTAACGTGCCGTGCAACTGCATCGCCCAAGTCGAGGATGCTCATCTGCTCATCGCACACGCCATCGTCGAGATGCTCAAGGAGCGTTTCGGCGGCAAGAGTTGCGTGAAAGGCTTTTAGTGACGACATGGGCGCGTTCAGAGGCTGCCTCGTCCGCACGGGCGGATGCTGCTTACCGGATCGCCAAGCGCACGCTAGACATCGGCGTGAGCCTGGCGGTTCTGATTCTGTTGTCGCCGATCTTTCTGGCCGTTGCAGTCGCTATCAAGCTAAACTCGCCGGGGCCGGTCTTGTTCCGGGGCACGGTGCATGGGAAAGACGGCAGGCCTTTCACCTACTATAAGTTCCGATCGATGGTGGCGGGAAGCGACGCATCGAAACACAAGGAATTCATTCGTAGGTACGTTGCCGAGGGCTGGGGCCATCAGGACCCCGGTACGGGCAAAGAGGTGTTTAAGCTGATTGACGATCCGCGGATAACGGCAGTCGGCCGGGTCATTCGCCGGCTGAGCATCGACGAGTTCCCGCAGATGATCAACGTGCTCAAGGGCGACATGTCCATTGTGGGACCGAGGCCGCCGGTGCCTTACGAATACGAGCTTTATGACGACGTGAAGAAACTGCGGTTGCAGGTAAAGCCCGGCATCACGGGGCTGAACCAGGTTAGGCGCCGCAGCCAGTCGACCTTCGAGGAAATGTACGAGGACGACCTGAAATACATCCGGACACGGTCCTTCTGGCTGGACCTGAAGATTATGGCGAAGACGCCTTGGGTGATGCTGTTCGGCGCCGGGCCGACCTGACCGCGTTGTGCGCGTTGCCTGAGTTGTTCTCATGAGGCGGAAAGGTATTGGATGAAAGCACTGGTTACGGGCGGAGCGGGGTTTATCGGATCACATGTCGCGGACAGGTTGCTCGAGCGCGGCTATGAGGTGCGCGTGCTGGACAATCTGCAGCCGCGGGTTCATCCGAAGGGGAAACCGCTGTGGATTGGGCAGGACTTCGAGTTCATCCAGGGCGACGTCCGCGACAAAGAAACGCTCCGCCGCGCCATGCAAGGCGTCGAGTTGATATCCCATCAGGCTGCTTATCAGGACTATATGCCGGATTTCTCGACTTTCATGAGCACCAACGTGACGAGTACTGCGTTGATTTTCGAGTTGGCCGTCGAGATGCACCTGGACCTGCGCAAGGTAGTTGTCGCGTCTTCGCAGGCTGCGTATGGCGAAGGAGTGTACGCATGTCCGGAACACGGCGCGTTCAATGCCGGAGGGCGTCCTCTGGCGCAGTTGGAGGCAGGTGACTGGGAAATGAAATGCCCCGTATGCGGCCGCGACTGCACCAACTTGCCTCTTGAGGAGCACATGAGCAACCCCAACAATGCTTACGCCCTGTCGAAGCTCTTCGAGGAAATGACCGCACTCCGTTTAGGCAAGCTTTATGGGATTCCCGCGACCGCGTTGCGCTATTCGATTACCCAGGGCCCGCGCCAGTCATTGTACAACAGCTATTCAGGCGTCAATCGCATTTTCTGCCTGCGTTTGCTGCACAACGAGCCTCCAATTATCTACGAAGACGGTCTGCAAAAACGCGACTATGTCCATATCGACGACTGCATCGACGCAAACATGCTGGCCCTTTTCGACGGCCGCACCGATTTCGAGCAGTATAATGTGGGTTCGGGCCGGGCAACGACTGTGCGAGAGTTTGCAGAGGGGCTGACAAGAATGGTAGGTAAAGACATCGAGCCTCTCGTTCCCGGCGAGTTCCGTTTGGGCGACAATCGCCACAGTGTGTCGTCGATTCGTAAGCTCGAAGCGCTCGGTTGGACGCCAAAACGCAACCTCAGCGACATATTTCGCGATTACCTGGCGTGGCTCGAGTCTTTTGGAGACGTGGCCGACTATTTCCGCGAGGCCGATCGCATGATGCGCGAGGCCGGAACTGTGCGGCCTGTCAACCCGGCGCGGCAACTCCTATGAAGCGTGGGACAGGCCTCTCATGAGCAAGGCCGGGTCACGCTGGGCTTGGCAGAGACGGTTGCGCATCGAGGCCGTCCATGAGCGCATCCAGCGCGACCGGGCAAGGCAGCGCTGGCGTAAGTACGTCAACGGTCCGGCGATCAAAGGCGCGCTGCTGCATACCGGATTGCGGGCCTTAGGCCTATACAGTCGGGCCCGGCGTGAGGCGGATACGCCCGTGGTGACGGAACAGACGTTTCGCTTTGGCAATCTGCCGCCGGGACTCGCGGGGCTGCGCATTTTGCATCTCTCGGATCTACATATGGACGGGCGGCCTGGGCATGCCGACCGGCTGGCCGCACTTGTCTCGACTATCGAGGCGGACCTATGCGTTCTGACCGGGGACTTTCATTTCGATTACTTAGTCGAGGACGAACGCGTTGTCGAGGACCTGCGGCAGGTTGTCTCGCGTGTTCATGCGCCCTACGGGATGTACGCCGTGATGGGCAACCACGACGACAGCCGCCTTATCGCGCCGCTCGAAGCGATGGGCGTGCATTTGCTGCTGAACAGCCATCGGCGTCTCAAGATAAACGGCGAATCGCTTTGGCTTATCGGGGTGGACGACCCGGCACGCTATGGCTGCGACGACCTCGCGGCAGCGATGGACGGTACGCCCGTCTCGGGATTTAGGATATTGTTGGCCCATTCGCCGGACCTCGTTGAGGAGGCCGCTGAGAGCGGTATCGATCTCTATCTATGCGGGCATACGCATGGCGGCCAGGTCGTGCTGCCTTGGCTAGGGCCCATCTACAGCAATTCGAGGTGCAAACGGCGCTACGCACGAGGGGTCTGGCGGCATGGCCGCATGCAAGGATGCACCAGCATGGGGCTTGGATGCGTTTACGTGCCGGTCCGGATCGGTTGCCCGCCGGAGGCGGTGCGGATTACGCTCAAACAGCAAAGGAACCATGTATGACAGCAGATAGGTGGCTTCTGGGCATTGAGATCGGCGGAACCAAATTGCAGGCAGCTATCGGTACGTCCGGAGGAGATATCTTATACCTCGAGCGGGGCGATGTCTCTCCTTCGGAAGACGCCCAGAGCATTCTGGCTTGGTACGAGAAGGCCGTGCCCAAGCTTCTGGAACAGACGAAAGGCAAGGCAGCCGTCACGGGCATTGGCGTAGGCTTCGGCGGACCCGTTGAGACCGCGACAGGACGCGCTCTTGTCTCGCATCAGGTCCCCGGCTGGGAGAATGTGGCGCTCAAGGCGTGGTTTGAGGAACGTTTTGACCTGCCGGCGGTCGTCGCAAATGACTCGAATGCTGCCGGCTGGGCCGAGTACCGCTTGGGCGCCGGCAAAGGAACGCGCCATTTCTGTTACAACAACATCGGCAGCGGGATAGGTGGCGCCTTGATTATCGACGGCAAACTGCACGACGGCCAGGGGTACGGCGCAGGCGAAATTGGTCACCTGTATGTGCCTGACTGGACCTCCGGCGCCCCAGGCGCCGCCGACAAACTCGAGAATCTGTGTTCGGGCTGGTCCATCGAGCGGAGGGTGCAGGCGATCGCGCCCCTTGAACAGGACACGCCTCTCCACGCACTTGCGAGCGGCAACCGTGAAAACATCACGTGCGCCATGTTGGCCGAAGCCGCCCGTCAGGGGGACGCCTTCGCGATCGACAGCATCGACAAAGCAGCAAACGCCGTCGGTATGGCTCTGGCCAATGTGATTACGCTCTTTCACCCGGAACGTATTGCCGTGGGGGGCGGGGTGGGGCTGATGGGAGACGTTCTACTCGATCCAGTGCGGCGTTATGCGGCACGCTACGTATTTGCGCCTTACCGCGACCGCTATGCCATTGTGCCGTGTGCGTTAGGGGAATCGGTCGTACTGGCCGGCGTTATGCTTCTGGCATCTGCATAGGACAGGAGGAGAAGAGTCCGCCTATGGGCGGGGCGCGTCAGCGGCGTGAGTTGCAGAAGCCTTCAGTATGAGGGCAACAGCCTGTGCCAGATCGGCGGCAACGAACTCCGGCTCGCTGGGGAAAGCCTCTGCGGCGCGGTAACGCGCTGCGTCCAATCCGGATAAGACAAAGACCGGCCGGCAGCCTGCTCTTCGGGCGGTCTCGATGTCGCTGTAGGAATCGCCGATGAAATAGGTCTCGCTGAGGTGAATGCCATAGCGGCGCTGGGCCTCGACAATGAGACCAGGTCTTGGTTTCCTGCATGTGCAGTTGTCTGCGGCCAGATGGGGACAATAGAAGTAGTCCGTGATGACCCCGCCGCTTTCCCGCCAGATCATGTCGCGAAGGGCTGTGCTGATCTTTTCCAGTTCCTCTGTGCGTAGGAGCCCCTTGCCAACACATTGCTGGTTCGAGACAACGAGCACCTCGTAACCATGCCGGTTCAGCCTGGCAATGGCCCGTGCGGAGCCGGGAATAAGACGCAGCATAGCGATCGATGTGACATACCCACCAGGAATGGCGTCGTTAATGACGCCGTCGCGGTCGAGCAGGATGAACTTACGTGCCGTCCCTGTAAGCACAACAATTGCTCCCTTCCGAAGGCACGGAATCCATTCGATTCCTATATGGGTCGTATACTATCATAGGGGCTACCTATCGTGAACCATGTGGAGTAGTGCAGTGAAGGTATTCTGTGTTGCAAAGAAAATGACCCGATTGAGGGTGGTTGTGTTGTTGGCGTCCCTTCCAGCTTGGGCTCAGCCGAAGGGCGGTCCTGGAGAGGCGCCCCTTAATGGAAATGGCGGGGACGATGTGCTGCAGAAGGCCCGGGCCATCGTTCAGGAATACACCCCTGCTCGGCATGTGTGGGTCCGTAGTTTCGCCGGCGGACTGCACGTGATCGGCGCCTCGGTCGAGTCCAAAACGGAGGCCGACGCCACCGTAAAGGCAAAGCCCTATAGTGAAGTTGTATTGCCCTCCTGGTGCGACCGGAAGGCGTTGCTGGGCGAGGTGAACCAAGGCGTGCCGTTCAAGATCCGGCTCTTGTGGAGAGTGGATCCGCGCAGCGAACCGCACGCCGTAAAACAGAGTTTCACAGCAGAGATTGTGCATCATCAGGGCTACGGCCAGCAGTTGCAGGTTGGCGAAAGAACCGTCCTTGACCTCAGCGACAGCCCCTATGGCACGGTTCTGTGGTCCGAGCACGGATTTGCGCCCCTTCAGAGTCAAGCGCCGGGACTCTATGATGTGGCCGTAAGGGCGGCGGCTCCCCCTTTCGAGGTCATTCCGCTCGGACAGATACTGGTGAACACATGGCTCGTGCAGAGGGACGGCGTCTTGGACAAGATGCGGCAGGTGTTGCCTCAGGGCGCGCATGTGTTCGCGGGCGAGGCTGTTCTGACGCGCTTCTTCAGGCTGCACATCCCCGTTGACGAGCTTGGTTTCAAGCCGCGCGCCATTGCCGTCGTGTCCAGCGCCGACTGGCTCGAGCAAATGCCAAACGGGACCCGTGTGGCCACAATAAGAGTCAATGGCGCATCACATCCGCCCATAGACTGTCCCATCGAGCTGGGCCGGGACACCGCCTCAGCTTGGTACCGGTTTCACGCGCGGGGCAATATTCAACACGATATGGCGCCGATTGCCTGGTCGTCCAGGGCACGCGCAGGAACCGAGGAGTTTGATGCGCACACATACATCGCAAAGCTTGATCTCGGCGTTCCGAGACCGTCTCCTGTCGGAATTGACGTGATCTATGAAGTGGAAGAAGGCGTATTTCGCCTTCAGGGCATCGCGTTTCTACCGTAGAGAACCGGCCCGCAGAACGGCGGACAAACGCAGCAGCGCCCGCGCTGCCTCGAGATGGGTCTGGCCTGTGGCGACTGCCTTGGCATACCATTCACCGGCACTGCCGATTTCTCCTTGTGCCTCGTTTATGAAACCGAGGAGGAAAGCTGTGTCGGACCGCGCCCCGGCCTGATGCCAATCTCGTTGCAGGTAGTCTTTCGCTTGCGTCAAGCGGCCGCTGCAAAAAGCGGCTACGCCAAGCAGATAATCTGCATCGAAGCGGGGTAGCCGTGTCAGGTTTTGCGGCCCTGCATGAGTCTGTAGGACCTTTTTGAGAAGCGCCTCTTGCGGCAAGGGGTCGAGCGCGCCGCGAGCAGGGGTCGTGTCTGAAAACAGGTCTACGCCATGCATTTTGCGAGCTGTGAAAGCGGGACAAGCGCCAAAAGGAGCGTTGACTCGAGGGCTGTTTCCGTTGAACAGCGGTTTCTTTTGGTGAAGGAGTCCCGAACAAAGCGCTCGTTCGGTCCGGAGTAGATCAGGCTCGGTGTGCTTTCTGCCGTGTCCGGAGCTTTTTGCAAGCATGGCGAAGGCTTCGCTCCTGAATTGCGGCATAACCGCGAGGTGATCCGCGTACTGGCAAATCAGCGGCTCCAGCAGTTGGGGGCGCGTGCGGAGAGCCGTTGTCAGAATCTCCTCAGCCCGCCAATTGTCCACGCCCAGATGAGGTCCCACCCGTTGCTCGGTTTGTCTAAACACGGTCTTGTCGAGGCGAAGATCGACGCGATGCTTGATAAAGACGATGGTCAACATGGACAAGACAATCAGCAAACCGAGCACAACCGAGAGCTCGACGAGGCGACGGCTGGGCCGGGGAAAAGCTGTCTGGGGACTATCTACCGCGCTGTTTGTCGATGGATTCATGCGAATTTCACCAGATTCCACTGAGCTTCAATGCTCGAACTTGAACTGAAAGAGGGCTCGTCGTAAATGATGCTGACCCCTTCGTGGTCAAAGTTGAAGAACATCTCCTGTGCACCGGCCTCACGCATGGCTCGCCCTACGGCGGGACGCGCATCGCGTTCACAATACAGCATCATGAAACCCCCGCCCCCTGCGCCGGTGATTTTCCCTCCCAAGGCGCCATGGGCGCGCGCCGCCTCGTACAACCCGTCGATATAGGGGTTGCTGATCCCTGCGGTTACGCGTTTTTTGGCCTTCCATGCCTCGTGGAGCAGTTGGGCGAAGCGCCGGAGATCGCCGGACTCGAATGCGGCTACGCCTTTCCGTACCATGGCTTTGAGGTCGTGCAGGGCGTCTAGCGTATCCTGCTTCTCTTCCCTGCACGCTTCCTTCTGGCGGCTGAGAATTGTTGCGGAGGCCCGCGACCTTCCTGTGAAAAACAGCATGATGTTTGAGTCAAGCTCGCGCAGGAGTACGGGGTCCAAGTCCAACGGGCGCACCGTTACGCCGTCGGCCCTGAATTCGATGTGTTTGAGTCCTCCGAAAGCTGCTCCGTACTCGTCTTGCTTGCCGCCCGGATGGCCAAGGATGGTGCTGTTGATGTGATAGGCGATTTCGGCGACGGCATAGCGGTCGAGAGAGCGTTGCTGGAACGCGCTGAGCGCCTTGACGATGCAGACGCTTACGGCGCCGGAGGAGCCTAGCCCGGTGCCAGGGGGGATCTCAGAGGCCAGGAACAGGTTGGCGCCGCGATCGAGCCCGATGTATTTGATGGCCGCCAGAGGGATTTGGAGTTCGCCGCGGACGTCCTCGGGCCGGAGGTTCTCGAGCGCCTGCATTGCCCGCAGGTCCGAGGAGATAATCTGAACCTGGGACCCCGGTTGCTCAGTAATGAGAACATAGAAGTACTTGTTAATTGAAGCGCTAACAACCTCTCCGGTGTGCCTTGCGTAGTAATGAGGCAAATCGGTGCCGCCTCCGAAGAAGCTGATTCGTACGGGCGCGCGGACGATTAGCACGTTTCGCTATCCCGCATAGGCGCCCGCGGCGCCCCGCCTGCGCAGCAGATCCAGGACATTCGTGATCAAACAGCTTATGTCGAAGGCGAAACTGAGTTGATCGACATAGCTGACGTCCCAGCTCATCTGTTCGGCCGTCTGCTCCTTGGGGACCAGCTCATTTACAGCTACGTACCCCATGAGACCCGGCCGCACGGCAAGCATCCGCCGTTCCCAAGAGCTGAAGTGAGTAGCCCGGCCGGGTTCAGCGGCACGCGGACCCACGAGGCTCATCTCGCCGCGAAGCACATTGAGGAATTGAGGCAACAGCACGAGGTAGGCCGGCAAACGCAGGTAGCCGCCCCTGGCTTGATAGCGGCATTCCGGCCAGAGCGCAGGATTAAACGCATACATGTGGAACGGGTTCCCGCCGAGGCCTATGCGTGTGCCCGTTACAAGCACCGGGACGCCCCGCTGCCGGGCCTTGCTGATCAATGGGAGGGTGGCAAGGGCTAGGACCGGCATCATAGACAGCGCCACGCCGAAGTCCGTCATGCGCTTGGTCACGGCGCTGAACAGCGGCGCCTTGAGGGTTCTTAGATGCACCATCGGAACGGCGCCGATGTGATCCACGATCAGCCGCGCCGAGTAGATCTCGTGGAATTCCGGTACAAGCCGGACCTCGATGTTGTGGGCCGTGCACTCCGCGATCAGGTTGCGTAGCTGCTCGTTCTGGTGCGTGGAAGTGGCAACCATCACCAGATCGGGGGCGATGCTCAGCACGCGCCGCAGCATCTCCGATAGGGAACCGCTTGTTGCTTCCGGACTCAGCGTTTCCTCGAAGCGGGTGCTGCCGCCGCCGCGAAAGAGCAGACCGATGGGACGGTAGCCCAGTTCCGGATGCTGGCGCAATGTGCGCAAGAGCCGGCGTGAGGTCTCGGTGCTGCCGACAATCAGCACTTTCTTGACGCCGATACCTACGCAAAGCATCGCCAGGATCGCGATCTGAGCGGCCAGTTTTCCCGCGAGCATCAACAGGGTCAGGAAGATCCAGAGGTAACCGAGGAGATAACGCGAGAAGAACACGGGCAACCGTCCGTGGCCTACTATCACAAAAACAAAGGTGGTTAGGGTGCAGACCGTCACCAGACGCAGCACCGTATCTAATAACAAGCGCGTACGGTGAAGGTCATAGATCCCGGCTAGACGCATCATGAAGACATGAGCCGCGGTTGCCGCGAGCAGTGTGAACTGCAATTCTGCGCGAAGAAAGATTCCCCCTAACGAGTCGGCGCAGGGAACAGCCCCATAACGAAGTTCATAGGCTATCGCAAATGCTGCAATGGGGATGAGCAGGTCGGCCAGATACACGGCACCCATGAACAGATTCCGCCGAGCACGACGCCACACGAGAAGCGCCCATGAAGTGTCCCCTGCCCGTTGAGCATGTTCCACGTCAGACTATAGCGCCTTTGTTTTCCGCTTCTGTCACGGGTTCAATTAGAGTCGGCGCATGGCGTTGCGTCGGCTGCTTTATCCTCATACAGTTATCCATAAAGCGATCACAATAGCACGAGGAGCCATATTAGTCAAACAACTGAACACCCGGATGTAGAGCATTGGTTGTTTCAGGGGGCGACGCTGCGACGCAGCAAGCGAGATGGGACAGATCGCGATGCATGATCGCGGTGGTTATGTTTCAGAGAAGCTCAAGCCGCGGAGAGCCTGACAATGCTCCGGGCTCGAGTTCAGCTCCGGACAAGCGGATTTGCGCCGGATGTCAGGGGCAACTGCACCGGACGGCCGTCCAGAATTGACTGGTAAGCGGCCATGAGCACTTCCGTCTCAAGCACGCCCGTTGCCGCATCGCTTGTTGGCGGCGTGCCATGCTCGATCGCTGCAATGAGCTGTTCAATCGACCCTATTGCTGACGCCCCCTTTGCGAAGTCCGCGTAGTCCTGAGGCACATGGTTCACTGCTGCAAGTTGTGCACTGGCGTCGATGAACAGGGCCGTATGCTCGAAGTGGATCGCCATGGCGTTGCTGTGGCGATGCTCGCCTTTAAGCTGCTGTTTCCCCACCTCGAGGAAGGCGCTGAAATCGCCGTAGTCGAGCAGGATCTGCCCGAAATTCTCCACATCTGCTTCGATATACACGTCCCATGTCTTCCGCCATTTGGCAGATACGGCCGCAGGCCGGCCGAAGAGTGACACGGCGTAGTCGACGGCGTAGCACCCCATGTTCGTCATCTCGCCGCCCCCAGACTTTTCGGGCGGATCGAGCCGCTCTGGCCAGAGGCCTTTCAAGTCAAAGTCCATCGGGAAATTCATGCCGAAAAAATGGTGGTAGCCCATAACCTTGCCATATCGCCCTGCATGGACCTCGTCCAGGAGCCGCGCATAGACAGGCACGGATCGCACCATTGGGATGTCGTGGACCAGCGGCGCCTGAGAATCTGCTACGGCCCGTGCGATGCGCCGCGCGTTGTCCAAGCTGTCGCAGAAGGGTTTGTTGAGGAAGATAGGTTTGCCTGCTGCGGTTGCCATCTCGACCATATCGGCCTTGTCGCACGGATCGCAGGCAATGGCAACGATATCCACGCCCGGTGTCGCCACAACTTCTTCATAGGAGCGGGCCAGCGGCGCCCCGAGGGCCTGCTCAAGCTCGGGGCCGCGTCGTGCCCCTTTCTCGTAGGCTGCCGCCACATGGGTGTCTGAACGGCTCTTGAACATGCTGCATAGGCCGGCGCCATGGGTACAGCAGTTTCCAAGGATTCCCACGCCGTATGATCGCATTTCCCCGTCTTGCCTTTGGCTGGGTTGCGCTTTGGCGGCGGCGAGCGTTGCCAGGGCCGCCGTCTTTTTGATGAATCCGCGGCGAGAGATGTGCATGGGACGGACCTCTAGAGGCCGCGGTTTCCTACGTTGTGGTGATGAACACGGAAGCGGCGTGCAGCACAGCTGTTCGCATTCTTATTTCGAGCACTGTCCTGCACCATCCAGCTCTGGCTTATCTTCGGCAGCAATACACGTAGAAAACACGGCCTGCCACATGACAGGCCTGCGGCTCCTAAATCACATGAGGACAGCGCCGCAGTAAGAACGAACACCCCTCACTGTCCTTCGGGCAACAACTCCCTGCACCTCTTCTCATGGCGCCGAAGCGCCCGGATGCAGACGGGAAGACAACTCAATTATCGCCTCCGACACGTTCGGCGACGGAGATGATTCCCGCTATAGCTCTACACCGCCGTTCCTAGCGGGGACCGCGGGATCCGCCGCTCTTAGGCCGTGCTTCGTTTACCTTCAGCTGACGGCCTTGAACTTCTGTGCCGTCCATTGCTGAGATGGCGGCCTGGCCCTCGCTCGCGTTTGGCATCTCGACGAAACCAAACCCGCGCGACCGGTTGGTGACCCTATCCATGATGACCCGGGCGGATTCTACTTCTCCGAAGCGCTCGAACGCCTCTTTGAGCTCATCGTCCGTCGTTGTATAGGACAGGTTGCCAACATAGATGTTCATCACTACTCCCTTCCAAATACCCTGAATACCGTTTGGACCGCGCCGCTGGGAGAGAAGATGATCAGGCAGGCACAAATTGTCAGACTCACGCGGGACGCCAAGCAGAAGCCCCTCGCACTGACCGTACTCGCAGCGGTACGCGCCAAGAATGCTGCACTATCTCAAGAAATCGGGCACCTCCGCATGGCGGGTTGCTTCGGCAACCTCCCTTTTTACCAATAGCAAGGATAAACGCTTATGGAGCTCTTGTCAAGTGTGTTGATAGAGGGGTCTTTGACGGTTCTGGGCAGACAAGTAAGGCCGCGGCATACCCGCGGCCTCTGGATTGTGAGCGGTCCGTTTGCTCTCCCGCCTTATCTCGCAGGGTTCGAAAGCAGACTTTTCTTTCCTTCCTTTACCTTTGTTTCATGATTGTGCTCGCACCGGCTATGCTCACAACGAGCGATAGACCGAGGATGAAACCGAGGAGCGCGAACACAATGCGCATGTCGCAGTCCTCCATGACGCGTTACCGATTTTGACCGCCACGCCTCTTGCTCGAGGCTCGAGCGCAAACCGGGTTTTCCAGCACAGCCCGACAGGTGTAGACGCATAATCCATACCAGACTTCGGATTTCCGAAACTCATTGCGGTGCAACCTTTTGTGTTCCAGGTCGGGTTTCTGGCACTATTTCGGGTTAGTGACGGCGGCAAAACGTTGTCACCCCTGGACACACATTGACAACTTTTCTCAACGTCTATTGCCGCCCGAAAACAGGACGCCACCCGAATTCTAGGAGAGAACGTATCTATGGGTGTTCTAGACCATTTGCCCATGTTGGCGCTTTGCACTATCCCTCTTTTCGCTTCCGGTGCGATGGAAACCGTTGCAGTTTCTGAAACAAGCGCGGTTGAACCTTTCCAGAACAGCGACAAACCGATGCTGCTCGGCGTTGATGATGCGGGGAACTACTTTCAGGGGTCGCCTGATATCGATCGGTGGAACCATGAGCCTTACCTGAAGGCCTTGCATGAGTTGGGCCTCAACTTCATGGTCATTCATCTGATGCCTGTGGAAGCTCCGGGGCTTGGGCCTGCGGAAGCCTTGCAACACCGGATTGGCCACATCGACGAGGCGATGCGTCGGGAGGGGATCCGCTACGCACTGAACAACGAGTTGGCAAACTGGTGGAAGGTCTTCGAGCTCGAGCCGGGCAAAGACGAATTTGCCCACCCCGACGGGACCCACCGTTGGGACCTCCGTATGGATTGGCTGCGCCCTCTCTTGCAGCCGCAAGACGGCCGCCGACCGGTCTTCGAGGGAGTCGTTTACGACGAGCCCGTTCACATGCAGCTCTGCGGCCAGCAGTTTGCAACGCACCCCGGAGGCGAGCCCCTTGACGCGCCCTATCTTGCAGACACGGAGGACATGAGCGTCGAGCAGGCTTATGAAGCTCTCACAGCAGCGGCGGTGCAAATTCGAGTCCAGGATTACGGAGGGCAAGTGCGTCTGAGCACCGAGCAGGTTATGCCCGACCTTTTCCATATCTATGCGCGCGCGGGCTGGACGATTGGTCCTAAGCTGCTCAAGGAACACCTGACGCCGGTGGTGATTTCGATTGCGCTGGGCGCAGCGGTCCAATACGCCGACACAGGCACGGCGCTCTGGGTTTCGCCTGACTTATGGGGCCGGGGCGATTATCCCGGCCACTCGCCCAACGCTCTCCGTTCTGCGCTCCTCATGGGCTACTGGTTGGGGAGCGAGGCGATCTATGTCGAAAACCTCGACTGGCCGCAATCGACCCAGCGCCATCCCGAGGCGGAACCAGGTTCTTTGCTCGACTGGCAGGATGACAACACGTACCGTGTTACCAAGCATGGACAGGTTGTGAAATCGTTCTACCGCGATTACATTCCTGCACACCCGCGCAATATTGATTGGCGTGATTACCGGCCGCGCGTGGCCATCATTCGCTTGCCGGACGGCGCATGGGGGCAGTGGGACACCGGCTTCCGCGATCGGCTGCTTGGTATGCCCGATCATCCTATGGACGCCATCTCTGCAGAGTGGCTTAAGGTGTGGCCGATCCTGACGCACGGCGCGGCCAGTCCTTTAGCCATCGGGCTGAACAACGGCAAAGCCTATCCCACGCTGCTCGAGGATTTCCTCGTGCCCATTGACAGCGTAGCCGTCTTTGATCATCGGGTCGCCGGCCAGGTCCTGGACTCGGTCGACTGTTTTATCGTCTGCGGGCATGCCTTGACTGATGCGACCTTTGAGGCCGTGCGCGAGCGGGTCGTGGAAAGCGGCGCGACCTGCGTCATCGCGCGGCGGCTTTATGAACGGCATGCCCCTGGCAGCTTGCCCGGCAAGTGGGTGATCGTGGACACGTTCGAAGAGCCGGTTGTTGCAGAGGCTCTTGCACCGTTCCTCGGGCCGGACGACGTCGCACGATATCGATTTGCCCGCCACATCGTCGAGTTCCGGAGGGGCAAGGAACGCGACGCGGTCGAGGTCGAGATAAGGGAGCGCCATTAGACCTGTCACGCGACCGGCAAGGCGGCTTTCCTTAACCCAGGTCAAGCGTGAGCTCGCGTTTCACTTCGAGCGGGCTGTCCAGATGGCCGGGCAGGTTGTGGACCCAGATGGGGCGTTCCGTGCGTAGGGTGTACGTCCGCCCGGTCGCTGTCCTATGCCAAGCCACCTCGACGACGTCGCCTTCTCCAATGAGCGGAATGGCGCCCTGGGCCCGCTTGAGGGATCCCGGAGCGAACTTGAACTGGAAATGGTTGGTGCCCCAATCACGCCGGTTCCAGAGGCCGAGCACGTAGCGGCTGAGCTGCCAGGTCGGGCACCCGGACCATTGGTGGCAGTGGCTCCAGCGCGGGTCGAAGACTTCGATCCACGTGGTCCGGTCTTGATCCAGGGCATATCCCCAACAGAGTCGATACTGATCGAGCACGAAATCCATTTCACCGGCCTCGATAAGCGGCGGGAAAGCGTAATGGGCGAAGTAGGGCGTTATTACCTGGCGGCTTGTGAACCCCGGGTCGCTGGTTCGGGGTGCCTCTTCTCGATTCGGGAAGCAGCTAAGGATGTGCTGCTTGATATAGGCGACAGCCTCGGCGCGCCGCTTTCCTTGGAGGAAACCGAGGGAAAGCCCAAGCACGGCCGCGTGATACCCCACGGCTTGCCAACCGGCCTCACCGGCGAGCGTTTCGTCAAACCAGGCGCGAACCGCCTTCTCGACAAGGACTGAGGCTGCACCGCAGTGTTCCAATGCGTCGTTCTTGCCGAGAATAAGCGACCATTCTCTCATGGATCGGAGTCCTGCCAGGTAATGCAGACTAAGGGCGATATCAGCAGGGCCGTCGTTGCGGGCATAGCCCCAATCGACAAAGGTCCAGCCAAGGCTGTCGAGCAGCCCTTGTGCGGTTTCGTGCTGCCGAAACGCCGATAGATTGGCCAGTGCGTAGGGATAGAGTTCCTCGAGCACGGTGCGATCGCCTGTGAGCTGGTAGTAATGAACGCACGCCGTAAACCATTGGGCCGCGTAGGTCGTGACGTAGATGTCGCCGTCGGGCGACATCCCCGCGACAAGGCCGTCGTCACGGGCGGACAGCGCACTCTGCACCAGCCCTCTCCGGAGCAGTCGCAGGTCCGAAAAGGCGGCGGCTGCGATGTCCATTCCGACCGTCACTACATCGCCGGTCCACTGACCGCGCTCGCGTGTGGGGTTGTCGATGACGGCGTCCTCAGCGCAGGCGCGGAGGGTGTTTACCCCCGTTTGCCAGATGCGGTCAAGAAGGGGGTCGTCGCAGAAGAAGGCGCCGTCCGCTTCGCCAAAGTAGCTTCGCTCGAGGTAGTCCTCGTAGATAAAGCCAATCGCCTCCGGATCCGCTAGTACATGGATCTCGAGGTAGCGCCCGCCTTTGGGCGTCAGGGGCTCGAAAATCTGGATACCGCCGCGCGCGACGTAGTGATCGAGGTTGCACGAGTCCGAGCCTGACAAGGTGATGTAAGGCGCGACCCGGCCGTGGTACATCTGCTCGGCATAGGCGAACTCGACTATGGCGCCCTCGGGTACATCCAGCGTGAAGCTGGGCCGCCCGAGGCGGACCTGTCCGAGGTCGTAACGGCGCCAGACGCCCTGGGCTGGAGTGTTTGCCGGCTCGAGGTCGCGCAGGAAAAAACGCGCAGGGACGTCGTCGCGTTCGTAGCCGAAGCATTCGGCGAGTTTGCCTTTGCTGGAGGGGCGCAGGTTGTGGCGGAATTGCTCGATGGCTGCGATCCGCGTGGGACCCATTTCAATGCGCCGCCCGGTGGGAGCGGGCTCTTTCCATTCGGCGTCGTTGAAATCGGGTTCGGTCCATCCCGCTGGATTGAGGCGCGTGTCGCACCATTCGATCCACCCGAGCTGTGCGTTGATGCGCCTTACGGCCGGAGCGTATCCCTGAAGCCGGGCGCAGCGCCAGACGATGGGGATCTCGCATTCATTCGCATCAAAGGCGTGGCAATACAAAAACGGAGGCATCGCGTCGAGGATGCGGGTGGTTACGCCGATGTGATGCGCCTGAACCGCGAAGACGTGGCGGCCTGCGGGCAGCGTGATGCGGGTCGTATCGTATTCCGGCCGCTCTGGTTCAAAGCGGGCCGGCCCTTCGACAAGATATGCGCCGTCGAGCCACACGACGAACCAGCTCGCGCCGCAGGTGCGTGTCTCGATCGTAGTCTGCTTATCCAGGGTAAACACGCCCCGGAACGCCACGTAATAATCCTGCAGCAAGTTTTGCACGTCTTTGGCCCAGATCATGATGGAGGTCCGTCCTTTCCGTCCTTTTTGGATGGGTTCTCTTGAAGAATACGCCGCAGTTGTTACATCATGCCTTTGGCAATGGGGCAATGGCAAGCCGGGTCCGCCTTGTATGTGAAGGGAGAACGAGTTCATGGCAAATAGGAAATCGGCAGCAACCTATGCAGTTGGATTGGACTATGGCACCAACTCGGTGCGGGCCGTCGTCGTGAATGTCGCTGATGGCGACGAAGTGGGCGGCTATGTATGGGATTACCAGCGCGGCGAGCAAGGCGTGATCCTCTCGCGGGACCCGAACCTGGCGCGTCAGCACCCTCAGGATTACGTTTCCGGCGCCGAAGTCAGCATCAAGCGGGCGTTGATGCAGGCAAAACGCAACGACAAGAGCTTTGGCCCCGCGCAAGTTGTCGGCATCGGCGTAGATACGACAGGCAGCACGCCGCTGCCCGTCGATGAGAAAGGCAGGCCTCTTGCGTTTCATAAGGAGTTTGCGGAGAACCTCGACGCCATGGCGTGGCTTTGGAAAGACCACACCTCGGTCACCGAAGCGGAGGAAATCACGGCGTTGGCTCGGGACAAGCGGCCTCACTATCTTGCCAAGTGCGGCGGTGTCTACAGCAGTGAATGGTTTTTCAGCAAGATTCTACACTGCATTCGCACCGCTCCCAAAGTCGCCGATGCGGCCTATACTTGGGTCGAGATTGCCGATTGGATTCCAGCCATGCTTACCGGCACGGAGGCGCCGGAGGCCCTCACGGTTGGCGTCTGCGCAGCGGGCCACAAGGCCATGTACAACGACGACTGGGGCGGTTATCCGGACGCGGAATTCTTGGCTATGCTCGATAAGAACCTCGCCGCCCTTCGAGCGACGCTAAAAGACAAGGCCTATACTATTGAACACCCTGTCGGCAGGTTAACGGCTGAGTGGGCCAAACGGACAGGGCTTCGGGAGGGCATTCCTGTGGCGGTCGGCGCATTCGACGCCCACTTGGGCGCGGTGGGCGCGGGCATTGCCCCGGGCACGCTCGTCAAGATCATCGGCACCAGCACCTGCGACATGATGGTCGCCCCTGCAAACCGAGAGCTGCCGGATATTCCCGGCCTGTGCGGCATCGTAAAGGGAAGCATTCTTCCGGGCTATTTTGGTCTCGAGGCAGGCCAGTCGGCCGTGGGCGACATCTTTAACTGGTTCGTCAACTACGTCCAACCGGGCGGTTCCAAGGCGGGTTCGCACGTGAACCTGACTCAACAGGCGGCCCAACTTGCCCCCGGGGCTTCGGGTCTGCTCGCCCTCGATTGGAATAACGGAAACCGCACTATTCTTGTGGATCAGCGTCTAACGGGATTGCTTATCGGTCAAACCCTTTATACGACGCCTGGCGAGATCTATCGCGCCCTGATTGAAGCCACGGCGTTTGGGGCCCTGACGATTATCAACCGCGTCGAGGAGTACGGCGTGCAAGTTCGGCGCGTGGTCAATTGCGGGGGCATTGCGGAGAAGAACCCGTTGGTTATGCAGATCTATGCCGACGTCACGGGCCGGCCCATGTACATCTCGCGTTCGGCTCAAACCTGCGCTGTGGGCGCAGCCATTGCAGGCGCCGTAGTTGCGGGAAAGAGGGCGGGCGGCCATAGCAGCGTCAAAGCCGCGCAAAAGGTTATGACCGGTTTGAAAGCGGAGGTGAACAAGCCGAACCCAAAAGCACGCAACGTATACAAGAAGCTCTATCCGCTTTATAGGAAGTTGCACGATGCTCTCGGCACGCGCGAATGGCAGGGAAACCTTTATGACGTGATGAAAGGGTTGCTTGATATCCGCGCCGTGGCGCGCAAGTAAAGCAAACCCGAGAAACGGTCGCGGCGTCCATTCTCATGGCCCGAGCGTTTCATTGTTAAAGGAGTACGGGATCAAATGAAGCGTTTCTACAGGCGGCTGACAACAGGTGCTTTGTGTTGTCTTGTGTTGCAGTCCGTCGTAGCGCAAGAAACGGAGGCGCCACCCGTGAAATGGTCTGATGGTGTGCAGACAGTGCTTGACGTGACCGCGCCCCTGGAACACGGACGCGGCAGCCGGCTGCCCTTGTTCTTATGGCCGTGCATCGACCCCGGCACGCCTGACGACGCCTCCGCCGAGGAGTTGGTCCGCCTGATGAATGAGCGGGGCATCGGCCTTATCGCAAGCTGGCGCCCAGACAAGCACGAAGCAGCGCTCGAGGCTGCGTTGCGCCTTGGCCGTGCTCAGCAGAAACTCGGCCAGCCGGTCGGCATTGACGCCACCTCGTGTCTGTACAGCTTCTTTGATGGAACGGAGGAGACCGCTCACCTGGACGCGCAGGGCAAACCTTTCTGGGATACGTCGTTTGGCGCGGACAATATGGGTTGTCCCTTCCGCATTGATCACCGGCGCGACATCATCCGCGAGCGGATCGTCTATTACACTGAGGCGTATAAGAAAGCAGGGCTCGAGATTGATTTCGTGTTCGCCGATTGGGAAGTGGACGGACCCATCGAGTGGAACGGCGCCTGGGCCGCCTCGCGCCGTTGCACCGTCTGCCGTGAGAACATTCCGGACATCGAGGATTTCTCGACCTTTCAGGCCGCGCTGCGCACCTTGCGCAGCGATATCCAGCGTGATGTCTATGCCGAGCCCATACTCGAGCAGTTCCCCAAGGCCCTCGTCGGAAACTATGCGGTGTACCCGAACGACGGTTACCGCTATTGGTACGACTACTTTGAGGAATACCGGACCGGCCAACCCGCCAAAGTGGATCAGGGAGCTCATTACCGCAAGTGGTTCCAGGAATTTCCTCTGACGGGTTTTACCTTCGCTATGCCTGTGGTCTACACCTGGTACCGAACCTTTAGCTGGTACGATTTCGAATCGGCTGACTACCGCTGGTTCCGCAATATGCTTTTGGTAGCCAGCAACGCCGGCCGCTCGACGCCCGCCGATGTTCCCATCATCACCTTTGTCCATTGGCATACCACCGCGCCGCCTAAGGATCCCGACCTTTCTGTGAAGCAATTCAGCGAAGAGAAGTATCAAGAGCTCCTTTGGCACATGCTGTTGCGAGGGCACGACGCTTTTTTCCTGTGGAGTCCCTCGATCGAGATGCGCAAGGAGGTTGAATTGCTGTACCCAGTATGGGCGGCCGCACAAGAGTACGGTTCATTCCTCGATAACGGGACACCCATCTGTTTTGATGTACCTGCTGCGCCGGGTCCCGTGGTTTCAGCCGTCCGCCTCGGCAACCGCTTGCTTGTCCGCCGCACAGATTTTGGCGGAGCAGCCGGCCCGGTTGTTATTGCGGTGGATGGCCGTTCCATTTCGGTGTCCAAGGCGCCGGGTTGTCAGGTTATCGAGCTTGCTCCTGCGGGCGCTTGAATAAGTCTAGGCATGGTACGGCTTGGCTGCCTTGCATCATCATTGTGTTATTACACCCTTATACAAAGAAGGGAGGTTTTATGAACATGTTCCCTGGTCTTCCCCGTCCTCTAGGCGCTACCTACGACGGTTCGGGAACGAATTTCTCGATTTTCTCCGAGGTAGCCGAAGCCATTGAATTGTGCCTGTTCGACGATGACGACAACGAAACCCGGCTTGAACTGCCGGAGGCAACGGGCTACTGCTGGCATGGGTATCTTCCGGCGATCGATCCAGGCCAGCGCTACGGTTTTCGGATTCACGGTCCATGGGATCCCGCGAGCGGACGCCGCTGCAATCCGGCCAAGTTGTTGCTTGATCCCTATACCAAGGCTCTGGACGGGCAAGTCAAGTGGGACGCCGCCGTTTTTCCATATCCCATAGGAGGCGATCCGGACGCCATGAGCACGGAGGATAGTGCTGCATACATTCCGCGGAGCGTGGTCCATCAGCCGCATTTTGATTGGGCAGGCGACCGCCGGCTCGAGGTCCCGTGGCACGAAACGGTTATTTACGAGACCCATGTCAAGGGTCTTACTATGCGGCATCCGGACGTTCCCGACGAGCTTCGGGGCACGTACTCCGGCTTGGCCTATCCGGCGGTCATTGACTACCTGCAAGGGCTCGGCATAACCGCTGTCGAGCTCATGCCGGTCCATCAATTTGTGCATGACAAGCACCTCTTGGACAAGGGGCTGCGGAACTACTGGGGCTATAACTCGATCGGCTATTTCGCCCCCCATATCGAATACGCCAGAAGGGCGCGGCCGGGGGCTATTGTGGCCGAATTCAAGCAAATGGTGAAGACGCTCCATCAGGCCGGCATTGAGGTTGTCCTTGACGTCGTCTACAACCACACCGGCGAAGGCAATCATCTGGGTGCTGTATTCTGCTTTAAGGGAATCGACAACGCGTACTATTACCGTCTTACTGAGGACAAGCGTTACTACATGGACTACACGGGGGCAGGCAATACCCTGAATATGCGCAACCCTCATGTACTCCAGTTGATGATGGACTCATTGCGGTATTGGGTGCTCGAGATGCACGTGGACGGGTTTCGCTTCGATCTTGCGTCTGCACTTGCTCGTGAGTTGCATGATGTGGACCGTCTTTCAGGGTTCTTTGACATCATTCAACAGGACCCGGTTATCAGTCGGGTCAAGCTCATCGCTGAGCCTTGGGATATAGGCGATGGAGGATATCAGGTGGGTAACTTCCCGCCTGTATGGACGGAATGGAACGGTAAGTATCGCGACTGCATCCGGGATTACTGGCGCGGAAAGGAACAGGTTCTCGGGGAATTGGGCAACCGGTTTGCGGGAAGCCCGGACCTCTACGAGAACACCAACCGCCGACCTCACGCCAGCATCAATTTCGTGACTGCACATGACGGCTTTACGCTCCACGACCTCGTTTCCTACAACGACAAGCACAATGAGGCAAACGGCGAGGAAAACAGGGACGGGGCCTCTGACAACCGTTCCTGGAATTGCGGCGTCGAGGGTCCTACAGACGAGGCGGAAATCCTGCGGCTTCGGGCGCGTCAGAAACGGAACTTTCTTGCCACGCTGCTTTTGTGTCAAGGCGTTCCCATGTTGTTGGGAGGCGACGAGATTGGCCGAACCCAACAGGGAAATAACAACGCTTATTGTCATGACAGCGAGCTTACGTGGTATGACTGGGATCATGCAGATGAAGACTTGCTCGAGTTCTCGAAGCGCCTGATACGCTTTCGTGCGGACCATCCTGTGTTTCATAGACGTCAGTGGTTTCAGGGGCGGGCTATTCACGGGAGCGAAGTGAAAGATATTGCCTGGTTCACTTGGAAAGGCGAGCAAATGGCCGACGAGGACTGGAGCGGTGGCGCCGTCAATTGTCTGGGAATCTTTGTGTATGGGAAAGCGATACCCAACCCCAATCCCCGGGCTGAGCGCGTCACAGACGACAGTTTCTACGTGGTACTCAACGCCCATCATGAATCCTTCGCTATCACTTTGCCAGGGCCGCAATGGTCGGAGAAGTGGGTCCTTGAGATGGACACGGCGACAGGTTGGCTCGAAGAACAGAGAGTTTTCGCTGCGTCAGACGAAGTCACAGTCGAAAGCCGTTCGCTCGTGATACTGAGGAGCCTCGAGGAAGACCATGGTTGAGACTTTGCTGGAAGGGGAAAAGTGCATGACAAAAGATCCTGACTTAATCCACCTCGATGATTACGAGCAATACATAGGCTCAGAGGCGGTGGACCGCATCACCCGAAAGGCCAAGGCTCTCGGCGACCATAGAGTGGTAAATGTCAACTCGACCTACTACGGAGGCGGCGTCGCAGAGATTCTGGATTCCCTGACTTTGCTGATGAACGGCCTCGGCATCGAGACCCAATGGAGTCTGATAAAAGGCGAACCCGACTTCTTCGGCATTACGAAGAAAATGCATAACGCCCTTCAAGGGGCGGAGCTTGAGATAACAGAACGCGAGTGGGGGATCTACGAAAGTGTTATTCGCAAGAATGCCATCCGTATGAACCTGCACCGCTACGACACGGTTGTGATCCACGATCCGCAGCCCCTCTGCTTGATCCAACATTTCCACAAACGCTGCCCCTGGGTTTGGCGCTGCCATATAGATCTTAGCAGTCCAAACCCTTCTTTGTGGCAACGGATGTTGCCGATGCTTCGTAAGTTCGACGCGATGATTGTGAGTTCCGAGGACTTTAGACGACACGCCGGCGTACCTGAGTTGATATTCATGCCGGCTATTGACCCGTTCTCGATTCGAAACCGGCCCATGTCGCAACAAGAGGCCGAGGAGCGTCTCGAACTTTACGGGATCCCACTGGACCTCCCCCTCGTTGTGCAGGTCTCTCGCTTTGACCGATGGAAAGATCCTAAGGGCGTCGTGGAAGCCTTCAAAATCGCGCGCAGGGAAGTAGACGCCACCCTGGTTCTCTTAGGCAACATTGCTACGGACGATCCGGAAGGCCCCGAAGTATACCAGTCGCTGCTTGATGAACAGGGTGAACGCATCATTCTCATATCCCGGGACGACACGGCGCTGGTCAACGCCTTGCAGCAACGCGCGGCGGTTGTAGTGCAGAAGTCGCTCCGGGAAGGTTTTGGACTCACGGTAGCGGAAGCGATGTGGAAAGGGACGCCCGTCATCGGCGGCAATGTGGGGGGAATCCGGTTGCAGATTCAGGATGGCGAGAACGGCTTTCTCGTGTCGTCTATCGAGGAGACGGCCGATCGCATGGTTGCGCTTCTGAACGATGAGTCGCTACGCATGCGTATGGGCGAGATAGCCCGGGAATCGGTCCGCCGGCAGTTTCTGTTATCCAGGTTGCTTGAACAGTACCTCGATCTCATTGGCGCATTCGAGGTCCGATTCTACCTGAGGTTAAGCGATGAATGAAGCATTTTCCCCGGAGCCTGTTGCGACATACCGCGTTCAACTGCAACCGGGCTTTGGGTTCGAAGAAGCAGCAGGACTTGTCGCGTACCTTGCGGACCTCGGTCTGAGCCATCTCTATACCTCGCCGTATTTGCAGGCGGCTGCAGGGAGCACCCATGGCTACGACGTGGTTGATCCGAGCCGTGTGAATGAGGAATTGGGCGGTTCCAAGGGACATGCGGCGCTCTGTCTCGCTTTGGCGAAGAATGCGATGGGCCATATGATCGATGTGGTGCCGAACCATATGGCCGTGACGGATCCCCGCAACCCGTGGTGGTGGGACGTCCTCGAGAATGGACCCGCCAGCCGGTATGCAACGTATTTCGATGTTGATTGGGCGTCTTCCGAAGAGCGATGGCCGAACAAGGTGCTCTTGCCTGTTCTTGGCGACCATTATGGGCGGATTCTCGAGGGAGGCGAATTCGAGCTTCACCACGAAGAGGGCGTGTTCACACTGCATTATTATGAGCACGCCTTTCCTATCGACCCTTCGAGCCTGCCCGAATTGCTCTGCAACGCCGCCGAGGCGTGCGATTCCGAGCACCTGCGTTTTCTCGCCTATAGCTACCTCCGCCTTCCCAAGCCCACTGTGACTGCGCGGGACGAAGTCGAACGACGGCACCGCGATGAAGCGGTTTTGGTGGATCTGCTTGCCCGCTTGTGCCGCGAAACGCCCGGCGTCGTGCAGGCGATTAACGACGAGGTCGCGCGCGTCAACGCTGATGCCGACATCATGGACCGGCTTATCGACGGCCAGAACTATCGACTCGCTTACTGGCGCAGCGCTGACAGAGACCTTGGCTACCGGCGCTTCTTTAACATCAATGATCTTGCCGGGTTGCGTGCTGAAGAGGAGGAGGTGTTTACGGCAGTGCATGCTTTGCCCATCAAGTGGGTCCGCGACGGCGTTGTTCAGGGATTGCGCATCGATCATCCGGACGGCCTCCGCGAGCCAGGCGCTTATTTCCGGCGTCTGCGCGAGTCGTGTCCCACAGCGTGGATTGTGGCAGAGAAGATTCTCGAACCAGGTGAGAAACTGCCCCCTGATTGGCCCATCCAAGGGACGACTGGTTACGACTTCCTGAATCTGGCTGGCGGTTTGTTCATCGAACCGGCCGGCGAAACAAAACTGACGGCGTTATACGAAGAGTTTACGGGCGAGTCCAGCGACTACCCCGAGGTTATGCATGCTTGCAAACGCCAGGTTCTTGCCGAACTGCTGGCAAGCGAGATCAACCGTCTCACCGCGCTTTTCGTCGATATTTGCGAGCGTCACCGGCGTCATCGCGACTACAGCCGCCAGGATCTTTTCGAAACGCTGTGCGAAGTCGCGGCTTCCTTCCCAGTTTACCGGACGTATGTCCACCCTGGCGGGGGAACCACGAGAACAGCGGATAAGTTCTATATCACCGAGGCTGTCGATCACGCCATGACCGCTGAGTCTGGTCTGGATCCGGAGTTGTTCGGTTTTCTGAAAGATTTGCTTCTTGGACGCATTACTGGCTCGCTCGAGAACGAATTAGCCATGCGTTTCCAGCAGTTGACCGGCCCAGCCATGGCCAAAGGGGTCGAGGACACGGCATTCTACCGGTTTAACCGCTTGGTGAGCCTAAACGAAGTAGGAGGGGATCCGGGCCGGTTCGGCACGCCGGTCGAGGCATTCCACCAGGCGTGTATCGAAGCTCAGGCGGAGCGGCCGCATACCCTCCTTGCCAGTTCGACCCATGACACCAAGCGCAGCGAAGATGTGAGGGCCCGGTTGGCTTTGTTGTCCGAGATTCCTGAGCGTTGGGGCGAGGCCGTAACCCGCTGGGCTCAGCACAATGAGCGTCATCGCAAGAACGGGGTTCCCGACCGCAACACGGAGTATCTCTTTTACCAGAATCTTGTCGGGGCGTGGCCCATTGAAGTCGAACGTATGACGAGTTACATGGAGAAGGCGATCCGGGAGGCCAAGATCTATACCTCGTGGAGAAATCCCGACAACGACTACGAAAAAGGCGTCCGCGGCTTTGTCGAGAGCGTCATGACCGACGAAGAAGCGATGGCAAGCATAAGAGACTTTGTTGACGGCTTGGTTGCTCCGGGCCGTGTAAACAGCTTGGCCCAGACGGTGCTCAAGCTTACTGCTCCCGGCGTGCCCAACATTTACCAAGGCGCCGAGCTGTGGGATTTGAGCCTCGTCGACCCGGACAATCGGCGCCCTGTCGATTTCGATCTGCGCAAACGCCTGCTGAACGAACTGGACGGCCTGAGCGTGGACCAGCTCCTCGCACGGGCGGACGATGGTTTGCCGAAGCTTTGGGTCATCCGCCAAACGTTGCACGTACGCCGCCGGCAGCCGGAGTATTTCGGGCCTCAGGCAACGTACCGGCCTCTCACAGCGTGGGGCTCGAAGGCGCGGCACGTTGTGGGTTTTGCACGTAGCGAGTCCGTCATCTCCATCGTCCCGAGATTGGTCCTGACCTTGGGAGATGATTGGGCGGACACGGGTCTGGAACTGCCCGGCGGAACTTGGCGCAACGTGTTCACGGGCGGAGACCATGCCGGGGGACCTGCCCAGCTGGCTTGTCTGCTTGCCCGTTTCCCTGTCGCGCTGTTGATAAAGGAATAGAAACAATGGCAAGGCTCCGCGTGTGGGCGCCTTATGTTGAGAAAATAGAGCTCGAGGCTGACGGCACTGTCTTTTCCATGCATCAGGAGGAACGTGGATGGTGGTCGGTGGAGACGCCGCTCTTGGTGCATGGCGCAGACTACGGCTGCCGGATCGATGGAGAGGGCCCTTTCCCTGATCCCCGGTCTCCGTGGCAACCCTACGGCGTGCACGGCATGTCGCGCTGGCTAGACCACAGCCGCTTCGAGTGGACCGACGCCCATTGGCAGCCGCCCCCTCTGAGTTCGGCCGTGATCTACGAGCTACATATCGGCACGTTTAGCTCTGGCGGTACGTTTGACACGGCGATCGAGCAGCTCGGCCATCTTGTTGATCTTGGCGTTACTCATATTGAGCTTATGCCTGTCGCCCAGTTCTCGGGAACGCGCGGCTGGGGCTATGATGGAGTCGACCTCTATGCGCCACACCAGGCCTATGGGGGTCCTGAAGGGCTCAAGCGTTTGATTGACGCATGCCATCGCCGGGGATTGGCGATTCTGCTTGACGTGGTATACAACCACTTCGGTCCTACCGGTAATTATCTTAGCCGGTTCGGGCCTTACCTTACGGACAGGTATGTCACTCCCTGGGGCGACGCCGTAAACCTTGATGGGCCCGGCAGCAACGAAGTGCGGCGATTCTTCATCGACAACGCGCTCATGTGGCTGCGCGATTATCACGTCGATGGCCTGCGTATTGACGCGGTCCATGCCATCATCGACGTGTCGGCCGTTCACTTTCTCGAGCAACTGGCCTATGAAGTGAAGGTTCTTGAGGCGCATCTTGGCCGGCATTTGACGCTTATCGCGGAGAGCGACCTGAACAACCCCCGAATTATCCAGCCGCCCGAGGTCGGAGGCTACGGCATTCGCGCTCAGTGGAACGAGGACTTTCATCACGCACTCCACGCGGCCCTTACCGGCGAGCGGACGGGCTACTACCAGGATTTCGGCCGCCTTGCGGACCTTGCAAAGGTGCTCACTCAAGGGTTTGTCTATGATGGGGGGTACTCGGTTTACCGCGGGCGCCACCATGGACGCTCTGCTTCCGCTTTGCCTGGAGACCGCTTCGTGGGCTTTCTCCAGAACCACGACCAAATCGGTAACCGCGCCCTCGGTGAACGGGCCAGCGCATTGCTTGATGAAGGTCAACTCATGATTGCCGCCGCTCTGATCCTGACGTCCCCGTTTATACCCATGTTGTTTCAGGGCGAGGAGTGGGCCGCTTCGTCGCCATTTCTTTACTTCACCGACCACGAGGAACCTGAACTGGCCGAGGCCGTACGGCAAGGCCGGCGCACTGAGTTTGCCTCGTTTGGCTGGAATCCCGAGCAGATCCCTGACCCGCAGGCGCAGGAAACATTCCGGCGTTCGAAACTGGACTGGAGCGAGCAGACGCGCGGCCGTCACAGCCGGATCTGCGCTTGGCATCGGCGCCTGATCGCCCTGCGCCGAACCACCCCTGCTTTGACCGACGGGCGGCTTGCCTCTGTTCAGGTGCGGTTTGATGAGGATGCCCGGTGGCTGATCTTGCGAAGGGGTCCTGTACTCGTTGTGTGCAACTTCTCGGAGAGGCCCCAGCGCGTTTTCATCGGAGCACAGCTCCAGAAAGCGCCGTTCCTCACTTCCCATGATGAGATTGCTCTCGAAAAGGACGCCCTCTCTCTGCCTGGTCATGCAGTCGCAGTCTTCAACGCAATGGGGGTATGACTCGAGCGGTTAACTGGCGCTGTACAGGTGCGAGCGCATCTGAGCGCGGTATTTGCCCGGCGTCTGGCCGCAGGCTTCCTTGAAGGCGCGGTAAAACCGGCATGCGGAAGAGAACCCCGACTCGAAGGCGATATCCAGCACGTTGGCGTCAAGGCTGGTGAGCAGGAATTGGGCGTGAGCCACCCGCAGCCGCGTAATGTAATCAATGATTGTAATGCCGCCCCGCTTCTTGAATAAGGTCGCCGCATAGTTTGGATGCAGCCCGACTGCGGCCGCGACGTCGGCTACGTGGAACGGTTCCTGATAGTTTTGAGCGATGTACCGGACCATCTGGACGACTTTGTCGTCGCTGGTGACGAGATCGGGAGCGGCGAACGCGTCGGCCCCTTCGCTCCGGTGGGGATGGAGTAACGCCGCCATGCGCAGCATCCAGGCCTTGATCTCGAGTTGCGCGGCCTCGACGCTTTCCTCTGAACCGCTGGCAGCATCGTGGCTCCACCGACGGAAAGCAAGCACATGCTCTTCGACGTCGGGGCAAGAAGCGCTGAGCGCAGTTCCCGATAGGAAACTGTGCTTGAGGTTGCCGGGCAGATTCCATCCAAGGAACCATGGCAGAGGGATGTGCACGAAATAGCAGCACGTGCCTTGATCGGCCGAGTAGATTTGGTGAGGACGCGCCCCCCAGAAGGCTATCACCGTATGGGCGGGAACGTAGAGCACGTCTCCTCCACGAAGGTACGTCACACTTCCCTTGAGGATGAGATTGGCCTCGACTTCATAATGCTGGTGAAAGTCTTCCCACGCTTTCGGTTCCATGTATTCGCAGCGAAACTCGATGGCGTGGACTTGGGACACGTCGTTGACCAGTTTATAGTATTTCCGACTCATGATCTAAGGATACGACATAAGAACTTGAGAATCAAGGACGATTTGTTGTATTTGCAGGGGTAAACTTTACAGTTGGTGGCATCCAATAGTCTATCGTCGAGAGCCATCGGATGCCAGTGCGTACAATTCATCAACAGGGTAGCTTTGGCTTGGCCGAAGAGGAAAAAGCGTTGGATGAAAGCAGGCTATGCGCAGGGCGCCGGGGCGTTCCCGGAAGGTCTAGACGCGTGGCGCAGGTGGATTCTTAGAAAAGGAGATGTAAGATGCACAGAGGAAAGGGTTTCACGCTGATCGAACTGCTCGTAGTGATTGCCATTATCGGCATCCTGGCGTCCATTCTGTTGCCTGCACTGTCGCGGGCACGGGAAGCGGCCCGGCGGGCGTCTTGCGCGAACAACCTCAAGCAATGGGGACTTATCTTCAAGATGTTCTCGAGCGAGGACAAGGGGGGCATGTGGCCCGGCGGTTCCGAGTATACCTACGGCCCGCCAACGGGTGGATGGGATTTGAACTTTGGCGTATCGTGGATTAACAGTTCCCAGCTTTACCCGGAATACTGGACCGACCCGAACATCATGATCTGCCCGTCTGATCCCCGTGGCGACACGTGGGGCAGTGCGCTGAACATTCCCGAAGACTACGCAGAAGCGGTTTCGCAGGCCGCTTCGGGTCTGTCGAATGCGGGCGGCGACGTAAACGCCTGGGGTACGGACAAGTGGTATGCGAAGCACTGCTTGAACTCGTTGCTGTCGAATCCGGTTTCGTATATCTATGTGCCTATGGCGACAACGACGGCATGCCAGCTTGGCGCCGTGCTGCAGATGGCCTGGGACGAACAGTACTACATCAGCTCGAGCGGATACTGGGGTTGGTATGGCTGGGACAAGAGCTGCGCAGATGTGCGCGCAACCGGTATGGAACGCTATGGCTGCAACTACGACGTCATCTACTGGGCAGGCCGTTATCAGTACGACCTTCCCAACAAGCTTTCAACCGTCGGCTACCCAGTGCGCGGCGCCTATGTCATCTGGCATCCGAACGAGGTTCTCGACGACGATGGCGTCTCGGCGATGCCGTCAAGCTACCGGCATCTCAGGGAAGGCATCGAGCGTTTCTTTATTACGGACATCAACAATCCCGCAGCAGGCGCTCAAGCCCAGAGCTCGATTTGGGCCATGTTTGACGCATGGGGCGTGTACGGCACGAACTACGCGCCTCCCGGGACCGCCTTGGACAATGCGGTCTCGCGATTCAACCATGTGCCTGGCGGCTGCAATGTCCTGTATATGGACGGCCACGTCGAGTTCATCAAGTACGACGAGAAACCGCCCATCCAGGGCCGCAACGGCTTCTTCGCCCGGGGCGGCAAGGAAGGTTCGTTTGGCGCGTACCTCGACTGGTTCATCGGCATCGCCGGCGGCATTGGCTGAGCGCCGGCGCCGGCGTTAGACAC
>CAZBQH010000600.1:0-12699 GCA_964493915.1 uncultured Nitrospiraceae bacterium
ACCCGGAGAAAAAAACCCCCCGCGCCCCCGCTAAGAGTTTCGGACGGGGGTCGCCCCCAGGGGTTTCTTACAGGAGCCCGCTTGCCAGCCGGGTCTTACTTGCCCCGGCGGAATTTCCAGATAGGATCACGTTGCTCTGAGGGTTTGAGGTAGGAACGCAACATGGTGCGTTGGGCATCTGGAACATCTGGCGTCGCTTCGAGTTTGTTGTACATTTCCTTCTGCTTCTGACTAAGCTCGGGGGCTTGCTCGCCCAAGGCATAGCAAGTAAGAAATGTCATCAGCTCCGTATTGCTTTTACTCACGTCTGTGTTGCGGAACGCGATATTGAGCAGGGGGATGTCGCCAAGGACGGGGACCTTTCGCACATCGAGGTTGTCGTCCATCCGGCGCAGGCCGCCGATGAAGATAGTCTGGCCGTTGCGGGCCTTAATGGTTGTTTCAGCACGCCGGTTGTTCGTAATGGGTATTTCGTCGGACGTGAAGCCCGTGACCCCGCTCTGGTTCACTTGAACGTCCACGATAATGTCATTGCTGTGCGTCACGCGGGGCGTTACCTCGAGGATCGTGCCGACATCCTTGAATTCAGTGCTTGTCAGTTGGCCTCCCTGCTCCGTTTCCGTGCGCTCCCGATAGGGGAATTCCTGGACAATTTCGAGGTTGGCAGGCTTGTTCTCTACTGTGACCAAGACGCTGTTCGCCAGAAGATTGGCGTTTTGGTTCTGCACTTCGGCGCTGATGGCGCCTGTGATGCTAAAGTCGCTCGACAGAGTGCCGAAGGTTAGTTCATTGGTGCCGGGTCCAGGCAAGTCTGTCTGCCACGAGAAGTGCTCGAGGTTGCTGACCAGATTGCCGCTATTGGTGTAGCGACGCAGCAAGTTTGCGAGCCACTCGATTCCGCTGCTGGATGAATCGCTTAACACGACGTCGACGATCATCGACTCGATCATGACTTGTTTGACTGAGATGTCGACTTGCTGAACCAGTTGTTCGATGTTGTCGACTACGAGAGGGTAATCGGTGACAATGAGGTGTCGGCCGGTCTCGTCGATGGTCACTTTGCCGGTCTCCGGCGTCAACATGCCGGCCACCATGTTCTCGAGGTCGTGCGGCATGGCGTAGTTCAGCCTGAGCACTTTGGTGACAGTCGGCAGAACTTGTTCGCTGACGTCAAGGGCCTGCGCCAGCGCCTCGAATTCGGACACGCGCGCCTCGTCTCCTGACAGAATCAAAGTATTCGTGTTGACGTCAGCGGCGATGGTTAATTCTTTCTGACCATCGACCCCTACAAGCAACGACTCGAGGGTCAGCTTCAGGTCTTGGGCTTTCGCATTCTTCAGAAAGACCATTCGCGTTGCGCGGTAAGCAGCGGCGGCTTCCTCATAGGGAACGATGCGATAGATGCCCTCTTCCTCAACGATCCCGAGGCCTTCCATGCGAAGAATCATGTCAATGGCTTTACGCAGGGGGACGTTCTTGAGATTGGCCGTTACGGTGTCCCCGGTTAACTCGCTCCCGCCCATGATGTTTATTTCCGCCTTTTCGGAAAGGAGGGCCACAACCTGGCTCAACTCCATATCGCGAAAGTCGAGATTGACGAGCTGGTCAAGCGGATCGCCGCCCCCGCCGGTTCCTCGCAGCACAATCTCACTGGGCCCGCGTTCGACAGGAGCCGGCGCCGGTTGTTCGGCCGGTTTCTCCTCGGCAGCGTCGGCATTCGGAGGCTCCGCTTGCGGCGTTGCGGCGGGTGCAGCCTCCTCGACGGAGGGCGGTGTGCTATCGGGCGCCTTTGCGGCGTCCTCAGCCACGTTTGACAGTTCCTGAGCCAAACGTACGCGGGTGCGTATTGGAACACGAGGCGAAAGCTCCAGGGGTTGCGGAGCGGAGAAGATCCTGCCGTGACCCGAGGGCGCCGCCCAACGCGGGCTCGCCTCCTGGTCCAGCCAGAGAACCGGTTCTACAACGGCTTCCATCTCATTTGCTGAAGGAAGCGGCGCAGCGGTTGCTTTGGCAGAAGGCGCGACGGGCTGGCTGGCGAGATAGTCGCTGCGAACAACCGTCATCAAGGCGTCCAATGCAGCCAGCGGGCAACGTTCGCGCGCGGCGTATGGGTGGGAGTCAACCTTAGCTTGGGCAGCTACATGCTCCAACTCGAGACGCAGCGAGCTCAAATCGACTCGATTCTGGGGCGGTGCTGCTTCGCCGTTAGAAACAGCCGCAACCGGAATGCACAGTGCCAGCAACAGAGGGAAAAGGCTGAATCGGCTCATCGCCTACTGCTCCTCCAATGTCAGAGGGATCAGCGTGTCATTGACCCGAACGATCACACGATCGGCCTGGATCTCTTCCACTCCAATCCCTTGCTCAAACTTGAACCCAGGATAGACGACGACACCGTCGACAACAGCCACAGGTTTTTCCTTGTCCCAGATGATCCCGCTGACCATCATAGAGCGCGCCTCGCGAACGGCGGCCGACGCCGACGCAGGTTCGGTTCCACCTGCACCGGTCTGCTTTGCCTGGATCACACGCGTAGCCGTTGGTCCTACAAGAGGACGAAATGGATCCCGACGGTCACGTACTTCGTCATAATCAAAGTCAACTTCTTTCATCTGATCAAGCAACTGGTCGATGTCGATTTCGACTTCCTCGAACTGAGACTGAGCGACAGCGGACTTGGTCGAAGGGGCTGGGCCGCCTGCGCTGTTTGCCTCTGCATCGACCTGCTCCGTCTGCTCGCTCTGCGCGGTTGGCGCTTGCCAGTTCTCAAGGACGGGGTCTTCCTTGAGGAGTTGCTTTACCAGAAAGAAGACAAATACCAACCCAAGGCCGCCCAGAATGAGTACCTTTTTCTTGTTTCCACTCATGAGAGGTCCCCCGATGTCGCAGTGGGTGTTTTTGTCGAAGCCGGCTCAATGAACCGGAAGGTGCTGAGTGTGAAACGGGCCTCGCTCACTCCGTCCTTCTGAGGTCCGATGTGCAAGTCGGAGATCTTCAGATACCGCCTGAATCGTTCGAGTCTGTTCACGAAACTGGCAACCTGGTGAAACGTTCCGAAGGCTGTGATCTTGTAAGGAATGATCTCCTTTTGTCCTTCTTGCACGGGCCGGTCGGGTTCGAGATTCACCTGGAGCCCTACCTCGTCTGCTAATGACTCGAACTCCTGCAGTAAAGTGGGAATCTCCCGCTCACTGGGTAAGCGACGCTCGAACTCATCGAACAATAGCTGCGTTTTTTGTGTCTCTTCCTCGAGCGCAGCGATATTGCGTTCGATCTCTTTCGCATTGGCCAAGTCCGCTTTGACGACCTCAAGGCTCTGCTCAGCCGCTTCGAGACGTTTCTGTTGGGCGCCGTAGACGAAAAAGTAGAATACCGCTCCGGCCATAACTGCAACAGCAAGGATAAGGCCGACGGCAGTCCAGTCCTTCGTCGTAATCTTGCCTCGCAAGGAATCAATCATTGGCGGCTCCTCCGGGCTGAATCACGTATTCGAGTGTAAAATGCTTGACCGGAAAATCCTCGAAAGTCGTTTCCTTGATAGTAGGGAACTCGAACTTAAACCGTTTGGCGAAATCGTTGTTTTCGTCAACCGTGGCCCGTACAAGCGGGTTTACATTCATGAGCCCGTCGGCGCCCTGAACCACGTAGCCAGATACTTCGAATACCTGGCGCTTGACAGTGACTTCCTTCAGAGTGGTTTTGCCTGAATCGTCCGTCATGGGTATGCGCTGTTGGAAGTTCTGCGACTTACAGAGGATTTCGTCGTACCAGATGTTGTCTGGGGTAAGCTGTGCCAAGTTCCACAGCTCTTTGGACCAGATAATCCGGTCGCTTACAATCTCGGTGATGGTGGTCATTTTGCCCGCCAACGCTTTCTTCTGGCGTGTGAGCCTGTTGTATTGGTCCACGACGTCTTTTTTGCTCGCGAGCAACGACCGTTCTTGGGCCAGTTCGTCTTCAACGGCGGAAATGGCGCGGGCATTGGATAGATAGCCCCAGCCGCATGCCGCTAGGACGACTGCCAAGAGGGCGATACTGAGCAAGTAGGGAACGGGCGTCCGCTTTACCGGGCGCAGATGATGTGGAAGCAGGTTAACTTGTATCATAGTTCTGCTGCCCCTCTCGCGGCCAGACCTACAGCCACCATAAACTGGGCCGGTTGTTCCATGATGGGGCCCAACGCACGTGGTTCGCCTAGCAAAAGCGCACTGTTGGTGGGGTCAGCCACCTCTATGTGAGCCACCCCCAGCTCTTCCGCCAAGGCATTGCGTACAACCGGCACATGAGCAACGCCTCCGCTCAGAATCAGCCGATCAACGGGTTGCTCGTACAACTCATGTTCATAGAACTCGAAGGAACGCCGCACCTCGGCTACCAATCGGGCCAGCGGAGCGGCCAGGATTTCTTCGAGTCCCCGTTTCTCCCCGCCGGCCCCCAACGGAGCTTTCTGGGACTTTGCGCCGGGCGCGGCAGGCCCGGCTGCGCCGGCAAGCTCGTCGTCGAGCGGGTCCAGCAGTGAATCCCCAAACCCGCCCCGTTCGCCGACGTCTGACGATCCGGCCTGATCTTGGCCCGGCTCCTCGGTAGACTCTCTAGGCCTATCCTCGTTGATCGGTGCGGCGGGGGTTTTGCCTTCTTCAGGTTGCCGTTCGCTGGTCTCATGTACAGATCGCATAAGGATCTGCTGGGCTTCGTTGACCTCGCACCGGTTGGCTTTTGCAATAGCCTGAATCAACTCGCGCGCCCCCCAGCTAACATCGCGGATAAAATTCGACACCCCGTCTTTAATAAAGTGGATGCTGGTGGAAGCGGCCCCGAGGTTGACCATGGCTGCGGTTTCGCCAACGCGAAGGAAGTCGCATCCCTCAGCGCCATCGGCCAGAGCCAGCGAGTCTACACCTAGAATGGTGAATGCTACGTCCGCCGCCTCGGCAATCTGAACGCGCGCATCGATCACCTCGTGTTTGGCTGCCACGAGCAGCACCTTTATCGTCTCATGCTCACCTTCCGTAAAGGTGTCCAGGACAGTCCAGTCAAGGAGCACTTCGGCAAGATCGTAGGGGATGCTTTGGCCAGCCTCGTTTTCGACCGCGCCAGCTAGTTCGTCCCGGTCTCGGTCGGAGAATCTCGGATAGCGTATGACGACGGTTTGGCCGGGCAAAGCCCCGACAACCAGGGCCTGATTCAGGGGAATGGTCCGCAGGGCTTCCCGCAGGGCGTCTGCTTGGGCCTGCAACGGATCGACGTTCATCTTATTGCGGTCGACAACGGCATGGCCTACCTGGTCTATTCGGAGACGGCCTCCCGATCGGGAGAGCTGAACCACTTTCACCGAGTGCGAGCCGATATCGACGCCCACCGCTTTTTTTGGTTTTGCGAACAACACGTTGGCTATCTCACTTATTGCCGTTACCGGCTATCCCACCAACCCACGATACAGTTTAACAAAAATACGCATTTCTGTCAACTTATTATTCCTTTCGTTCACCGTTTTCCCTGTGCCATTAACCATCGCAAGCCAACAACTAGACGCTTCTCCCTGAAAGGGTTACGGAAACACCTTCCGTGAGAGCGGTTACAGGGAAAGTGGAGACAGCAAGCAGAAAGCACAGGTAAACAGTTGACAAAACGGAAGTTACACCCCTTCTGCTGCTTGGTCGCTCGAGCAGTTTTCGACACCTTATGCCCTGTGGCACAGCAGGTATTCCCCCTGTCGCGCCGGCCGCACACCAGCCTATGACATACACGTCTGCCGGACCTTCCCCGTTGTCCCCAGCAATCAACCGACAGTCCGTCAAGCCGCCGTCGCCCCTTCTGAGCCGCACGCTCCATCGCACGACGACCTATCTGACTGTTATCTTACCACAAAATCATCCAGAAGATCTGCTAATCACAAAAACGGCTTCTTCAGCAAAGACGTTCTCAAGAAATCTCACTGTTCCGCGGTTCGACAAAGGGATCTCTCTTTCGATTCGCAGGAAGTGTTCTGCGCAGAACATTCTGAAGTCGCGAATGGACAAAACGTGACGGTTCGGGCTCGAGTGCCAGGCATAGGGCAAACTGCGAGTTACCGGCGCCCGCCCGAGAAGCAGGGTTTTGATGCGGTTTTTCCAGTAGCCGAAATTGGGGAAACTGACAATGGCTTTTTGGCCTACGCGAACCATCTCGTTGATGACGAATTCGGGGCGCGCAACGACTTGGAGAGTCATGCTGAGGATCACGAAATCGTAGCTTTGGTCGGGAATGGCGCTGAGTCCCTCGTCGGCGTCCGCTTGAACTACGGGAATGCCGCGGAGCACGCAGCGGATGACATTGTTCTGTGAGAGCTCGATGCCCATTGCGTCGACTTGTTTCACGACGGTGAGACGCTTAAGGAGCTCGCCGTCGCCGCAACCGATGTCGAGGACCCTACTTTTCGCATCCACGAGGTTGACAATCAAGTCATAATCGACACGTCTTCCCGTATAGATGCTTGCAGTAGATGCTGGAGACGGATCCGGCGGAGTCTCGGGAACCGGTTTGGCCGGTTTCAGGACATGCAACTTATCCGGATGCATGGCGTGGTCGAGAAATCCGCTGATCAGCTTGTGCATTACGTCTACTTCAAGCAGAAATGCATCATGCCCGTAGTCCGATTGGATGTTGCAGTAGGAGACTTTTCTTCTTTGTCTTAAGAGCGCGTAGGCCATTTCCTGCGACTGATAGGGAGGGTAGAGCCAGTCCGAGGAATAGGAGAGAATCATCATCTTGGCGCTCACGCGGGCCATCGCGGCGTCCAGAGCACCATAATGGGCGGTCAGGTCGAAGTAGTCGATGGCCTTTGTAATATAGAGGTAGCTGTTGGCGTCGAAGCGGTTTACGAACTCTTCGCCTTGGTGATCCAGGTATGTTTCTACAGAGAACTCGCTCTCGAAATCGTAGCTGTAGGATTCGCTTTTGCGCAGCGACCTGCCGAATTTGAGGCGCATCGACTCGTCGCTCAGATAGGTGATATGGGCGAGCATCCGTGCGATCGAAAGCCCTTTGGCCGGAGGCGAATGTCCGTAGTAGTCGCCGTGTCTAAAATCAGGATCGGCCATGATGGCGTTGCGGCCGACAGCGTCGAAAGCGATGGCTTGGGCTCCATTGAGGGGCGCAGACGCGATGACAATTGCGGACTGGACCATGTCTGGGTGATCCGTTGCCCACGCTAGCGCCTGCATTCCTCCCATGGAACCACCCACCACAGCCAGCAGTTTCTCGATGCCCAAGTCGGCGACAAGATAGGTCTGGGCGCGCACCATGTCGTTGATGGTCACGATGGGGAAGCTCAATCCGTAGGGACGGCCCGTTTTGGGATTGATGCTGGACGGCCCCGTGGAGCCGCCACATCCCCCGAGAATATTCGAGCAGATGACGAAGTACTTCTGGGTGTCGAAGGCCTTGCCGGGCCCAATCATGGCGTCCCACCAGCCGGGTTTGGGGTCGGTCTCGGCACGGCGGCCGGCTGCGTGGGCGTTTCCTGACAGGGCATGCAGAATCAGCACCGCGTTGGATTTGCTGGCGTTGAGTTCGCCGTAGGTCTCGTAGGCAAGGGTGACAGGGCTCAATACTTGCCCGCAGTCGAGCTCAAACCCGTCGGGGGGATGTGCAAGGGTGCAGTATCTAGTTTCTACGAGGCCGACCGAGCCGTTCTGAGCCATGGGATGGATTCTAGTTGTAAGGGATGGAACAACGGAATATGCGAAACGCATACCCGTTTACGTCGTTCTAATCTATAGAGAATGGCAATCAGATGCCAACCTCCGCGACTGCCGATTCATTATAGCAAAGCTGCCAAGGCACGGAGCCGTTTTCCGTTCGCGTTTTGCTCGTGCTGTTCTGAAAAGCGCCTCAGGGTTCACGCCTTTTTCGTGCTTAACCAAAGGGCTTGGTCGAGATCAGCGATGATATCCTCTTTGTCCTCGACGCCTACGGCCAGCCGGATGAGCGTGTCCGTAATGCCCAGGGCATAGCGTTCTTTGCGGGTTCGGTCATAATAGCTGACGGTAGCAGGATGGGTGATGAGCGTCTCCACTCCGCCGAGACTGGGCGCGATATAGCACAATTTGAGGTTGTCCAGAAAGCGTTTGGTGGTACTAAGGACCCCCTTGGTGTTAAAGCTTACGACGCCGCCGAAGCCCGTCATTTGCCGCACGGCGATATCGTGGTGGGGGTGGCTCTCGAGGCCTGGGTAGTAGACTCGCTTGACTTGAGGATGACCCTCCAGGAAGCGGGCTACGGCCATGGCGGTCTCGTTCTGTGCGGCGACGCGCAACGGGAACGTTTTGAGACCGCGCAGAAGCAGATAGCAGCAATGGGGATCGATTACCCCTCCGAGCGCCTTGTGTAAGGCGCGGATCGGCTCGATCAACTCGCGTCGGCCCAGGACCGCCCCTGCGAGGATGTCGTTGTGGCCTGCAAGATACTTGGTGCAACTGTGAAGGACAAGGTCCACGCCAAATTCGAGTGGCCGTTGATTCAGGGGCGTGCTGAACGTCGCGTCGATGACCGTAAGGACCTTGTGCCTTCCGGCGATTTCGTACAGGCGTTCCAGATCGAAAATGTTCAGATAGGGGTTTGTGGGAGATTCCGAAAAGATGAAGCGCGTATTGGGGCGGACTGCCTGGTCAAGGGTTTTGTAGTCGCCGAAGGGTACGATGCTGCATTCCACTCCGAAGCGCATCAGATAGGAGCTGCTGAATTCGAGCGTTCTCTTATATGCGTCGTCGGTGATCACAATGTGATCGCCGCTCTGAACCAAAGCCAGAATCGTCGTAGTAATGGCGCTCATTCCGGACGCAAAGACGACGCAGTCTTCGGCTCCGCCGAGAGCGGCCAGCCGTCTTTCGGCCACCTTCTCGGTTGGGTTTCCGTAGCGGCCGTACTCGAAGCGGTCCTTTCCATGTTTGGTGTAATCCTCGATCTCCTTCGAGTCCTTGAAGGCATAGGTGGCGGTCTGAACGATGGGCGTTGTGATGGAGTCCGCGTAGCGCTTGCGGTCTTCCCCCGCATGAACAGCCCGCGTGGCCAGTCCGTAGTGTGTCTCGGCATTGTTCGGGCCGGTTTGCTTTTTCATTCCAATGTCCTCGGTATTGCTGTCCCTGAAAATGAACTTGCGCGAACGCATCCGGAACGCGATACGCTCGCGCGAGTTTCAGGATATCGAAGCGGGGCAGTCCATGCAAGGCGCCTGGCCTGCAGGGCGTCATCGGTCTTTTGCCATACGGAGCACCTGGCTTGCCTTCTCCCAGGCGCTAGCGGGATCTTCGCAGGATTCGTTTGTGCCTACTTGGCCCAGCCAAGCCCAGACATACAACGCATCGGGCTGTTCGCGGACGAGAATCTTCCCCTGATCGACGATGCGCTGCTCCTTCTCCTTCTTTACATGCCAACACTGAAGCCACTCGTGATGGACTTTTCCGTGATCACGGCACACCGCGCCGAGCTCGCGCACCATGGGCGTCATTTCCTCGACGTCCCGGTCGTTGTTGACCCAGTAGATGTCCGTGCCGAGGTTTTTGAGACTCTGCACTTCTGCCATCGCACGCCATAGCTCGCGATCGCTCGGCATCAAGCAGCTCATGGTCTCGAGGTGAGGATAGGTCGCCTGGCAGTAATCCGCAATCTCGCGAACGTAGTCGACAACGCAGCGCGCCCGGAACGCCTCGAGCTGTTCCGGGGGCGCCGTCATGAGGTCGCCGCCATAGTACTGCTCGAAGCGCCGGCGGCACGAGGGGCAGAAACAATCGCGGAGAGGGGTGGGTTCATCGACAAAGTAGCCTTCGAATCCGGACTCAGCGATACGGTCGATCATCTCTTTGATGCGCGCGACGCAGACGGGATTTACGTAGCAACCCTCCGGTCTGTGTTCGCCGTTGCGACCCACCTGAAAACCCTCGGGATGGGCGAGCAGGAACTGGCTCGAGCGGCCTCCTCCGAACAGATTGAGCGCGCCCCAGAAAATCGCTATGGGGCGTATGCCGTGATCTTTGGCTATTGGCGGTATGAAGGAAAGCTTCCCTGTAAAATAGTGGAAGTCGTTTTCCTGTGCGGATACCAGCACGTCGTCGAGGCCGAGCTCCTGCATGGCCCGCAGATCGGTCTCGATATGTCGTGGGTTGTGATGACCCATATAGGATACGCCCGTTCGCATGTCCTTCTCCCTTCGTTTTCGCCTTGTGCAACAGACTGTTGGAAACGAGCATACTTTGGCCTGGGTGCAGCTTCAAAAAAGGCGCGCTTCCGCGGGCATGTCCTCCTCGCAAGCCGTGGGCAAGGCCTTCACGGGCGGCGCCTTCCGCCGGTGCAGACTAGACGGCCGCTTTGAGGGCCTGGTCCAGGTCGGCGACAATGTCCTCGACGTCCTCGAGCCCGACCGATACGCGCACGAGGTTGGGCGTCACGCCTGCAGCGGCTTGCTCTTCCGGAGTGAGTTGTTGATGGGTCGTGCTGGCGGGATGAATCACGAGCGTTTTGGCGTCGAGAATGTTGGCCAGATGGGAGGCCAGCTTCACGGCGCCGATGAACTTTTTGCCGGCTTCCAACCCGCCTTTGATGCCGAAAGTGAGGATGGCGCCCTGACCGTTGGGCAGGTACTTCATTGCGCGCTCATAGTCCTTGTGGCTCTCGAGACCCGGGTAGTTCACCCACTCGACATCCGGGTGCTCCTCGAGGAAGCGGGCCACTTTGACGGCGTTTTCGCAATGGCGCGGAACGCGCAGATGGATGGTCTCGAGACCTTGAAGGAATAGGAACGCGTTAAATGGGGACATGCACGGGCCCATATCGCGCAGAAGCGTTACACGTGCTTTCATGAGGTATGAGATATTGCCGATGGACTTGAACGCGTCATAGAAAACGAGGCCATGGTAACTGTCCGAGGGTTCAGTTAACTCGGGGAATTTCCCATTTTTCCAGTCAAAGACACCGCCGTCGACGATAACGCCGCCTATCGAGGTGCCATGACCTCCGATGACTTTGGTGGCTGAGTGAACCACAATGTCGGCGCCGTGTTCGAGGGGCCGGAATAGGATTGGGGACGCTACGGTATTGTCTACTATGAACGGGATGCCATGGTCATGGGCAATGTTGGCGATGGCCGCGAAATCCGCCACGTCGTTTGCAGGATTGCCGATGGTTTCGCAGAAGAGCAGACGGGTGTTGCGGTCTATTCGGGCTGCAAAGGTGGCCGGATCGCTTGCATCGACGAACCGCACCTCGACGCCAAAATCCTTAAATGTGTGCGCAAAAAGGTTGTGTGTGCCCCCGTAAAGCGTTTGCGAGGAGACGATGTTCTGGCCTGATTTGCTGATGTTGAGACAGGCGAGGGCGACAGCAGCCGAGCCTGATGAGAGACCCAAGGCCATGACGCCCCCTTCCATTGCCGCCACACGCTTTTCAAAAACCTCGACAGTCGGATTCATTATGCGAGAGTAGATGTTGCCGAACTCTTCGAGGGCGAAGAGGCGCGCGGCGTGGTCCGCATCGTTGAAAACGTAGGAAGTGGTCTGATAGATGGGTACGGCCCGCGCGTTGGTGGCCGGGTCAGGCGCCTGCCCTGCATGGAGGGCGAGCGTGCCCATCCGGTAGTTCTGCTCGGTCATAGTGACAAAAAGCTCCGCGTTTCAGTGGGCTGCGATTTACTCAAACAGCGGCGTCGACAGATAGCGCTCGCCGGAATCGGGCAAGATCGCTACGATCAGCTTGTTCTCATACTCGGCGCGAGCGGCCAAACGCAAGGCAACAGCCGCTGCCGCACCGCAACTGATGCCGCTGATGATTCCCTCTTCGCGCGTCAGCCGGCGCGCTGTCTCGAAAGCTTCCGCGTCGGTAACCGTCTCGATTCGGTCCACTACGGACATGTCGAGGACGTCTGGTTTGAAGCCCGCGCCGATCCCCTGGATTTTGTGCGGACCTGCCTGGCCGCCCGAGAGGACCGGCGAGCTTGTCGGCTCGACGGCGACCGTCTCGATTTTGGCGTTAACGCTCTTTAGAAACCGGCCCACGCCGGTAATGGTGCCGCCCGTGCCCACCCCCGCCACCAGGACATCCATTCCGCCGTCCGTGTCGTTCCAGATTTCGGGGCCCGTTGTTTTGAAATGGATCTCGGGGTTGGCTGGATTCTTGAACTGCTGCGGCATGTAATAACTGGGGTTCTCGCGCACAATGCGCTCCGCCTCGGCGATGGCGCCAGGCATGCCCGTGTCCCCCGGAGTAAGCACCAGCTCGGCTCCAAAGGCCCTCAGCATGTGACGGCGCTCCGTGCTCATTGTTTCGGGCATAGCGAGGATGAGTTTGTAACCCCGGGCGGCTGCCACGAAGGCGAGTGCAATTCCCGTGTTGCCGGAGGTAGGCTCGACGAGGGTCCCCCCCGGTTTGAGCAGGCCGCGTGATTCCGCGTCCCACACCATCGAGGCGCCGATGCGGCATTTGACGGAGTAGGCCGGGTTGCGTCCCTCGACCTTTCCATAGACCGCTGCTTTCAGGCCTGCCCCAAGCTTGCGCAAGTGGACAAGCGGGGTGTTGCCGATGCTGTAACTGTTATCATCGAAGACTCGCATTGCCCAGGACCTCCAGACCACGGGGCAGACCCTCTACAATATGACAAACCGCGCCGCGTCGGCGACGTATTCCGCGCAAGGGCCGGGACACGGCAGGCCGAGCGGCCGCGAATGCGGG
>CAZBQH010000601.1:0-5803 GCA_964493915.1 uncultured Nitrospiraceae bacterium
CATTGACGCCGCTTCTTGCGGCCGACGTGAACGTAGGCGGCCAGAAGCCAATCGCGAACAAGAAGCGTGATGGGCAGTTCGGCCAGAGGCCATGTGTCAATGAGGTCCCCGCTTGCTCCATAACGTTTTCCTATGCCTCGCATTCATGCTGTTGGCGCCTGGGGAAGAAGGACTGCTCCACGTTCAGGGCGAGGGAAGCGCTCCAGGGGTCGGTCCGGCTTCTAGTCAAGCGGCGATTGACCGGGCTCGCGTGGCTATCCTCGAAGAGATCACTGCAGAGCTGGCTCCGGGAAAAGCCTCGACCATCTTCAAGCCTATCCTGGAACACCCGGATGCATACATCGAAGACTGTCAGGTGATCCGGCGTGAGCGCGCAGCAGGCTGTACGACCGTGGAAGTGGCTGCTACGGTCCGCAACCAACGGTTGCGCAATGATGCCGCCGCTCTTCTTCTTCCGAGTATGAACCGTCCGCCGCGCGTAATGGTCCTTGTATCCGAGCGCTTCGGTCCCGATGGTGCGGCCTCATTGTCGCGCATTGGAACGGCCGAGACTGCACTTGCCGCCTATCTTAAGGGTACAGAACTCGACGTCGTTCATTCCGGGGCAATTCGAGAGCGCTATACAGAACATGAACTCCTGGCAAAGATGGGAGGGGAAACGGACGAGGCCGGAAGACTTGTCAGAGAATGTCTCGCCGATGTGGGTGTGTTGGGACAATGCACAGTCAACACGGCACAGGACACGGGCAATACCAGTCTGCTCGCCTATAGAGCCCGGGTAGAGGCTGAGGTCGTCCTCGGCGCAAGCAGCACGATCGTTGAATCCTTGGCCTCGGAGGCGGTTGTACGTGGCCAAGACGAACAGCTGGTTGCTACCCAAGCTATCGTGGATGCCTGCGCAAAGCTCAACCGCAGCCTCTTCGTGGCAGTCGTGCTCGGTGTCGCAGGCGTTCCGCCTGGAAATGACGTTACACTCTACATCGAGGACCCCGGCAACAAAGCGCACATGACGGAGATCATGCAGGTACTGCAGGGGTTGCCGGGTGTTTCACAGGTTGAGCAGTTGCACTTTACGCCGAAGGCGGCTTGGGTGCGCGTTGGCTACGAAGGACCTATGCGGCTTTTCGAGCTCGGGCTTACGACCCGCACCTATTCCGATTTTCGCCTCCACGCAGAGCGAGTTGTCGAGCGGGAAGTCACCCTTGCCCTCCTCCCGAGATAGCAAAACCCCCGGGATCCGCTTCTCCATATCGGCTGGGCCGTCGATTCGGAACGTTTCCTAGCCTGCCTTCGCCTTTCTGGGCGCTTTATTGAATTTGCCGGCTTTGATATACCGTGCGCAGACACGGATCTTGCGCACGGCACCGTTCTCATCGAGGATTCGGATGGTCTGCAAGTTCGGTTTCCACCGGCGTTTGGATATGCCGGTTACATTCTGACCGATGCCTCCCGATTTCTTCGCCTTGCCGCGCCGCACGACGCGTTTACCGACCTGCGGCCGCTTTCCGCTGTATTCGCATACTCTCGACATGATTCTCTCCCGGCTGCCGCATCTAGGCAGGCGCTTGGTATTTGTGTAACTCGATAGGCACAAAAGACTTGGAATAGAAGCCCCGTGGTGGTATACTTCCCGCGAGATGCTGCACGAGTTTAACACGTGCACCCCTTCAATTCAAATTCAGCGAGGGGGCGTTCCCGGCCGATTGCACTCGAGGAAACTTTTCTCTTATGAACCCCATGCGCTTGTTCCTTGTCTTGCCAGCAGTGCTGTTGCTGGCCTTGGTGATCACCGGTTGCACCCACCTCGGGCGCCGGTACGACGAGTCAAGGCCCGTTTCGCGCGCTCCATCGGCAGCGGAAATCCTGACCGACTTGGCGCAAAATGACGGGGGGATACGCAATCTTCACGCAAGCGCTGTCTGCATTCTGCGTTCCCCGGATCTCGCAGCCGTTGAGAAGTTCGTAGGCCAGGTAGATTTCAGGCGGCCGGCGGATTTGCGTATTCTGGGACGAAACCAGCTCGGCGTCCTGCTCTTCAGGCTGACGTGCGTGGGCAGCGAGTTTCTTATGGAGTTCCCAAAGGGCGATCGGCCGCCCTATTACCGCTTTGAAGGGGAAGACTTCGCGAGCGTGCCCTTTAATGTTTCACCGGCTGATATCGTCCGGGAGATGTTCCTGCCTGAAGATTGGGCGGCGCTTGGTGCAGACGAGGTGCGGGTCGTCCGGTATAAGGGCGAAGGACCTGTTCGGCAAGCGACGGTCGAGATTGGACCCAGGAAGCATCCCAGAAGGAGAGTCACGGTTCTGGGGGACCCGTGGGTTGTGGCGGAGAGCGTGCGGCTGGGACCGCAAGGCGAGGAATTCGCAGTGACGACCCGCAAGGAATACGAGACTATCGATGGAATCCGCTTGCCTAAGTGGATTCGCGCAGAATTCCCGCCGGAAGACACGGAGATGGTCCTTGACTTACGGGGAATTAGAGCGAACGTAAAGATGGATGATTCCCTTTTCGAGATCAACTGGCGGCCTGATGAAGATCAATCTTACTGACCTCAGTCCGGAGCAGATAGCGGAGGCACTGGGCCTAAAACCCTTCCAAGGCAAGCAAATCTACCACTGGCTTCATGCAAAACAAGTCTTCGACTTCTCTCAAATGACCGACTTGTCCAAGGAGCTGCGCCGGCAGTTGGCGGACACATGCGCGGCCTCGCAGGTTGAGTTGTCCGCCGTGTCGGCGTCGCGCGAGAGTCCCGGCACACGGAAGGTGCTGTTCCGTCTTGCCGATGGCGAGATGATCGAAGCGGTGCTTATCCGCGACGGCAAACGGCGGACTATCTGCGTGTCCACCCAGGTAGGGTGTCCAGTGAAGTGTGCATTCTGCGCTACGGGATTGTCCGGGTTCCAGCGCAACTTGAGCCCCGGCGAGATTGTCGAACAGGTCCTGTACCTTCTTCGGGATGAGAAGCGGGACGGCCGAACGCCAAACATTGTCTACATGGGGATGGGGGAACCCTTCCTGAACTACGATGCCACAATGGCGAGCATCCGGCTGCTCATGCGGAAAGAAGGATTAGGCGTCGGTGCGCGCAAGATCACGGTTTCAACTGCCGGTGTTGTACCGGGTATTCGCCGGTTCGCTCAAGAGAATTGGCAAGTGCGCTTGAGCATCTCCTTACACGCCGGAAATGACAGCCTCCGTTCGGAACTGGTTCCGCTGAATAGGAAGTATCCACTGAGCTCCTTGCTCGCGGCAGTGCGGGACTATGTGGAAAGAACGGGGCGTCAGGTCACATTCGAGTGGGTGCTTTTGGACGGCGTCAACGACTCGGCAAGAGATGCAGCAGAATTGGCCGACCGTGTGGGCAGACTGAGTGCGACGGTAAACCTGATTCCTTACAATCACGTGGCCGGGCTTTCCTACCAGCCCTCGCCTCTGCCCCGAGCACGAGCATTTCAGGAGGAATTGGCCAAGCGAGGCATCAGGTCGACCCTGAGGATCGAGCGGGGGGGTGATATTGATGCCGCTTGCGGGCAATTGAGGCGTCAACACAGGTAACGATCGCGACAGGCGTTCACCCTTCAAAACCTGCTTCCCGGTCTAGTCGCGCTTGCAACTCGCTGAGCGCCTCCTCTAACTCAAGCCGGTACGATTCTGCCACGTCGCGCAGTCTGCCCTCAGGCGGGAAGAGGGGCGCGCCAAACTCTGCGACAATCCTCCCAAACGGTCTCGGAATCAGTAACCGATCCCACGATCTCAGCCGCCAAGCCGGTTTTGCAACATATGCAACGGGCAAAATCGGGATCCTTGCCTGATGGGAAAGGATGACCACCCCCGGCTTGACCTGGCGCCGCGGACCTTTCGGGCCGTCCACAGTAAGACCGGTGACCTGCGTGTGCGCAAGGGCGGCCCGCAGAGCCGATAGAGCTTCCATGCCGCCCTCCGTCGAGGAGCCCCGTAGGGCGTCAATCCCAAGGAGCCGCACCGTTCGGGCAGCAAGTTCGCCGTCATAGCTGTAGCTGGTAAGGGTATGGGTGCCTCTGTGCCGCAAATGCCAAGCAGCCAGACACAGCACCTCATGCCAGAATGCAAGGAGCAACCCGCCGCCCTCACGGGTAGCTTCCTTGAAGTGATCGCCGTTGCGAATTTCGAGGCTGCAAGTAGAAGCTACGGCGCGCAAGCCCAAGGCCGAAGCGCGGGCCAGAAGAAAAAGACCGAGTCGCTGCCTTCGAGTAAATCCACGTGATGCGTCATGGGAAGAACGGGTTGGCGTTGTCAACGTCGTTCCAAGCTTTTTACAAGCTGCCAGACGACCCGACTGCGAGGCGTGGGCAATCCAGCCAACTGAGCACGCCTGAGGATTTCTCCGCTGATGGCATCAATTTCCGTCGGCTTTCGGGCCTGCACGTCCTGCATCATCGGTGGAATCGTCTGAGGTTGGGCAGCGCAAATGGACTCGGCCAATTCAATCAGGCTGTAGTCAAACCGGTAACCTTCGGTCGACGCCACTTTCACCGCCTCTACAACCAAGTCGCGCAGCAACTGCCGAGCCTCCGCCATCTGAAGCAAATCACCATAGGGAACGCCCAATAAGGCGCATAGAGGCTGAACACCCGCATCGACGGCGACCTTCTCCCAGAGCATCTGCCCGGGCGCCTCCGTTATTTCCACCTTGAAACCGGCATTGACGAGTATTTCCTGTGCTGCCGCCGTGGGACATGAGGTCCATGAGCCGATTCGCGTAGTGCCTGAGGCTGTGTGCCTTACAGCGCCCTCGCCGAGGTTCAGCGCGGATTCATAGGTCATTCCCGCAATGACATGTGCGCTTCCCACCATAGAACATAACGTTTCGATATTGTTTAAGCCGCTCTGAAAAGAAACCACCGGCACCTCTTTTGGAAGCGACAACTGGGCCGTATCATGGGACTTTGTGGCAACAATAACGAGGTCCTGACCATTGGGAACACTTGAAACGACTGGGGGACGCACCCTAATCGTTTCTGTTTCTGTTTCAAGTGTGATGCCCTGTTTCGCCACACGAACAGCACGCTCTGGTCTATGGTCTACAAGAGTTACCTCAGTGCCCGCCTGCAACAATCTGGCTGCAAACAGACACCCCATGGTGCCGGGGCCAATTACACTTACCTTCATTTCCAGGCCCTTTGCTACAGTTTGCGTGGGAAACAACCTTTGTAAGACTTCTCGAGTTCAGCACTAGCGTCAGCGGCTGATTTCCAGTCGGGAAAGGATCCGACTAAAACACGCAAAAACTTGCCATCATCACTGAGAACCAGGCGAGTTCCCAGCCCTGTCTTTTCCTCAACCGATTTTTGAAACCCCTTTGCCCAGAGTTCATCTTTCGCTTCAACAGCGGCCACCTGAACGGCATAGAGGGCCTTCTCCTGAGAAAAAGGTGCAACTGCCACAACAGGTTCTTTTGGCTCGCGTTCAATGGGCAAGGAACCGCTGGCCTCGTCGGAAGCCGGGGAAGGGGGCGTCTCAAGAGAGCGGGTTTCGGCTTCAGGAATTCGAGGAGGCGGTACAGGTTCAGGCTGTACCAGCTCTGACGGCGGCAACGGGGTGTCCGGCTGTGGTTCCGGGTCGGCGGTCTGCGTCGAGGGTTCAGAAACGCGCTGTGGCGGGGACGCGGAAGGCGCAGACTTGCGTTCCCGAGAGCTGTCAGGGAGAGGGGGAGTGGATGGGGGCGCAGGGAGATCCAGACGGCTGCGGGCTTCGGGCGGTGATGCCGGGGCCTTATTGGATGCTGCTTCCTGACCAGGTTGATGAGGCGAGAGCACGCGTCCC
>CAZBQH010000602.1:0-12099 GCA_964493915.1 uncultured Nitrospiraceae bacterium
CGGGGCGCGGGGTCGGGGGGGGGGACGCCCCCCTCGATTTCATCCACAGGAGCGGCTATGCCATGACACCTGGGGGGATAGCGCGCCACTTGCGGACTATGGGGGGGCGTGGACGAATCCAGGAGCTCATCGGCCAAGGCTTGAACAACGCCGAAATCCTGAGGACCTGTTTCCCTGAGGATGATTTGAGCGACGTCGTCGAACCGCCTCCCACTCAAGGCGATCTTTTTGGAGAAGAAGCGCAAGAGATGCACGCGCACTCGTTCGAGCCGGAAGACGATGCAGTTTATGAGACCGAGAAGATGATCCTCAAACTGCCTGCATACGTCCACGAGGCAGTGCGGCTTGCAGCTCGTGCTGAGGGCGTTACACAGAATCAGCTTATTATTGACATTCTTATCACGGCTTTGTCGCAAATACCACATAGGCCCGACAAGGACGCCGACGATGAACACAGTCCTGAGACGTTCTGACCGGCGCGCCAGCGGGGCCGTTTTCAATAAAAGAAGGAACGCCTCTTCCTCCCCTTCCTGCCGCTGGCTGTTCAGATGACCGCGCTATGGGGCCTGTCCCTCCGGGCGCCTTTTTCTCCTTTTTGCGGGCCATTGAGGATCCCAGCGCGATGCAGTTTTCCCTGCGACGGAGAACACGGCTTCCTCAGAACGAAAGGGGTTTTTCGTGCAGTTAGCGGTCTTTGACTGGACGCTGTTGGTTCGCGAGGGCAATGCGCGCGTTTCGTCTCATGCCTTCATATCGGGCTCGCATAAAGGGCGTTCCGGCATATTCGGCCCGGAAAGCGCCTTCATCCATCGCGAGCAACGCGTCCGGATCGGGGAAGGCGTGTCCCTCGCGGGGAAGGAAGTCGGGCTCGTCGGTGACAACAGGTTTTCTGTTCCAGGGGCAGACTTCCTGGCAGATGTCGCAGCCGAAGACCCAGCCGTCGAATTGGGTGGAGAGCTCTGCGGGCCGGTCGCCGCGATTCTCGATGGTGTGGTAAGAGATGCAGCGATTTGAGTCGACCATGCGTCCCTCAACAATGGCATTTGTCGGGCATGCGTCAATGCAGGCGCGGCAAGCCCCGCAATGATCGGCCATGGGCTTGTCAGGAGCCGCCTCCGCGGTTGTGGCGATCACGCCAAGGAAAAACCAGGATCCGATGTCTTGCCGAAGGACGAGGCTGTTCTTGCCAATCCAGCCCAGTCCCGCCTTGGCAGCCCATGCGCGCTCGAGCGCCGGCCCGCTGTCGATGGAGCACCAGCACGTGCTGCCCTCGACAGTTTGCTGGATGCGCCGAGCGAGTTTCTGTAACGGTTTGCGGAGGATGCGATGGTAGTCGCGTCCCCATGCGTAGCGTGCGGCGCGCGCAGAACCTTCTGGTTTTGGAGGCGCGGGGACGTAGTAGTTACGGGCGACAACCACGACTGAGCGCACCCCGGCCAGCTTTGCAGCGATGTCTTGTCTGACCTGTTTGGATGAGGCGATCCAGGTCATGTCCGCATGATAGCCGCGTGCAAGCCATTCGCCCAGACGGTTTTCCGGGTCGATAGGGGTCGCCGCAGCGACGCCGCAGGCGTCGAAACCGATTTCGGCAGCCCAAGCTTTGATGTTGTTGCTAAGTGTTTCAGGAGTCATGGGATCTGCGCATCCATGCAGCGGGTCTCGCCTCTCCATGTGCACAATGCGCGAGGGCGTCCCCTTGACTGAACGCAAAAAAGCGACCTATGCCCATTATGCCGCGACGCCTTGCTCCATAAACGTCCCTGGTTCGAGACCGAGGGCTTCCTCATAGATAGCAAGGACGTTTTCGATCGGGTTGTCGGCTTGGATGCAGTGGGCGGGGGAGAAGATGTACCCGCCGCCCCGGCCGATGATTCTGATCCGGTGGCGGGCCTCGGCACGGCATTCCTCCTCGGTTCCAAACGGCAGGGTTTTCTGCGTGCTGATGAGGCCGCAGAAGGTCAGCTTGCCGCCGAACTCGGTCTTGAGACGTTCGGGATTCATGCCGGCGGGTTCGGGTTGCATCGCGTCGAGCACGTCGAGCCCCATTTCGATAAACCGCGACTGGAGACGGCTGGTGTCGCCGCACGAGTGCATCATGGCCTTGCAGCCGTACTCGTGGGCCAAGTCGATGTACTTCTGGAGACGCGGACGGAAGAACGCGTCGAACACATCGAAGGGAAACATGGGGCCAAACTGGTTTCCCATGTCTTCACCGAGGCACAAGATGTCGATCTTCCCGTTGCCTGCTTCGAGGGTGCGCCGCGCTATCTCGTAATAGTGGTCGCAGCGCTTATCAATAATCGCCACGCCCACGGGGTCTTCCATCATGATGTCCAGGATGACCTGTTCCATCGTGCGGCCGCGTCCGACGCTGTTGAGAATGTCGGGCCAGCCCGCGCCGCCCGCGCAGACGGCATAGTCGGCAAGGGCGTCGCATTGCTGTTCGATGGTCGTGTAGTCATAGTCGTCTGGACTCGGCCAGTGGTAGGCCTCGAAGTCGTTCATGGTTTTGATCTCGAGCAGGGCGCGATAGTATGGCTCGGGATAGGCCCCGCCGTGGCCGTGATCGAACATGATGTAGCCCGTGCCCCATTCGTCGACAAAGCTGCATCCTTCTGGAACCAAGCGTTTGGGAGCTTGATTGCGCGCACCGACTCCGCGAAGATCCACCCCGAAGCGTTCCACGAGTTGACGGTGTTGAGTGAAGCCAAAGTGATCGAGCAGTTTTCTCAGGATTTCAGGCGTCAGATAGGTCTGGATCGGGACCCGGTCCGGCTCGCGATGGGCAATGGCGGTAAGTACGCGTTCTTTCGGCGTCATGGTCTTTTCTCTCCATAGCAGAGGACGTCTTTTCTGACGCTGCGGCCGGCTTCTTGCCTTGATTCCATAGGCACCGCATAGAATGGCACACGAGCGCGGTCTTTGTACAATTCTGCGCCAATGACATGTCATGGCCCTGTTCTTACCATGTCCGCAGATGTTTGGCCTGAAGATTCACGAGGACACCGGAGTTGCTCGAATGATGCTGTCCTTCGGTAATATGGCGCGGATGGCAATCCGTATTGCAGGAGGTTCCAAGATGACCGTTCCCAAATATAATGCACAGCTCGAGGTGCGCGTGGCGCGTCCCGATGAAAAAGACGCGGCGGGGCGCGTCGGTTCCAAGGCGTTTCGAATGTATGCTCTTGACAGCTATGACCCGGCCAATACGCTTGTTGGCGTGACCCCCGAGGGCAAACTGGTGTCCGCCTTGTCTCTCAGTGTGGCGCCGCTGTGGTGGGGCGGCGCGAAAGTTCCTGCAGCCGCGGTGGGCGGCGTCGCCACGGATCCAAGCGAGCAGCGCAAAGGCTACGCAGGCGGTCTGATGGTGGGCGCCGTGCATCATATGCGTGAGCGGAAATGGTGGGTCTGTCCGTTGTGGCCGTTCTCCTATGCTTACTACCGGAAATACGGGTGGGAGCTGCCTGCCCGCGACCTGTTGGTCCACCTTTGGCCCGACATGGTGCGCCGAATTGGGCCGATATCGCAAAGCGTGCGGCCTGCCCACCGCAGGGATGTGGCCGGCATGGCGGGGACTTATCGCCGGGCGGCTCGAAAGACCAACTGCCAGACCGTCCGCTCGATGGAGTGGTGGAACGAGCATGCAAAACCGGAATTCCTCAGTAAGTGTCTTGTCTACGCCAGCCGTTCCGGAAAGGTCGACGGCTACCTTGTCTATCGAAGCGAAAGCCGCAACATGGCGCAAGGGGCACACGTGGATGTCGTTGAAGTGCAGGCGGTGGACTTGGCAGTGCAGAAAGCCCTGGTCCGGAGCATTGCAGAGATCGCCCATGCTGCGTCGATTACCCTGTTGCTGCCGAATCACAGTTTGCTTCCCTTCGTGTTCCCGGAACGTGTGCGCGTCGAGATGCCCGAACGGCTTATGGTGCGCGTTACGGATCCTGCAAAAGCCCTTGAATGCTTGCGCCCTCCGCGCGCCCTTGAGGGAAAGATCTCGTTTGAGATCAGGGATTGGATCGTTCGCGAGGATAGACCTCTTTCTTTAACAGCCGAGATCTCAGATGGCCGCGTCGCAGTCGTGCATAAAGCGCGCCGAGACGCCCTGCGTTGCACCATCAACGGCTTCTCGCGCCTGTTCTGCGGAGGACAGCATACCGCGCAGGCGAGAGCGCTGGGTCTTGTCGAAGGCGGCAACCCCGGTATGGACAGCCTGTGTGACAACCTTCTGGGCGCCCGCGTGCCGTTCCGTAGCGGGCTCGAACCCGGCTGACGCCTCTCTGCGCCCAAGCCTGCCGCACTCTTTGGGGACGCCTATTCCGTTTTGCTGGCCCGGTCCGCCAGCGAGCGGATCTGTGAGAGACTCAACGCACCCTTCGCGCCCCAACCCTGTTTCCCCTTGGGTATGCTCGGTCGGAACTGCTCGTAGAGGCTGTAGGCGATGCGCTCCAGTCTATCCGGCGCATACGACGTCGCCAGCTCCTTCATCGCATCGCGCAGGGCATCGAGGTCGTCGCCGAATTTCTGTTCGAGATAGCGCGCAACGGTCTCGGGATCGATGGGCCGATCTTTGACGACCGCGCGTACCCCGTTCTCCGTATTCTTGGCCGGAACGGGTCTTCCGCAAATCGCGATCCAGAACTCCTCGCCAAGACCTGCCTTCTTCCGGGCGCCTTGTTCGGATGACTTGGGGGGACTGAAGATGCCGAGCGTGCGCCCCTTGGTTTGGGCGTTGAGGCCTGCCACAGCTTTGCCCAAGGTCAAAGCAGCTTCAGGTTCATAGCCGAGGTGTTCTGCGACGACCGCTGCCCACAGCGCAAGGACCGGCGCCCGATTCGTCATGATCACCTTGTCGCTCATATCCGTTTCCCTGTGATTGCATGGCCGCCAACGCGAGCACGACTGTCACCAACAAAGGTTTTGAAGGCTGGTCTTTCTTTGCTCCGTTAGCAGTCTCTGGTTTGGGGTGCGGTTACGTGTTTGGGAAGGAGACAAGCATCAGGGACTCAGCGGGGGCGCTGAGATCCCGATTGGCCTCGACAGCAACAGGCGATATGCCCTCGCGCGTGAATGCGCGCATCTTCCCAACGGCCTCGGTGGCGACATGGCCGGGCAGCTCGCGAAGGTGGACAGCGCGCCGCTCCTTGGCTCGATTGGTAAGAAGCACATTTACCCCGCCGTCCGGCAGCGCCAGAGCCACCGCGTCGAGGTGCGGGTCGTCCGACATGCCCGGATAGACTTTTGCGCCGCGGGGCGCTCCCTTGCAGATGAGGGTCCACGCCTGACCGGTGCGGCGCAGGCGCCAGCTTTCGCCGACGTAGGCCATCAGGTTTGTCTTCATCAAGCCGCCGTTGCTGCCGTCGTTGGGGTCGTCGCCATCGTAATAATACTGATCATAGAGCCCCCAGAACAGCGCTCCGGCGAGCCCTTCATTAAGCCCAAGAATGGCGTATTGCGCCACGCAAAAGGCGCGCTCAAAGGTTTCCAGGTCGGTGACGCTGTAGGCGCCGCTGTAGTGACTCGTCCCAAGCTCATTGGTTGCCCACGGCTTGCCATGGCATAAAGCGACCCGCTTCCGCACCCATTCGCGCATCTTCACGGGATAGTCGGCGTCTTCGCAGGAGAAAACATAGTTGTGCGAGTTGTAACGGTCGACGATGTCGTCGATGTTGTCCACGCACTGCTTGAGCCAGCCCTGGTGCATGCTCGCGTCCGCGAGATCGAGGGCAAGCCGGTCTCTCAGGCCTGCCCTCTCGAGCCGGCGGTGGATGGCCCGGCAGACGGTCGCGTAGTAATCGAAATCAACCGCGTTTTCATTGTTGTAAAAGGCCCAATCAGGCTCGTTATAGAAAGTGAAAGCGTCAATGCAATCATATCTTCTTTCGACGAGCAGATGCTGCAAGACAGCGGCGACGTTCTCTGCGGCCTCGGCCGCGTCATTAGGCGCCGAGCACCACTGTTTAACTTCAGGGAAAGCGAGCCAATAGGGCCCGTCGCCGGTTCTACGTTTAACGGGTGCGGCCCACCAGGTCAGCGTCACGCGGATACCTGCCTCTTTGCAGAAGTCGAGGTGGCGATACAGTGAATGCATAGCGGTGCTGTCCCAGGTGAACGCGTTCTGGTCCGTGAGATCAGGGTCGCCGTTGTCGTTGACAGGCTCGTACCATTCCGGGATGAGCATCATACGAACACGGCTGATGCCGATGTCGCGAATCTTCTGGCATACGGCGTTCCAGGTTTGCTCGTTGCAGCCTCGGCGGGCGTTCCAGGGCTGCCAGAAGTGGGGGTCCCACTCGCCGCCGAAGCCTGTTACTGGGTGGGGATTCGGCGTAGCCGAGAAGGAAACTGTCGCATCGCTTCGCGCGTCCGCTATCCCTACTGCCAGTAAAACCAACGTTGACGCATAGGCTCCACTCAACATGAAGGGCATGTTTGTATCCTTCACTTTGCGCACCGATCTTCTACTATCTGCGCCTTCACCAGGTTAGTCAGACTGTGACCGCGTGCATAGCGAGAATGTCTTTTATCACGTAGTCGCGGGAAAGGGCAAGCTTGGTGCCGGCCGTGCCTGGCCTCGGTTGATGCCGAGGCGTCAATGGGCATACAGTACGAAGGGCCGGTGTCCGTGGAGCGGTGAGGGAGAAAGGCCCGGCGGGGCTGCGAGCGGATTTCAAGCAGAAGCAGGGCTGCCGCCCGTATGCCGGATCCTGCAATGGTACAGGTTTGAAGGTCAGTTGGCGCCCCCTTACACGGAATTTGGCAGAGCTGCCGGGCGCGGGTCTCGTGCAAGCCGCTAGCAGTGGGGAATAAGAACCCCGAAAGGAGGACACATGAGAGCGAGCGGAAGTAGACCAGCCTGTCGCATAGGGAAGTTTGCTGTTGCGGGACTTCTGTCCCTTACCTTGATTGGGGCGTTGGCAAGCTGCCCGTTAGCGCCGGGCGATCCGGCGGACGTTGTACACTGGCTGCACTTCGTGCAACTCACGGACGCTCACATCGTGGACGAAGAAAGCCCTGCACGAGCGGTCCGCCTCGACTGGTTGATGGGGCCTTCCTGGCGCCCTCAGGAAGCTTACTTGGTCCAAACACTTGACGCCACTCTACGCGTCTTGAATGCGCATCATCACGGCGAACAAGGCCCGCTTGACTTCGTGATGGTCACGGGCGATCTCGTCGACAACGCCCAGGCGAACGAGCTGAGCTGGTTCCTCGACACTATGGACGGCAAAATCGTGACCCCCGATTCGGGTGTCCTGGACGGTCCGTGTCGCCCTATGGCGCCCGAAGAGAACCCAAAGCTGCCCTATCAGACGGCCGGGCTGGATCCCGAGATTCCTTGGTATGTGGCCTTTGGCAACCATGACGCCCTGGCCCAGGGGAACTTTGCCATTGACCGGGCTGCTGTCGATCCAGCGGGATGGTCGGCGCCTCTGTTCAAACCCGTGGCGCGTCTTTTCGGTTTGGACCGGCTCGACCCTCCTTCGCAGGTCCTTCTCCCTACGTGCGGCCAGAGCCCGGCGATTATAACGGGCGCGCAGGATATCAGCGATCCGCTCACGCTGGAGCTTCAACAGTCTGTCCTCGAGGCGGGTCCCGTCGCGGCGGATCCTGCGAGGTATTTCATCTCGAGGCGAATCGCTATCGAGGCCTTCCTGGATACGGTAACGGGGCCTTCAGGGCACGGATTCACGGAGCAGAACCTCGAAACGCGCCAAACGTGGTACTCGGTTCGTCCGGAACCTGCAGCGCCTGTCCGCTTGATTGTGCTGGATACAGCCGCCCCATGCCCGCCTTACGGGTTTCCGGTCGACTACGGGGTGCTGACCCGCGAGCAGTTCGAGGAGTTTTTGAAGCCTGAAGTGAGAGCGGCTCGCGCCGCCGGGGAGTTTGTTGTTATCGTTTCGCACCATCCGAGCACCGATTTCGACCGCAGATTTCCTGGCGACACGGTGAAGACCAGAGAGTTCCGGCGGTTCCTTTCATGGCAGCCCAACGTTATCGCCCATATCTGCGGGCACACGCACCGGCATCACGTAACGCTGGTTCCCGGCCCGAACCGATACCCCGAGATCGAGACCTGCTCCGTCATTGACTATCCGCAAGAGGTGCGCATTCTCGACATTTCCTATGATGCCGCCGCGAAAACAGTCATTCTCGAGAGCACGCTTCTCAGTCATATGGACGACCCCACGCAGCTTTCTGCAGAGTCTTTCCGGCGGGCCTCGGTTGATGCGCAGGCGACGACTGCCAAGAAAGAGGGCTACCCGCCGGAGCTCTTCCCGGAAGACTGGTGGTCGCGAGATGGAGACGCAGAGAAGGGCCTGTTTCAGGAAGACGAAACGCTCGCAGAGTTCAACTACGGCCGCCCCGAGGATCGCACCTTCACGTTGCGTTTGTACCGTCCCGCCATGTCGTTGGATGGTCAAAAGTCGTTGCCTTGACTCGAGCTGCTTACATGACTAACATGTTTTTGGTCTCGGCAAGGTTGCGCGCGTCGCTCACAGGGCTGTCTCACGGGAAATGGGTGTTGAGAGAACAAGGGCCGAAGGAGCGGGTTTTCCCGTCCTGTGAAGGGATGTAGTTGGTTCAGCGCAGTCTTGCAGGAGCTGCATATGGCGCTAGAGCAGAAAGCCGAGGGGCCCTCGTCAACGTGGTTTCCCGGTCTTTCTCTTGCGCAAAGCCGAACTAGGGTCTTGGCTGAGCTGCTGACGGCCGTCAGGTTTTTTCCGGGAACTATAGTCTGAGTGGAACTGTAGGCAGCCGAAGTAGGAATAGGGAAGCGCAGATTTGACCCCTATGGGATACAACGCGCACAGCGGACGCTCTGCGGTGAAATGGATTTACCACGAGAGAGGGACGAGACAGTGAGTGACATTCTACGAAGCATGCTGAACGACGACAGCTACCAGAAGCTGATGGCGATCGCGAGTCCCGCTTTGCACGCGTTTGTTGCCGATGCGATCGAGCTTTGCGAGCCCGATTTGGTCCGGATATGCACAGATTCTCCTGAAGACATCGCGTATTCACGGGAAATGGCGGTGAAACTCGGCGAGGAAGCGCCGCTTGCCATCCCGGGGCATACGGTGCATTACGACGGTATAAATGATCAGGGGCGCGACCGTGAAGTAACGCGGTACCTGGTGCCCAAGAACGAAACGTTGAGCAAGGCGCTTAATCAGATGGACCGGGACGAGGGATTGGCAGAGGTTCGGAATCTGCTCAAGGGGTCCATGAAGGGCCATATTATGGCCGTGCGGTTCATGATCCTCGGGCCGCGCAACTCGATATTCAGCATTCCATGCGTCGAGTGCACGGATTCCTTTTATGTCTCGCACAGCTTGGATCTTCTCTATAGGACCGGTTACGAGCAATTCCGGCGGCTGGGCGAGAAGGCCCGCTTTTTCACAATCCTCCATTCCGCCGGCCGGCTCGACGAACGAAAGGTGAGCGCCGAGACAGACAAAAAGCGAATCTACATCGATCACACCACTGACACGGTCTACAGCGTTAATACGCAGTATGCAGGCAATACGGTGGGACTTAAGAAGCTGGCGTTGCGCCTGACTATCCAGCGGGCGGACGAGGAAGGCTGGCTCGCGGAACATATGTTTCTCATGGGCGTCAAGGGCAAAGATGGCCGCAAGACCTACCTGGCCGGAGCATTTCCGAGCGCATGTGGAAAGACCTCGACGGCTATGCTGCCGGGCGAGACCATTCTCGGCGACGATATCGCCTACTTCCGGTCTGTGGACGGCCGTTGCATGGCGGTCAACGCCGAGTCGGGGATCTTCGGCATTATCCAGAACGTTAACCAGAACGACGACCCAGCGATCTGGGACGTGCTCAACAAGCCGAATGAGGTCATTTTCTCGAACGTTCTAACCAAGGACGGCAAACCGTACTGGCTTGGCATGGGCATGGAGACGCCTGACGACGGCGAGAATTTCTCAGGACCGTGGTTTGAGGGAAAGAAAGATGAGAAAGGGAACGAGATCCCTCTCGCCCACAAAAACGCGCGTTATACGGTAGCCTTGCGGACTCTTGACAATTGCGATCCCGAGCTCGAGAACCCGGCAGGAGTCGAGTTGTCCGGCATGATGTATGGCGGGCGCGACGCCAAAGCATACGTTCCATGCCAGCAGGGTTTCAGTTGGGAGCATGGGATTAGCATGTACGGGGCGTGCCTCGAAACCGAGACCACTTTTGCCATCATCGGCAAAGAGGGCGTATCCGAAATCAACCTCATGAGCATCCAAGACTTTGTTGCTATTCCTCTCGGAAAGTACATCCAGAACAATCTCGATTTCGGCAGGAAGCTTGCCAAACCGCCGCTGGTCTTCGGAGTCAATTACTTTTTGCGCGACGCGAACGGCAAATTCGTGAACGGTTTGCGCGACAAGCATGTGTGGGTCAAGTGGATGGTCCTTCGCATACACGGAAAAGCGGGTTCCCGGCGCGCGCCTACGGGTCTTATCCCGTGCTATGAAGATCTTAAGCCGCTTTTCAAGGATCTGCTGGGCAAAGATTATACGCTGGAAGACTACGCCAGGCAGTTCACAATCCGGGTTAAGGAAAACCTGGCCAAGCTCGATCGGGTCGAGAAGTACCACCGCGAGCACGTCGAGAACGCGCCCGAGGCGCTTAAGCAGATCATTGCACAGCAGCGGAAACGGCTCGAAGAGGCACGGGAACAACTTGGCGATTACATCCCGCCCGACAAGCTTCCGCTCGAAACACCGTAACGGCAGCACGTTTCGTCTCAGAATGCGAAGCTGAGTTGCACCAAGAGACTCGCGGGCGACGCCCCGTATTCGCTCCCTATCCGGCGCTTTCGCGGTCTTTCTCCCCACGAGAGAAGTCCCGTTGCCCGCAAGGAACTGTGGTCGGATATGTCCCAACTCAGAGTCGGCGAGACAACACCCGACCAATCAGAAGGACTCGCCAAGGCAAGCAAGGACGCGGACCAGGACTGGTTGATCGGGTAGATAAGCTGGGTTCCCACTGCGTGTTGGCCAAGAACCTGAAGGTCGCCCAATGCGAACCGTTGCTGATAGTCCAGACTGCGCGCTGCCTTGAAGGCGTCGTCCGTGCTCTCGAGTCCGAATCCGCCGTAAAAGTACTCCAACCAGAAGGAAAGCCCGTTGCCCACGTTGAAGGTGTAGGACCCGCCGACAACGGCCTTTGCCACGACCCGATTCAAACCAAGAAACGTCTCGTAGCGTTCGGCTTCAGGCGTACGGAACAAAGCCAGCTCGCCATGGAGCTCCCCTTCTCCCAGAACCCCCGAGACGGCGCAGGCGGCGAACACATCCTCTGCGCGTTTCCCGATAAGCAGTTCCCCATCGATGTTGCCTACATAGCCGCGGTATCTTCCCAAGAGCGCTGCAGTCTCCCACTCCTCGCTTGCTACAGCAACGCCTTCGACTGCACTGGTGTCGCTCAGCCGGTATTCGACACGCGCAGCGTCTACGCCGCGCCGCCATTCCCGGTCAACGTCGAGGGGTGAGAAGGGCGCAAAAAAGTCGATCGCGCTGAAGATAACGCCGCGGCCGAGGCCGATAGCTTGCCGCCCCAAGGTGATATCGCCCCAGCAAACATGGCAACGTACAAGCGCGCGATCTATCTCGTGACGGTGGGAGAAGCTGTCGCTGCCGGAAAGGTGCCAGTCCAGTTGGTTGAGGCGGTAAGGGACCTGCTCGAATCCGGTAAGCACGCCCGCGCCCGCTATGGCGCCGCGCTCTCCCCACGTCTTGCTTGCCCTTTGCTCATAGGCGAGTTGAGCGCCCCATGTTTCATCTAGCTGGAGGTTGAAATCGAAGCGAAGGCGGCCCAGGCCTAAGGCGTTGTTGCGCTCGGGAAACAGGAGCGGGGCGTCCTGGGCGCGCGACAGCAGCGTAGTAAACTTCAGTCCGGTCAGCATCGTAAGGGACTGCTCATCATGCTGGCTGGACCACAATTCCAGCGCGATGCACGGCGGCGACGGCAACGCGAGGAATAGACAGAACAGACCTAGCCAGGCCGTGAGCATGCGCCTTTCTGCAGGCCTTCTACGGGATTTCCACAATGTTGCCGCCGCTTTCCGCATCAGAAGGGTCTTTTGCC
>CAZBQH010000603.1:0-4626 GCA_964493915.1 uncultured Nitrospiraceae bacterium
CGAAGCTGAAGAACTCAGCCACCTCGGCAATCTGGTCCGCCGTGAGTGCGGCGCGAGGAATCTCGATCATGGTTCCTACCAAGTAGTCGAGTTTGCGGAGCTTGTATTCTTGCTTCACCTCTTCGGCCACCTTCCGGATAATAGCTTCCTGGTTCTTAAGCTCGTTGACGTGGCCGACAAGCGGCACCATGATCTCCGGAAGCACCTTCGCGCGTTCCTTCTGCAGTTCAGCAGCCGCCTCGAGAATGGCGCGGACCTGCATCTCCGTGATTTCCGGATAAGCCACGCCCAAGCGGCAACCGCGATGCCCCAGCATTGGGTTCAGCTCGTGGAGGGCAGCGATCCGGGCGCGGATCTTGTCTGCGGGAATGCCGATCTGCCTGGAGAGTTCGTCGACCTGTTTGTCATCGAGGGTCACAAATTCGTGAAGGGGCGGATCGAGCAGGCGCACCGTCACGGGTTTTCCCTTCATCACTTCGAAGATACCAAGGAAATCGGTCTTCTGATACGGCAACAGCTTCATGACTGCCTCGCGCCGCGCGGTCTCATCTTCCGCAAGGATCATCTCGCGCATATGGATGATGCGCTCGGGCTGGAAGAACATGTGCTCGGTTCGAGCCAGCCCGATGCCCTCGGCGCCCAGTTTGAGGGCCTGCTCGGCATCCTCAGGTCGCTCCGCGTTGGCACGTACGTTGATTTGCCTTGCCTCGTCGGCCCACTTCATCAGCTTAGCGTAGAACGGATTCTGTTCAGGTTCGGCTGGGATGACCGCAACCTGCCCGACGTAGACCACGCCCTTCGTTCCGTTCATTGAGATCCAGTCGCCTTCTTTGATCTTGAGGCCGTTCGCGGTGATCTCCTTCTCGCGCATATTGATGTGCAAAGCGCCGCAGCCCACGATGCAGCATTTTCCCCAGCCCCGAGCTACAAGCGCTGCATGGCTGGTCATGCCGCCTTTGGCTGTAAGGATGGCTTGGGCAACGTGCATGCCATGCACGTCTTCCGGGGAGGTCTCACTGCGGACGAGGATGACTTTCTTGCCCTCGTTGGCCCAGCGCTCAGCGTCGTCCGCCGTGAGCACGACTTGGCCTACGCCTGCACCCGGACCTGCCGGCAGACCGCTTGCCAATACCTTGGCCTCTTTCTCGGCCTTCGGGTCCAGCATTGGGTGCAGGAGTTCGTCGAGGGCCTCGGGATTCACCCGAAGGATGGCCTCTTCTTTCGAGATAAGCTTCTCTTTTGACGCCATCTCGACGGCCATTCGGATGGCAGCCGTTCCGGTCCGCTTCCCGGTACGGGTTTGCAGCATGTAGAGCGTACGATCTTCCATCGTGAACTCGATGTCCTGCATGTCTTTGTAGCGTTTTTCGAGTTTGTTCCGAATGCCGACAAGCTGTTTATATACAGGCGGCCATTTTTCCTCGAGCGACTCGAGTTCCGTGCTCTCGGCGCGCTTCGTGGCTTTGTTCAGCGGATGCGGAGTTCGGATTCCTGCAACGACGTCTTCTCCTTGGGCGTTGATGAGCCACTCGCCGTAGAATACGTTCTCACCCGTGGCGGGGTCGCGCGTGAAGGCCACGCCCGTTGCCGAGGTCTCGCCCAAGTTCCCAAAGACCATCGACTGCACGTTGACCGCCGTGCCCCAATCGTCGGGAATCCCTTCGATACGGCGGTACGATCTTGCGCGCCGGCCGTTCCACGATTGGAACACGGCTTTAATTGCGCCCCAAAGCTGCTCTTCGGCGTCGTCCGGAAAAGGCTTTCCAATAGCGTCTTTCACGATGTCCTTGAACTCTTCGCAGAGCGCTTTGAGGTCTTCGCCGGTGAGTTGTGTATCAAGCGTAATGCCGTTTTTCCGTTTCACCGCGTTCATGGCGTCCTCGAGCTTCTCGCGAACAGTTTCGCCGTCCTTTGGCTCAAGGCCGGCCGCCTTTTCCATGACCACGTCGGCGTACATCGTAATCAGACGTCGATAGGCGTCGTATACGAAACGTTCATCCCTCGTTTTCTCCACAAGCCCAGGCAATGTCTTCGAACAGAGACCCACGTTGAGCACGGTGTCCATCATGCCCGGCATGGATCGGCGGGCGCCGCTGCGGACCGACACCAGGAGGGGATTCTTTGGGTCGCCATACTTCTTTTTCATGACGCCCTCGACCTTTTTCATGGCCTTAGCAACTTCTTCATCGAGGGCCTTCGGCAGTTTGCCCTTGTTCTGGTAGTATTCCGTGCACATGTCGGTCGTGATGGTAAATCCTGCGGGCACAGGGATGCCTAGCCCAGCCATTTCAGCAAGGTTCGCGCCCTTGCCTCCGAGCAGATTTTTCATCTCGGCCTTGCCGTCGGCTTTTCCGCCGCCAAAGAAGTAAACGTTCTTCTTAGCCATTTTCCAATCTCTCCTTCCGTGCCAAACAGATTGGCACTGCTCACTGTGGATTCTGTGGGGACACACGGCGCCCCGTTGCTCTTGAGGTTCGCTGCTGCACGGCAACCGGGCAAGAGAAAGCTATGCCACGCAAAAACAAAAGGACTATACTAAAAGCCGCTGCCGAGCGTCAAGTTACGCGGCGGATTGCAGCGCGAAAAGAAAGTGTCGGCCTCTAGCGGAAGGCAGAAACGTCCGCCTCAATTGAGGAATTAACGGACAACCTGAGCGTCCGAGGAGATGCGCAGCCGCTCATTTCATATTGGCATAGCGCTTCGAGAGCCATAGCCGTTGTGAAGGCTGCGGACACCCAGCAGACCTCTTGACCTCCCTCGAGCCGCGCTACAAAGAAGACCCCTTCGTCCCAACCGCCGAGTTGAGGGTCCTGTTCTTTTTCAAGGTATGCCGCCCCTCCGTCGGTCAAGGCGCCGTACCGGCCTGTGTTCAGCAAGGTAAGTATGGCGAACGCCGTGTTCAGGTGAGGTGCTCCCTTGTCCCAATGAATACAACCAGCGCCGTCGTCGATGGCTTCTGCCTCGATAGTGTCGGCTAGTAGTTCTGCAGCGGGTCGGAGCCCATCGACCCCGCCTTCACGGTATGCGCGCGAGACGAAATAATGGAAAGCATAGTTGTCAGGATAGTAATCACTGATTTCCTCGGGATGCGTGCGATGAAGGCCTAGCCGCGTTGCTTCGTTGATAAGGCCGACAGCCTGCTCACACCCCGGCGTTTCGAGCAGACCGTAACGGCCCAATGCAAAGAGCACGGTTGCGTTCACGGCTAAGTCGACGTCATTGGGAAATGGATCGCTCTCTGGCGGCTGGTAGTTGAGCCACGTGAGAAAGGCGCCGCTCTGCGAGGGAAGCCAGGAAGGGTTGAGGCGGCGAGGAACTTGGCCCAAGTCGCGCCAGTCGCTGTAGAAGCGGCTGATGACGTTGGAAGGCATGCGTCCGTCGTCAAGGATCGCGTTATCGAGGAGGGCCGCGTAGACTGTGCCGGTTACGTCGGCGTCGCTCGGAATCGCCAACTCTCTCGGAAAGAAATCCATGTTGATGGGAACGCGGTTTCCTCCCAGAACCGGCCCGCGCAAAACAATAGAAAAGAGCTGTTCGACAAGAGACGGCGGTTCTGTCCGTCTGTCGTAAGGCCAGAAGCCGAAAGTGTTTGCGTCGAGGCTGGGGGATGCCGCACGAAACCGTTCCAAAAAAGTGATCGTTTTTTTTCGCATCGCACGGGCTTGTCTTAGTTGCCTGGAAGTTAGCCCTAGCGCATCTGCATTGTCCTCCACGAGGAGCGTGAGAGCGTGATGGATAAATGTTGCTGTGAATGGACTGACTTCCCGAAAACGCAGGCGTCCCGCGTCTTTTATATAGAACCACTGGGGCCAGTTTCCCGCATAGTCCTTTGCCGGGCCTGTCACGCGAGATGAATGGACTTGCGTCGCACATAACAGACGCAACGCGCGCGAAACCGCAGTCTGCGGTTGATGGCAGCTCAACAGCGCGGGCAACATAGCGACTGCCCACACGGCGACGATAAGCCCTTTTCTCGTAAGCTCTTCCTTTTCTAGGTGTGCGCCTCACTATCGAGTGCGCGCTGTCTGCGCAAAAGGAGGCCTACAAGGCGGCCTATAGCCCTATTTATACGCCGCGGCATGGGTGTTGCCTTACACGGCGCATCCTATGCCGTCTTCCCCGCTCTTTCTCAGACAGGTCTGCGCCCTTGGACGAACGAGGAAGCCAAGCTTTCGCGGTGCTTTTGGCGTTCTTTTGAAGGATTGTTTCAACGTCGTCACGCTTGTCGGTTGTGGTCATAGCGCCTTCCTCCATCGTTACGCCGTCCGTATTCCGATTGTCCCACTGCCTGGACCTTAGAATCTGCCGTCGGGTCCATGGATCTGCCTCGTCAGATCGCCCAACAAGTCTTCTATGCGATATATAATCCTCAGATATAATCCTCAGACTCGAACGCGCGTTCCTTTCTTGTGATCATAGCGCTGAACACGCCCGGCAAAAGGCAATAAAGAACACATAGATCGGCCAGGGATTACGGTCTTTTACTGCGTTTTCCCCCCTTTTCTGCGAGTTGTTCTGAGAGCATTTATGGGTTATGTTTCACAAGTTCAGCAAAAAGAGGGCATGATGTGCTTAGAAAAGAAACCGGGTCGTTTGACCCAGAAAGGAAGCACCCATGCCCCGTAA
>CAZBQH010000604.1:0-2913 GCA_964493915.1 uncultured Nitrospiraceae bacterium
GGCTTTCCCCCGGACACCCTCGACGAGTTTGCGCGGGCTTCCCAAATCAGCCAAGCCGAGGCGAAAAAGTATTTCATCGAGTCGTTCCGGATCAGGAAATGGCGCAAGACCGGCATCATCTGGTGGAACGTCATCGACTGTTGGCCGCAGTTCTCGGATGCGGTCGTCGACTACTACTTCGTGAAAAAACTCGCCTATTGGTACATCAAACGGGTGCAGACCCCTTTATGCGTCATGGTAGACGAGCCCGAGCAGTGGCATTGCCGTGTCGTAGCGGGCAACGACAGTCTGGCCCGGCAGGCCGGCGATTTCTCAATCGTCGATGCGGACAGCGGTGAAAACCTGCTGGCTGGTTCATTCGATGTCGAGCCCAATTCAAACCGCGAGCTGGGCAGGATCCCGGTGAGCCGCAGTGAACATCGGTTGTTCCTCATCTCCTGGGAGCTGGACGGTGTATCGCATGGCAACCACTATCTTCTGGGCCAACCGCCATTCTCCTTCGAGGAGTACAAAACCTATCTGAGGCAAATCGCAGCTCTGCCTGAATCCTTTGATGCGGACCGCATTGCGAAATAGTCTTAGGGCTCCGGTCAGGAAGCGCCGCACAGGCTTTTCTGGATTGATCTATACCGTTTGCGGTATGCTCAGTGCTCTACATATTCTTGGCAATTCCGAAGACTACCAGCATCGAGGACGTAAGAAAGCAAAGCAATGGAGAACCAGCAGGAAATCATTCTGTCCGGTATTCGGCCGACAGGCCGGCTGCATCTTGGCAACTATTTCGGCGCTCTCAAGGACTTTATCCAGCTCCAGCAGCAGGGCAAACGCTGCTACTATTTCATCGCCGACTATCACGCACTGACTACCATCACGGAACCTTTCGACTTTGTCCGTCAGACGCTTGACATGCTGCGCACTTGGGTAGCCTGCGGTCTCGACCCGCACCAGTCGATTATCTATCGGCAGAGCGACCTGCCTTGCACTGCCGAATTGTCGCTGCTGCTGGGCATGGTAATAAACATCGGCCATCTCGAACGCGGCACAACGTATAAAGACAAACTGAACAAACTTCCCAGCAGTCCCGAAGGCCTGGATGGAAACCCGTTGTCCTATGGGCTGTTAGGGTACCCCGTTCTGATGGCTGCGGACATCTTGATTGTCAGAGCTGACAAGGTGCCCGTAGGCGACGATCAACGGCAGCACGTCGAGATGGCAATCGATATCGCACAGAAGTTCAACCGCCGTTTCGGCGAGGTACTGAAAGTGCCTGCTCCGGTGGCGCGGGGCGCGATCCGATTGCCCGGACTCGATGGTTCCGAGAAGATGGGCAAGAGCGAAAACAACACGCTGGATCTGCTTGACGGCCGGGAAGCGGTGCTTAAAAAGATCAGGTCGGTGCAGACGACAACGGACCCGCTGCCGCTCGACGGCGAAAGCAACGATCCCGACGTTGTCATCCCACAGATGCCCCCTAGCGTTGGAGCGCTCTATCGCCTGCTCAACTTGTTGGCGCCCGAAGACGTCTACCTTGACTTCGTCGGGAAGTACCGGCGCGGCGAGAAGTTCTATGGGACGCTTAAGACCACCTTGGCCAAGCATATCTCGGCGTTCAACGAACCTATCATCGAACGTTTCAATGCGCCGGGAAACACCGACGACTTTGTGCAGGACTTCCTGCGGGAAAATGCCAAGCGCGTAACGCCGACCGCGCTTGATACGGTCGAGGCGTGTAAAGAAGCCATGGGACTCGGCCGCAGCCTGTACCGGGCTTAGAAAGGTATTGCGATGCGTCTTGGGGTTCAATACTACCGCGCTCCATTCCCCATGGAACGCTATTGGGACGACGACTTCGCACGCATCAAAGACTCCGGGCTCCACGCCGTGCAGCTTTGGGTGCTGTGGAGCTGGGTCGAGTCAGAACCCGGCACATTCCGCTTCGACGACTATGACCGGCTGGTCGCTTTGGCGGCCAAACATGGTCTCGGGGTCGTCCTGAGCACCATCGCCGAGGTCCAGCCCTACTGGATTCATGCGGAGGTCCCCGGAAGCGAAATGGTCGACCACCTGGGCCGGAAGGTCATCTCGTCCAACAGGATTGAGTGTCACTTCGGGCTCACGCCTGGCGGCTGCTTCGATCATCCCGGGGTATGGTTCCGAATGCAGCGCTTTCTCGAGGAAACGGCCAGTCGTTATAGCAAGGCCGAGCCTGTCCTGGGGTGGGACGCGTGGAATGAACTGCGCTGGAACGTCCAAGCAGACGGCCTGGTCTGCTTTTGCGAACATACGCTCGCTGCCTTCCGGAACTGGCTTGAGGAGGTCTACGGCAACCTCGACGGGCTCAACAGGGCATGGAAACGCCGCTATGGCGCCTTCAAAGAAGTGCTGCCCGGCAAGTCGCCCCAACGCCCCTATACGGAAATGATGGCGTTTGAGCATTTCCTGACTGTCCGCGCCGATCGGCATGCCAAGGCGCGCTATGACGTCATTAAGAAGATCGATCCCAACCGGCCCGTGACAGTCCATGGGGCCGTTCCCAGCCCGCTTATGCCCGGTGGAGAACAAGACCACGCCGTCAACCGGGGCAACGACTGGAGCCTTGCAGACCACCTCGACGGTGTAGGTTGCTCGAGTTTTCCGAAATGGCAGGGGCTCGATGATGCTGATTTCGGCACCCGGGTCGAGTTGGTCAAATCAGCGGCCAACGGCAAGCAAGTATGGCTGAGCGAAGTCCAGGGTGGACGCGCCGCTCAGGGTTTTCGGATCTTCCAGCCTGTAGACGCGCTCTCGCAGCAACGGTGGGTCTGGAACGGGATTGCGTGCGGTGCCGACATGATCCTATTCTGGTGCTGGCGCGACGAAGTCTTCGGGCATGAATCGGCCGGGTTTGGACTGTCTGGCCGCGATGGGCTTGCC
>CAZBQH010000605.1:0-2638 GCA_964493915.1 uncultured Nitrospiraceae bacterium
AGGCGGCCGCCGTCGGGCAGCAGCTTTTGGCAGACCCTCAGTTCGCCGAGCTCCCCGACTCCGCCGCGGCGCCCGGACGCATCTCCCGGGCTTGGTTGGTGAGCGGGTCGAGCGCAAGCAAGGTCGAGCGCGCCAAAGCGCCTGAAAGCATTTCTGGGGATTACGTGCTGAACGTCCCGGGAAACCATGAAGGTGTTGTGATCAGGCAGAAAATCGAGGACGTTCAGGGCCTTGACCCAAGCGTAAAGTCCGTTAAGGCTGGGGTGTGGGGAAAGGCGTCGGGCCCGGCGTCGCTTGGCTTAGTTCTCGCATGGGGTGCACCAAGGGAACAACAGCGATTTCTGAAACTCCATCCCGGCGACGGGCAATGGCATGAACTGACACTGCATGAGGAAGTCGCCTCTGGAGACACGAAAAACGGTTTTGTGTTCTCGATCATCTGTAAAGCCGACGGCGAAGAACCCGTACAGATCGGCCCTGCTTCACTGATGTTGGCTGATCAAGCGCCGCCCGAGCAGGCAAGCCGGCAGAACCTGCTGCAAAACGGCGATTTCGACGCCTTAGGCTTCTGGGATGCGGAAAAGCCAAAAGACTGGCTCGTTCGGACATGGGGCGGCAACGAAATGACAGACGTAGAATTCGTAAGGACCCCTGACCGTCCTAAGGGCCACTACGCGGTATCCTTCCCGAAAATAGAGACGGGCACCTTGGCCCTGGCGCAAAAGGTGGAGCTCACTGAGGCCGACCACGGGAAGCGCCTTGTGGCGCAGGCATGGGCAAAAGGCGCTACCGAAAAGGAGGTGCACTTAATTCTCATCGTGACCCCGGAGGGCGGAGAAAGGCAAACTTTGCGTCGCGTTGTGACCAAGCCCGGCGAATGGCAGTTGCTCCGCCTTTGGTACGATGTGCCGGAGGAAGGCCCTCTCCCCGCTGTCGAGTATGTGCTGGCCCGCTATGGAAGCGATAAGGCAGGCGAAGCCCTGGCCGATGCCGCATCCCTTCGTCTAGAAGAGGCGCCGCCGGCTTGAAACGGGACCGGTCCGCTATAGCTGTAGGTCTTTTCCCGCCGCGGCGGTAAGTTGGTTTGGGTGTTTCCTGCGCGGCGGGCTGCAATGGAGCGAGGATGTTGTACCCCTTAGCTATGCGCTTGGGACATCAGCGCAGCATATGCGTTTAGAAGGTTCTCAGCGGAGCGTTCCCAGCAAAGCTCTTCCTCGAACCGCTTGCGTCCCCGTTCCCCGAGCGTTTTGCGCAATTCAGCGTCTTCCAGAAGGCGGTCGATAAGCTCTGCTAAAGCTTCGTCATCATCTGCGTATAGAGCCGCGTCGGCACCGGAACGACGCACTTCAACCAGATCAAAAGCCACGACAGGCTTGCCCAAAGCCATATACTCGATTTGCTTAATCAGCGTGAGCAGGTCGTTAGTGGGGGTATTGGGATCTGGACACACGCAGACATCGCCTGTTGCAATTGCCTGGAAAACTCGGGACTTGTCATAGACCATGCCCAGAAACTCTACCTGCTCGGCAATCCCTAGCTCGCCGGCATAGGCCCGCATCTTCTCCAGCTCGTCCCCTCCCCCAATGAGACAGAGCCGGAAATCGCGTTGCGGGCGCCGGCGGCACAAGACGCTAACAGCCTGCAGCAAATGATCCACGCCATCCTGACTACCCATAACACCAACATAGACAATGAGAAATGGTTTCCCCTGTTTGAGCGCCATGTCGGGTTCGATATGCTGGACCTCCTCTCGACGGGGAGCATTTCGTACGACGCTTACCCGGCTCGCTTGACATCCGCCCCGTGAACGCGCCAACGCGCCAATCGATTCGTTCGTCGTTATTACGAGGTTGGCAGCGCAATAGCTCAGTCTCTCGAGAAATCTAAGGGCCTTGACCATCCCTGGCCTCACATGACCCTGTTTCTTCTGAATGTAGGTCTCGGGGCTCGGATCGTGTTGGTCGAAAACGTACCGAACGCCAAACAGCTTGTAAGGAAGGGCCACAAGAAAGAGAAGATCCGGCGGGTTCGCCGCATGGATTGTTCGGAAACCATGGCGGAAAAAGACCCACAGTGTAATCAAAGACATCATAACAAGAGCTTGCCCGTACTCCAGCAAATAAGCGAGGGTACCTCCTCTTTTCGCCTCCCACATGCTGTAACGGTAGATGTGTATCCCTTCAATGCATTCGTAGCCCCGCGTGTCCCACCGTTCTCCCTTTGGAGACAGGACCGTTACGCTATACCCGGCATCGCGCAGGGTAGTCGCTTCTCGCCAAACCCGGCGGTCAAAAGGCACAGACAGGTTTTCGACAAGCATCAATATACCTTGTTTCCTAGAGTCGCTCATGAGCTCGTACCGTTTGCATCCAGCCCGACTCGCTTGAATGTCGATCTCCGCACGAGTATACAGGTTCGGCTCACCAGCCGCCATACAAGGACCCAGAATCTCCAATGGCCCCATCCCAACATGCTGGGGGCTTCATCGCCTGACAAAGGCAGCAGGTCTATGGACAAGACGTGCGACCCTTAGTTTGGCAGAAAAGGGCATTGGACAGCGCCGGTCAGCCCAGCGGCAGAAGTTGTGTGTGTCAAGCCGGCGCATGGATGGCAAGCCCTCGCTGGTCGGCGAATGGAG
>CAZBQH010000606.1:0-5690 GCA_964493915.1 uncultured Nitrospiraceae bacterium
CCTGTTGTCGTGTTGGGGCTTATGGCGACTTTACCTTCCTGACGATGTAAATTGCTTCAGTGCTTTTTCCGTCGAAGGGCGAGCAATGAAAGTCGCCAAACACGGCCTCCGTCTCGAAACCAGACGTCTCGAGGAGGAGCATGGTTTCACGAGGCCATGTCCAGCGCCTGATCACGGGCAATATAACGGTCCTTTGAACCTCCCCCTCGGGAGTCATCTCGTGGAGAGTATGCTCCTCGATGATCCATTGGTGTTCCTCATCGTAGACAACTGCGTAGTGGTTCACAACCGTGAGATCTTCATTCGGCACAGGGTAGCGCCCTGCCAGGCGGAACGCGCCGCCGTTTTCGCCGAGATGGGGTGCAATAGTTGAGGGCCTGGGAATCCAGACGTTGAAGATAAAGGCGCCGTCCGCTTTCAGGTGTCTTCGAACGGTCTTCAGACAACTGCGTTGGTCGTCGGGTGTTAAGAGGTGCATGAATGCGCGGTAAGGCATGACGATGAGATCGAACTGCCGGCCGAGTTCAAAGTTCGTCATATCCATCTCGACAAGCGACAGGCTGCCGGGCAGTCGTCCTAAGGCGTCGATTTTCTGTCGGCAGATGTCCAGCATGGCTTTCGAGTTGTCGAGACCCGTTACATCGACCCCGGACATTGCCATGGGGATGGCGATTCTGCCGGTGCCGCATCCCAGCTCGAGGGTGGCACCGCCCCGTTTGACAGCCTGGCCCACATAGAACTCGGCATCGCCTTCGGTCCCCGTATGGATCAGGTCATAGTAATCCGCCCATCCGTCATATGCGGCCATAGGGTGACCCTCGTGTTGCGCCGCGGCCTTGTTTCAGGCGGTGTGCCTGAGGTTTTGATCCAGAAAGGAAAGCATGGTCTCGAAAATCTCTCTGCGCAATCCGTGCCGCAGGTAGTCGAAGCCATGTCCCCTGCACGGGATCGTGACGAGCCGAGCCGGTACGCCTAAGTCGCACAGGCGTTCGTAGAAGGCCCGGGACTGATTATAGTGCACGACCCAATCGCCGGTCCCGTGGATGAACAGCAGAGGCGCGGTGTCCGGAGAAGCATACGTAATTGGAGAGGCGGCTGCGAAAGCATGGTCCACGCCTTTTACATCTGCCTCAGCACCGACGAAACGGCCCACATACCCCGATGATGTTCTGCGCAGGAACCGTATCGGCGGACCTCCTTGGTAGAACGTCAGATCGACCGCACCATATAGGGAAATGGCTGCCTGGACACTTGACGAGGGTCCCGCGTTCTGAGAACCGTCGAGACCGTCTCGGGGTTTCGCAGCAGCGAGAAAAGCCGCGAGGTGTCCCCCTGCGGAATTGCCCATCGCCGCGATGCGGTTGGGGTCCACACGGTATTCCGGCGCATGCAGGCGCAGCCAGCGTACAGCCGCTTTCGCATCGTGGAGACAGCACGGAAAGGGATGCCTGGGCATTTTCCTGTAGCGAATCGACAACACTACGTAGCCGTGTTCGGCAAAGGCGTTCTCGTACCAACGAATGATGTACGGTCCTGAACCGGCGAACCAGGCCCCCCCGTGGATGAGCACAATGCCTGGCCGCAGTCCATCGCCCTTATCGGAAGGGAGGAGCAATTCTGCGCGTAGGGGATGTCCTTCAGGTTGTGCATAGACAACCTTGGTTCTGGCAAGATCACCGGTCGCCGGGCATCTATCTGCCGCGGCGATCGCCAGAGCTAGGAATAGTGCCTCTTTCATCACGCTAACGTAGCTCTCCTTTTCACTTGACGCAAAACGGGCCCTTCCCGACAGCTAAAGGTACTGACGAAGAAAGGCGAGGATCTCTTCAAAAACAGCTTCTCGTTGGCGGGAATTGATCCGGTCGAAGGCGTGTCGGCCGCCAGAAACCGTGATGAGCCGTACCGGCACAGCAAGCCCGCGCAACTGGTCGTAGAAGTGCAAGGCGTTTTCATAAGGCACGATGCGGTCTTCCTCTCCATGGATGAGCAGGAGGGGGCACGTGTCTGGATTCGCGTGCGTTGCGGGCGAGGCCACCGCGAGAGATTTTCGATCCGGTCCGGCAAAACGTTTCAAATAATGCATCGTGATTCCGATAAGCCGGGCCATACAGGGAGGTTTGCGCATTTTCACGAGATCTACTGCACCATATAGCACAATCGCTGCCTCGATGCGGCTCGACGCGCCCATGTTTGCAGTTCCCTTGGCATCGTTATCCGGATCTGTGGTGGCGAGCAAGGCCGCCAAGTGGCCCCCTGCAGACGTGCCTAAAGCGGCGACGCGCTCGGCGTCGACGCCATATTCCCTGGCATGCAGGCGCAACCAGCGCACCGCACTCTGCACGTCTTCAAGAGGCGCTGGAAAAGAGTAATCGGGCATGAGGCGGTAGTCTACCGCTGCTGCAACGTATCCGTGTCTGGCCAGCGCATCGCCGTACCAGCGCATCTGACGCCGGCTTCCGGTGCGCCACGCACCGCCATGGATAAGGACGACCGCCGGGCGAAGCAGCTCGACCTTCTGATCCGGGTAGTAGAGCGTGAGTTCAAGCCGCTCCCCGTCAGGAACGGTATACACGATGTCTTTGTCAATCAGGACGTCCGCGGATGCGGCGGCTGCGGCCATGAGAAATCCCCTCAGGAAGGCTGAGAATACTGCCGGGCTCATTGATCTCCAATGACAAGCACCGCTGTGCCGTTAACCCGCCCTGCCTTCATGTCCTGCAGCGCGCGGTTCGCCTCCTCGAGGGGGTAGGCGGTTATGGAGGTTTTGACCGGAACTCTCGCTGCCTCTTCGAGTAAAGCGCGCCCATCTTCCCGGGTATTCGACGTGACGGAGCGCAGATCCCGCTCGTAAAAGAGGTGATCCTCATAGCGCATGCCGGGGATGTCCGTCAGGTAGATTCCTGCGACCGCCAGAGTCCCGCCTTTCTTGAGGCCCTCGAGAGCCTGTGGAACGAGACTGCCCACAGGGGCGAACAGGATCGCGGAGTCGACACGCTCCGGCATAGAGGCGGTGCTAGCCCCCGTCCACTCAGCTCCGAGCTCACGCGCCAGTTGCCTATGGTTCTCCCTGCGCGATACGACGAAAGCTCTGATGCCTCTGTGTTTGGCGATTTGCAGGACCACATGGGCTGAGCTGCCAAACCCATAGAGGGCAATTGTACCGCCCGCGACCGGTCTCGCACGCTCGAGGGCGCGGTAGCCAATAATGCCTGCGCACAACAGCGGCGCTGCGTGGATGCTGTCAAAAACGTCGGGGATCTCGTAGGCGAAATCTTCCCGCACTACGGCATATTCCGCATAGCCGCCATGCTCGTGGTAGCCCGTGAATCGCGCAGATTCGCACAGATTCTCGTGTTCACCCTTGCAGAAGGAACACCGGCCGCACGTGTAACGCAGCCAGGCGATTCCCATTCGCCGGCCCTCGAGGGCTTTCTTGCAGCCGGGGCCGACGGCATCCACTACGCCGACAATCTCGTGACCCGGAATAAGGGGCAACCTTTTTTGCGGCAGGTCCCCCTCGATAACATGCAGGTCCGTTCTGCACGTCCCGCAACATTGCACCCGCAGACGGATTTCCCCTTCTCCGGGTTGCGGTGCGGCCACCTCTTGCAGTTCGAGCGGATTCTCCTCAATCGGCTTAAGCGCCGGCAATACCATAGCTCTCATGGGTCACCGTTGATAGCGTCCCATTAACTGAGCCTCTGCGAGGATCGTTCCTTCCATGGCGTTCACGAGCTGTCTCTTCCAAGCGCCCGCAGGCAGACTGATAGGCTCGCTCAAAGCATACAACTTGAAAAAGTACCGATGCGCTGCGCCCTTCGGCGGCATCGGGCCGCCGTAACCTGCGTTCCCAAAACCGTTTCTGCCTTGCAGCATCCCGTTATCGAGCGTAAGCGCTGCCGGCAAGCCTTCGGGAAGCCCCCGGGCATCGGCAGGGATCCCGTAGATCGCCCAATGGACCCACGGACCCGCCGGGGCGTCCGGATCCTCGCAGATCAGGGCGAAACCGCGCGTTCCTTCCGGGGGATCTGTCCAGTTCAGCGGCGGCGAGACATCCTCGCCCTCTCCCGTATACTTGCGCGGGATGTCGCCTCCGTCTGAAAAGGCGCTGCTCGACAATGTGAACTCTGCATCTGCCGCAGGCGCTCCAGCCGTTGAGCCGGGCTCAGATGTTACCGTATCCTCGGGCGTGACGGGCTCCGGCGCCGTAACAGGGGCGGGCTTACCAACGGATTCCGTGGGTTCTTCGCGCGCTTGGCACCCCAGGACAATACCCGTCAGAAGCGCCGCGCTTGCAAGGAGCACCCATGTTTTCTGACGTCCTAGCGTTTCTCTAGTTCTTGACTTCATTTTCCCGTACCTTTTTCCGCTGTTTGACTACTTGGTATAGGCCGGTTCCCTGCCGGGTTTCCACTTAATGTTGCAGCCCATCGACGGCTTCTGGTCTTCCGACGGTTTGCCGCCTGCGAGGACGGCATCCAAGGCTTCACGCAGATCCCTGCCGGTAACCGGCAGATCATTTCCGGGCCGGCTGCCGTCAAACTGGCCCCGGTATACGAGCCGGTGGTCAGCGTCGAATACGAAGAGATCGGGCGTGCAAGCTGCGTGATAGGCTGTGGCGATTTCCTGGCTTTCATCGTAGAGGTAAGGGAAGGTATAGCAAAACTGCTTCACCTCCCGAGCCATCACCTCCGGGCGGTCGTCGGGATAGGTCGCCACGTCATTTGAATTGATTGCCACAGCGCCTACGCCCTTTTGCTGATATTCCGTCACTAGCCGGGCCAGGTGTTCCTTGATGTGCTTCACATAGGGGCAGTGGTTGCAGATAAACATGACCAACAACGCTTTCGACCCTTTGAAATCGTTAAGGGATACGGTCTTCCCATTGGTATCAGGAAGCTCGAAGTAAGGCGCCTGAGTACCCAGGGGAAGCATGGTCGAGGGTGTGAGAGACATAAACAGAAACCTCCTTTAGCCGTTTTTCAGCCACGCCAAGCATCGCGTGACGCCCGGTATGATAGGGGTCCATCCCCTCCGCCTGCAAGGCGCCAAAGGGCACCCCTTTTGACTGTTTATCTAAACGTACTTACAGATGGTGGACATTCCATTCCTCGCCCCGCCCGGAATGGGGCGCGACGGAATATAAGAAGGGCGCGTCCGGCTCATTGCCGAACCGGACACGCCTGTAGTGAGGAAGCTCGCGCGCTTACCGGGCAACGCGAGTGCGGATAGATTTCGCCGATGCAATCCCGGCGCTGTCGAGATAGTTGTTGAAGCGTTGGTACCAGGTCGAGTCGAGGCGCAAGGAACGGTCGCTGCGGGGCGCGTTGTCCGGCGCCACCTCGAATTCCGAGCGCAAGTCTTCCGGGAAGCCGCGGTACATGTCGTCGTCGGTTTTAGCTTCAGCGCCGTCTGCGCGGATCTTGTTGAGCATCCCGACCGCGGCGCGTCGGCGTGGGATTGTGGTTTTGAGCGCAGGATCGACCCCGTACTCATAGAGGATAACGGGTCCATATACACCCGTTCCGACATCAACCTCGGCGAAGTGCAGGTCCGTCCCCGCCTCGTAGTCAAGCAGGGCGTCGAGCCAATCAAAGGTCAGCCCTTGTTCGTAGTCGTTTGCACCGAAAACCCGGCCCTCCGAAAAACCGTCGTTATAGCCGTCGGTCCAACCGCCGTTCATGAACTCC
>CAZBQH010000607.1:0-12740 GCA_964493915.1 uncultured Nitrospiraceae bacterium
TGACCAACGTTTGAAGCCTCGATCCGGCCATTCGGTCGCAGGCTCGGGCCCGTGCCAACCCGCGAGGTAACGATCAGCCCCGGGCGTCGCAAGGTCAAGCGTAAAATGGGCGCGCGCTTCGTCGGTCCAGCAGATCGGATCCTCCTCGTTGTCGGCGATGAGTGTTCTGGGCGCGTTGTTTATGACTTGCACGCCGGCAATGCCGTTGTTGCCGCGCACAATGGCGTGTTGAAGATCCGGCCCGAGCTCAACGCTTGGCTGCGGCGTACCGAAAGTCGAGTTTTGGATCTGGATGCGCCCCGACCGTGCGACAACGAGCGGTGCGGTACGCGCCTTCTCACTCCAGTTACTGAAAAAGCAATCGCTGAACGAAACGAATCCGGTCCCTTCAATGACGGCGTTGTGCTGCACAGGCCCCCAGAAGGAGCAGTTCACGAAACGCACGTTGCCGCTGGACGTAGGCGCTACGCGGACTTGAACCGGTTCGTCGCCTTTGAAAGAAACAAACTGGCCCCCCGTGATCAAAAGACCCATGACCTGAATCTCGTCAACCTGGACCGCCGTCTGCGTTGAGTCGGCCCCGCAACCGGTCATGTGGCCGTTGGCGGCGCCCTTTTCGGACTTGATGAAGCGCCAACCAACGTTGGCGGGGAATACGAAGTTGTTCGTCATGTACTCCCAGTCCGTCCGGGCAAAAACAAACGCCTCGAGATGCTTCCACATGTAATCATAAACCGGTTCCCATTGGCCGCCGAAGGCGGAATCGCTCCACCAGTGGCAGTGAAACTGGACATTCTCGATGCGGCCGATATCGGTACAGGAATCGATCAGCAGGCCCTTGCGCAGCACGGTCCCCGCCACGCTCCGGATGCGATGGCGGACGTTGCTGCCCGGCCCTGTGCGGATGCCGTTATAGCTGTTGATAAGCGTCACATTCTCGACTGTCCCGTCATACCCCTCGAGCTGAAAGGTCCAGGGATAGGGAACGATGCCGTCGCATTTCTGTTCAGGATAGTAGACGGTGACGCCCCGCACGGCCGACGCATGCGTCATGTGGATAAAAGCGGGCCCGTCTTCGTTGCCACGGTCTGCAGTGGCGAGCAGGATGGCGCCTTTGCGCTGACCCACGGACATCGGACTTGGGCTGGGGCCTGTAAGCGCGACGCACTCCTTCACATCGAGATTGCCCGCAACAAGGTACTCGCCCGCCGGCAGCAGCACGGCGCCTCCCCGCTCTGCCGCCGCGTTGATGGCGGCCTGGATCGCTGCGGTATCGTCGGTGACGCCGTCTGCTTTGGCCCCATAGGCTGCGACATCGTAAGTGTCAGGCATTCCTGAGGACCCCTTCGAGTCGGCGTTTGATTCCGCGGCTGCTTCTGCTGTCATGGCCGCCGAGGCGGCTACTAATATCATTGAGATTTGGCACACTTCCAGAACGATAGGCACGATCGGTCTCCCTATGCATGGGTTCGGGCGCTACGACTGCACGGACAAAGACAGCCCACAGTTGCGTCGGAGACAACATATATTACGGATCCGGCCTATCGCAAGAAGACGGGTGCACGCTGCTGCGCGTTGAACTCGGCGCCGCTTTGCATGGGGCTCTTCAGCCCGATGGGGATTCTGGGTGATGATTTGTTGGCCAGATGTGGAGAAGTATTAGACAACAGGTGAGACTGCGGACGCGGTGGATAGCGAGCGCAGGCTCTTTAAGCCTTTGCCAATCAATATCTTGCATTTATAGTTGCATTCGGCACGGATTATGCTTCTTGCCAGCCGGAAGGTACGGCACAGCGGATAAACGCAAGTCTACGCCGAATCCAAACGGCGTCAGAACCGCTGGCGTTCCACGACAAGCGACATGAGGGCAATCAGCCGGAAAAAGTAAGGCAAGGAGAACAAATGATGAAGACGACACGGTATTCCTGCGTTGTTCTGGGTTTGCTCGCTGCATGTTTTGCAGCGCCGCACGCATCTGCGGGCATCTTGGGTTACGCAGATATAGTCTACGACTACTATGACAGCGGGGCGGGCCCCATGGCCGGCCCTTACGGCGGCACATGGCCGAGTCCTTACCCCGTTCCTGTCACGCTCGACGTGGTGTTGGGAGACGATCCGGGACCAGAGCTGGATTTCCTCTCTCTGCCAACAGGGTCCTATGTGACTGTAGGTTTCTTGGACGAGGTCGTTATTGACGGCCCAGGAGATGATTTGTTCATTCAGGAGGTTGGGGTCGCCGGCGAACGGGCTGAAGTCTATATCAGCGCGAACCTGGTGGATTACTTTTTCCTCGGGATAGCGGCGGACGACGTCACGACAGCTTTTGATCTCGCTTCGATAGGGTTTGCCGGTCAGGTGCGGGCCGTGCAAGTGATCGGCCTGGACGATTTCGGCGGCTCGCCAGGGTTTGACGTGGTGAATGTCCAGGGCCTGCCGGGCAGTATCCAAGTAATACCGGAACCGGCGAGCATGACGCTGATGGGGCTGGGAGCAGGGGCCCTCGCCCTGCGCCGCTATCTCAAAAAACGGAGCTGAGGTTCTCCGCATCATTGCATTTCAGACGAGGCGGTCTCCCTAACGTCTTGGTAGAGAGACCGCCTTTTCATTGCCTGGAGGGATTGCAGTCTACCTTGTTCCGTTGATAAGCGTGTCGAGCATGGAATCAGTAATCGAGATGACCCGGGCTGATGCCTGGAAAGAACGCTGATACACAATAAGCTGGGCGACTTCCTCGTCGAGCGAGACGCCTGAAACGGACGTGCGACGCTGCTCAGCGTCGTCGACAAAGGACTGGGCGACCTCGAGGATCTGCTCATTGGCCCGTGTTTCGATGCCCAGAATCGCAACGGTCGATTCATAGTAGTCGTCGATAGTCGACGAAGCGGAATCGAAGTAGAGGCCGGTTCGCACTTCCGCCATGGCCAGGGCCGCTTGGTTGTCTCCTGTGCTGTCGGGATCGAGACTGTAGGAGGAAGACAAGAGGGAAGGGTTGTCCAGGATGTCCTGGTTGACCGCGATATCTCCGATAGTCGAGCCCGTCAGGAGCACGTTCACGCCCAACGCTGCGAGTACGCCCGAGGTGTCGTTGGCAAATGCGTACGTGTAGCCCGATTCCGGTTCGATGCGGAGGCGTCCATCGGCAGTCGCTTCGGCGTCAAGGTGGGCAACGCCGTTGAGGGCCGCCGCCACAGACTCGAGGGTGCTCGACGCGTCAATCGTGATCGTGGTGGTCGTATAGGCGCCCGACCCGTCGTAGACAGCCACGTCAAAAGAACCGGAAGACACATCAAAGGGCAGTCCTGCTGCATTAAGAGGCGCTGCCGGGTCGTCGACGGCGTAGGCTCCTGTGATGGGTGCGGACAGGTTTTGGATGCCGTTTCCTTGGCTGTGAATACGGTTTATCTGCAAGATGAGCGCGGCTGCGACAGCATCCATCCGCTCGCGGATTTCGGGTATGACCGTATCCCGTACGCGGAATGCACCCGCCAGTTCTCCTTCGCGTATCTCGGGAGTCGTGCCATTGTCCTCGAAACGCACCTCGAGCAGATCGCTTCGGTCTGGGCTTAATGCCGCATTCGGGATCGCTTCGAGCCTGCGGTTGTACTGCTGAGTTACAAGGACTTCGCCCGATATGAACACGTCTATTTGCCCGTCAGCACGGTCAGACGTGCTGATATTCACAAGGCGCGACAGCTCGTCCAGGAGGACATCCCGGTTATCGCGGAGGTCGTTGGCGGTTGTGCCGTTGGCCTCGCTTATGCGGATCTGCATGTTCAGCTCGGCCAGGCGCTCTGCGATCGAGTTGATTTCAGGGACCAGGCCCTGGATCTCTTCGTTTGCATCGGTTTGCAGTTCATGCAGCCGGACGGCCAGCTCGTTGAGGCTCGACGCGAGCGCCTTGGTCTCGCTCAGGACTGCTTCCCGCACGGGTTCGGACTCGACGTTGTTGGCGAAATCATTGAGCGAATCGAAGAAGTAGTTGAGCCGCGCGCCCAGACCGTTTTCCGTGGGTTCCAGAAAGGCGTCCTCGAGAAGGCTGTAGTATTTTGCCGCTGTTTCGGCCTCTCCCAGACCTCCCGACCGCAGGCGATATGAATGGTCGAGAAACAGGTCGCGCACGCGCCGGATGTCGGAAACTTCAACGCCTCGGCCTATCTGACCAAAGGGCATTGATATGGGCTGCCTCGCAGCCAGCTCGGCACGTTGCCGCGAATAGCCTGTTTTCGTGGCATTGGCGATGTTATGAGCGGTTACGTCAAGCTGGACCTGAGCAACCTGCATCCCCGAGCGCGCAATGTCGAATGCGCTGAATAACGTCCCCATTCTTTTTCCTCGCCGATTCGCCTGTCCTAATCGCTGTCAGTGCGCATGATCTTTATCGGCTGCAGTTTCGAGAACCTTTACCGGACGCTCTGCACCCTGAGGAACAGGACCACGGGAACGGCCGTCGAGGCGCTCGGCTTTTTGCAATAAAGGGTGGAAGTTGTTAGAGTACCGCTTTTTATTGAGGCCGGATGGATCTGGGGGGCATGCGTTCTTTGTCCTAGATTCTAGTCAGGAGTACTGCGGATATGCCTACCTATTCGTATCAATGTAAGAGATGCGGCCACATTCATGATCTGTTCCATGGAATTAGCGAGAGGCCCCGCGTCAAATGCCCAAAGTGCGGCGGTCCATGCGTGCGGCTGATTGGCACGGGCGCCGGCGTTATTTTCAAAGGCTCAGGTTTCTATGAGACAGACTACAAGCGCAAGGCTGGGGCGAGCGACAAAGGCGCAGAAGGAGGCCCATCGGATTCGAAGCCGGAGTCCAAGGCCGAGACGAAGCCCGAGACCAAGTCCGAGTCGAGAGGGGACGGCAAGCCGAAAAGCAAGTCAAAGGCGGGCGATGCCGCTTAGACGGCCCCGCAGCATGTGCATAATCTTCTGATGGATATATGTGTTTCTCGTCCAACGCAAATCTAAAGGTGGTTCGCAGTTTATGAACACGAGTCAGATAAAGGCTCTCAACGACAAGTACCTCATCAACACGTATGGCGAACGGAAGCTTTGCTTTGTACGGGGCAAAGGAACCGCGCTCTGGGATGCAGAGGGGCGGCAGTATCTGGATTTTTTTGCGGGCATCGCCGTGGCCAGCCTTGGGCATTGCCATCCTGCGGTCACGGAAGCAATTTGCCGTCAGGCGCGAACCCTTGTTCATGTATCCAATCTGTATTACATCGAACCCCAGGTGAAGCTTGCGGAGCTGCTCAGCGCGCACTGCTTTGCGGACCGTTGGTTTTTCGCGAATTGCGGTGCGAGCGCCAACGAATCCGCCATGAAACTCGCCCGGCGTTACTGGGCACAGAAAGGCACGCCTAAGCCCGAGTTCATTGCGATGGACCAGTCTTTTCATGGGAGGACGCTCGCGACAATCACCGCCACCTGTCAGCCCAGGTATCAGCAAGGCTTCGAGCCGCTCCTTGAAGGCATCCACTGCGTTCCATACAACGACGTGCCGGCGATCGAAAGGGCGCTTACACCCCGAGTAGGCGCGGTCATGGTCGAGCCGATCCAAGGTGAAGGCGGGGTGCGCGTTCCCGACGACGATTATCTCGCCAAGGTTCGGGCGCTCTGCAATGAGCATAACCTCCTTCTCATATTCGACGAAGTGCAGACAGGCATGGGACGAACCGGCAAGCTTTTTGCCCACCAGCATTTCGGCGTTGCTCCCGACATCATTACCATCGCCAAAGCGCTCGGCAACGGCGTGCCGATTGGAGCGATGGGATGCACGGAGGAGGCCGCTTCGGGTTTTGGCGTCGGTTCTCACGCTACGACTTTTGGCGGTAATCCGTTGTGTTCGGCTGCTGCGTTGGCAACCGTTACCGAGATTGTCAAGCCGGGTTTTCTCGACAAGGTTGCGGAAACCGCCCGCCATTTCATGACGCGATTGAAGGAGATTGCCGGCCGCCACAGCAACGTTGTCGAGGTCCGCGGCAAAGGCTTTATGATAGGCATCGAGCTGGCCGAACCCGTGGCCCCCGTTATTGCCAAACTGCTTGACGCCGGCATTGTCTGCGGCCCAGCCGGGCCGAATGTCCTCCGTTTCGTGCCTGCTCTCATCGTAACCAAAGAGGAAGTCGACCGCGTGGCCGATGCGCTTGACGAAGCGTTGGGAGGCTCTTAATGTACCATGACCTGATTTCCCTGGCCGACCTGGCTGCGGATGAGATCCTCGATTTGCTTGCGCTGTCCGCTGAGTTGAAGCGCAAACGCCGTGCGGGAGAAGAGGACCGTCCCCTGGCTGGCCAGACGCTCGCCATGATCTTTGAGAAGCCGAGTCTTCGCACGAGGGTCACGTTTGACGCAGGCATCTATCAACTTGGCGGTTACGGGATTCTCCTCGAGTCCAGCCAGATCCGCCTGGGCCAACGCGAGGCCGTTGCCGACGTCGCACGCAATCTTGAGCGCTGGGTAGACGGCATTATGGCCAGGACGTTCAGCCACCAAACCGTCGTCGAGCTCGCCCGGCATGCGTGCGTCCCGGTGATTAACGCCCTCACCGACAAGCTTCATCCCTGCCAAGTCCTGGCGGATGCTCAGACCCTGCGCGAGCATAAGGGCGACTTTGCAGGCCTCAAGCTGGCCTTTGTCGGCGACGGCAATAACGTTTGCGCGTCGTGGTTCAACTTTGCAGCGCGGGTCCCGCTGAGTGTGACGCTGGTGTGCCCAGAAGGATATGAGGTGGACCCGGATGTTCTTGCCTTTGCACGACGGCATGCAAAAGGCGAGATCCGGGTAACGCATGATCCTGAAGAGGGCCTCGCAAACGCGGATGCGGTTTATGCCGACGTCTGGGCCAGCATGGGCCAGGAGGCCGAGTACCAGAAGCGACGCGAGATCTTTGCACCGTATCAAGTCAATGAAACACTCATGGCCATGGCGAAAAAAGACGCCGTTTTCATGCACTGCTTGCCAGCCAAGCGCGGGCTCGAGGTAACCGACGCGGTTATCGACGGCCCTCAGTCTGTCGTGTTTGATCAAGCAGAGAACCGCCTGCACGCCCAGAAAGCGGTAATGACGACGCTTATGAAACGGGGCGACGACGGTCTGAACCCGAAACAGCGGGCTCGGCGCGCTGCAGGTTCGGCCTCGAGTTCGTGAAGGCGTTTCTGCGGGTCGAATAGGGAGCCGGCGAAGGATGGCGAAGGATGTAGATCTTGCACGCTATACCGGTTTGGGCCAGTTCGGGCCTGCCTATCGGATGATGCTTGAGAACGATACGCATGCCGTTGGATCGGTTGACCGCGTCTTGCTGAGCCGCATGATCCGGCTGTGCCCGGAAACCTACGAAGCCTTGTACCAGAACGGCATGCCGGCCGCGAAATCGTACGAGCACGGGACCCGGCCCGAGCTGGAACGTTATGTGGCCGAGGCGTGTCAAGCCTGCCAAAGGGACGAAGAGCGGATTGGCGCCATAGCGCGTTTCTGCACGGGAGTCAGCAAGCATTCGCCAAGTTCGCTCGAGGAAATGGAGGTAGGCGGCGCCGAAGAGGCCATTATCCAACGGGGGTCCGATTGGTGTACAGATACGGCGCGCACGGCCTGCGCCTTGTATCAGGTGGCCGGTTTTGCCGCACGCGTGGTCTATCTTTTTGATACAACCAAAGCCTATAGCGGGCACGCAGTCGTCGAGGTGTACCGCAGCCGCCACTGGGGCGCTGTCGACCAGGCATGCAATATCGTGTATCGGCACCCAGACGGGCGGCCGGCGTCGGTATGGGATCTGCGAACTGTGCCAGGGTTGATTGAGGCTCACTACCGCGGAAGCAGCACGCCCTATGCAAAGACCAGTCAGTTCCGCGGCGCCGCCATAGCTTTCTACGACCTTGCTGAAGCCGGCAGGTACGATTACGCCCTCAGCGGCGTCAATGCTTACTACCATCCGATCCTCGAGATGGCGGCACAGGGTTGGCCGGGCGGCTTGCGTTGGCTACACGACGAAGACAGCGGCAGCAATGCCACTGATTAGGGCAGGTCGGCTTACCTGGAACGGAATTGAAAGCCGGGGCGGGTCTCGAGGGGCCGGGCGGCCCGACGAGGAACAGAGCGCTGCGGAAAAGAACCGCGCTCAGGATAAGGAAACAGCACGATGGGTTCGCAAGTGAAGAAGATTGTCCTAGCCTATTCCGGAGGACTTGACACGTCCGTGATTCTCGCATGGCTGCGGGAGACTTACAAAGCGGATGTTGTGGCTTTCGTTGCTGATATTGGCCAAGGCGAAGAAACGGAACCGGCCCGGAAAAAGGCCATGGATACCGGCGCGTGCGCTGTCTATGTCGAGGACCTCAAAGAAGAGTTCGTGCGCGATTTCGTCTTTCCCGCTATGCAGGCCAACGCGATCTATGAGGGCAACTACCTGCTCGGGACAAGCGTCGCCCGTCCCCTCATTGCGAAGGCGCAAATCGAGGTGCTCCGAAAGGAAAACGCCGACGCCGTCTCGCACGGGGCTACAGGCAAAGGCAACGACCAAGTCCGGTTTGAGCTGACTTATCTTGCCCTTGAACCGAACGTGACGATCATTGCGCCTTGGCGCGATCCAAAGTGGGAACTGCAAGGACGGCGACAACTGATCGCTTATGCCAAGGCGCATGGAATCGAGGTGCCTGTGACCACGGAAAAGCCCTATTCGATGGACCGGAACCTTCTTCATCTCTCCTTCGAGGGCGGCATACTCGAAGATCCGTGGGCTGAACCGCCTGCCGATATGTTTGTGTTGACGGCTGATCCCCGGAACGCGCCTGACGAGCCTGCTTATGTCGAGATTGACTTCGAGGCCGGTACGCCTGTAGCAGTGGATGGGCAACGCCTTTCGCCCGCGACGTTGCTGGCCAGGCTCAACACGCTGGGAGGCGTGCACGGGATCGGGCGCGTCGACCTCGTCGAGGACCGCTTTGTCGGCATGAAGTCGCGCGGGGTCTACGAAACGCCTGGGGGGACTATCCTCTATGCCGCGCACCGGGCCGTCGAATCCCTGACCATGGACCGGGAAGTCATGCTTATGCGCGATCAGCTGTCGCCGAAAATCGCTCAACTTATTTACGCCGGCTTCTGGTATTCGCCGGAAATGAAGCTCATGATGAATATGGTCCGGTCGAGTCAGGAACACGTGACCGGGACCGCCAGACTGCGCCTTTACAAGGGCAGCTGCACTGTCGTGGGTCGGCGTGCGGCCAGGACGCTCTACGATGCAAAGGTCAGCAGTTTTGAGGCGGATGAAGGGGCCTACCAACAAGCGGACGCCACGGGCTTCATCCGGCTCAATGCGCTGCGTCTCCGCGTGCGCAGAAAGGCAGGTCTCTAGCCAAGCGCAAACCTCGAGGAAGGGTCTGGACGATGGGCAAACTTTGGGGCAGCCGTTTCGAAGGCGGCACGGACGAGCTTGTCAAGCGTCTAGGCGAGTCCGTTTCATTCGATGCACGCTTGGCGCGCCATGACGTGCGCGGGAGCATGGCCCATGCCCGTATGCTGGGCGACTGCGGCATCATCTCGAAGGAAGACGCCGTTGCCATCCTTCAAGGGCTCGAGGAGATTCACGCGGAAATTGCAGGGGGGCGCTTCGCCTTGGACCCGATGCTCGAAGACGTGCACACAAACATCGAGGCGGCATTAGTCGAGCGCATCGGCGAGGCCGGAAAGCGCCTGCACACAGGGCGCAGCCGCAATGACCAAATCGCCCTGGACGTACGGTTATGGTTGCGCGACCAGGTCGATGCTGTCCTGCACCTGCTTCTTGAACTCGAAAAGGCCTTGCTTGATCTTGCTGAGGCTCACGAGGATGTGATTCTGCCTGGCTTCACACACCTGCAGCATGCCCAGCCCGTCCTCCTTGCACACCATCTTTTAGCCTATCTGGAAATGTTTGACCGCGACCGCGCGCGTTTCGCTGAAATGCGTCCACGCATCAACATCATGCCTCTCGGGTCTGCAGCCTTGGCAGGAACGCCTCATCCTGTCGACCGCGGGCAGGTCGCCCGTGAACTCGGTTTTAATGCGATGACCCGCAACAGCATGGATGCCGTTTCGGATAGAGACCACCTTATCGAGTTCTGCGCTGATGCTGCGATTGCAATGATGCACTTGTCGCGGCTGAGCGAGGAACTGATCGTCTGGTCGACCCTGGAGTTCGGCTTCATCGAGATCGGCGACGGTTTCACAACCGGGTCGAGCATCATGCCGCAGAAGAAGAATCCAGACGCCGCCGAGCTCGTTCGTGGAAAGACCGGCCGCGTCTATGGCGACCTTGTCGCTTTGCTCACCGTCATGAAGGCCCTCCCTTTAACCTATAACCGCGATATGCAAGAAGATAAAGAGCCGCTCTTCGACGCCTCCGACACCCTGCAGCTTTCCCTTGCAGTCATTGCTCGCATGCTGCCCTCGATCAGCGTCAGAAAAGACAGAATGGCCCAAGCCGTCCGCGAAGGATACATGGAAGCCACCGACCTCGCCGACTATCTCGCAGCGAAAGGCGTCCCCTTCCGCCGAGCCCACGAGATTGCGGGCCGTATAGTGCGCCAGTGTGAGCAAGAGGGTCGGAAACTGACGGATCTCAGCACCAGGGAGTATCAAGTCTACTCGCCGGCATTCGAAGACGACGTCCACAACGCGCTGAAGCCGGAGCGGATGCTGGCTCGTCGGGCAAGCGCCGGAGCAACGGCGCCGGAACGCGTTCACGAGGCGATCCTAGAGGCCAGAGAGCGCTTGGCCTCGCCAATCTAGCCGGTTCAACATCGTGTTTTCGTTGACCCGCCCGTGAATTATGGTATATTGAACGTGTTGCTGGGGTGTTCCGGGACGGGGGCGTAGCGGACGCACAACCGGGCGAGACGAGGTGCTATGTCTAAGTGAGGGGCGTCTGGAATCCCTCCTCAGTCACACGGTGTCAGGGAGCACGCTTTCGGGGAAATGGCCTACATGGAGAACTGTACGAGGGTCCTTGTTGTTGATGACGAGGCCGTCATCCGCGACCTGCTGACCGAAATCCTCTCTGAAGACGGTTTTGAAGTCGTCGCGGCCGCCAGCGGAGAGGCGGCGCTCGACATCCTCCGGCAAAACAATGGGTTCACCATGCTTTTTACCGACATCATGATGCCGGGCATGGACGGGATTTCCTTGATTCGCGAGGCACGCAAGACCTGCCCGAACCTTCTTCCCATTGTGATGACCGGCTTCGCCACCCTCGAGACGGCGCGCGCTGCCGTCAAAGAAGGCGCTTACGACTACGTCCTTAAGCCGTTCAGCCTCAGTGAAATCAAGGTGGCCGTCACGAACGCCCTTGATCGCAACCGTCTGACCAATGAGAACGCCCGCCTGCGCGAACTAACTGAGCTCTTCAAAATCAGCGAGACAATTGCCGGCATCCGCGAGGAAAAAAGGCTCTTCGATTTCGTCCTGAAAGCGGCCCTGGAACGTGTCAATGCCGAACGCGGCTCGCTGATGATGACGACCGAAGACGGCCGCGGTCTTGAGGTTGAGGCGGCTGTCAATCTCCCTCTCGAAGCCACGGCAGCGGTCGTCAAAATGGGCGCCGGTATCTCAGGCTGGGTAGCTGAAAACGTTCAGCCCTTGCTGGTAACCGACATCGGCCTGGCGCCCGAAGTGGCCCGCATGAGTCAGCGCACCGGCGACCCTTCCTTCATTTCGATTCCCTTGGAACGCAAAGCAGGCCAGGCAAACGAGCTCCGCACCCGCGCCAAACAGAAGCCCCGGGTTATCGCGGTGCTCAATGTGAGCAACAAACGGGACGGTGGACGCTTCAACGAGGGCGACCTGAAAACCCTCAGCATTATTGCAAACCACGCGGCAGCCGCTATCGACAACGTGCGCCTCATCCGCGACATCGAGCAGGCCCATATCGCCACCCTCGAGTCGATGGCCCTCCTCCTTGAGGCGAAAGACGCCTACACGCACGGCCACAGCAAACGCGTCCGCGATTACTCGATTCTTGCCGCCAAACACCTGGGCATGTCGGAGCACGACATCGATACGCTGCGGTTGGGCGCCGCACTTCATGACATCGGCAAGGTTGGTATCAGCGATGCAATACTTAACAAGTGCGAGCCCTTGACGGAACAGGAATGGGAGACCATCAAAAGACATCCCGTCATCGGTTACGAAGTCGCGGTCCCCGTGCCTTTCCTGGCCTCGGGACATCTTGACCTTATTCGATCGCATCATGAACGTATGGATGGAAATGGCTACCCTGACGGGCGCAACGGCGTCGACCTGCCCGAACTGGTTCGCATCATAACCGTAGCAGATTCCTATGACGCCATGGCGAACAGCCGCGCCTACAGACAAGCCATGGCGCCGTCGAGAATCGCCGAGGAGATGCAACGTTGCTCCGGAAGCCAGTTTGATCCGCGTGTTGTGACCGTGTTCGTCGAGTTGATCCGAGCCGGCGCGGTCGAGAGCATCCACGGCTAGGTCCGCGCTCGCCTCCTCCATTCGTCTATTCCCGCCTGAGTTTTCAGGAAAACCAACTGCCCATCCGTGTCATCCGTGGCCCTTGGCTGTATCCCAGGAATGTGTCTCCGCTGGCGGCGAGCAGGCGCTTCCGTGGAGAGAACCGCGACAAACGGTTGCGTTCTGTGTTTTTGTCCTCAATCGCCGGATAACTTGGCGGAATTGGGGGCAGGTGGGGATTGGGGTGTTGAAGAGGGCGTTTTTGTGGCCACGATGTGACGATTGGGGTGGTGG
>CAZBQH010000608.1:0-1629 GCA_964493915.1 uncultured Nitrospiraceae bacterium
GCTTCGACCACACGCTGGGGCCGATCTATGGCTGGTTCTCGCCTGCGGGGCTCCGTTGGTTGGCCTTGTGCACCTATGGAAAGCCCGACGCCAAGATCACGGTGCTTCACACGGTAGCCAACGATCTGCGCGGCAAGAACCTCCACGACGCCCTGGAATCTTATTTCGCAGGGATTCGGCAGGACTTTGCGAACATCCCCCTCGACCTGTCCGGCGCTACGCCCTTCCGTAGAGCCGTCTGGGACGCAGCGCGCACGGTTCCATGGGGCGCCACATTGTCCTATGGCGAGCTTGCGGTTCATATTGGCCGCACGAAAGGGGCGACGCGCGCTGTCGGCCAAGCGCTGGGGGCCAATCCGATCCCGATACTTATCCCCTGTCACCGTATCCTTGCCGAAGACGGCGGCCTGCGTGAATTTTCCTGCGGCCTCGACTGGAAACGGGAACTGCTCCATATCGAGGGACACGCTCGAACGGTCTGAGGATGCATTTGCATCAGGACCGGCTTCGTCCGGCGTCCTGATGCTTCTTCAACAAGGCGGACAGACGCGCCACAATATCGGGATGCTGCGCATAAAGGTTGGTGGTTTCGCCCGGATCTTCGACCAGATTATAGAGCTGGGCGGGTGGAGCATCGGCCTTGAGCTCGCCGGTCTCCATATAGTCGCTGTTGCGGTCGCCAATCTCGGCGAGGTTCATCCAGCCTTCGCCGGCCTTGTTCGTCGGGTCTGTGGTAACGCCGCCGGACCCCTGATGCGGAATGTAAAGCCAGGGTCCTTGGCGAATAGCCCAGCCGGGCCATCCCATGATGACGCTGTCGCGCGGGGGCGTGTGCCCGGACTGGTCCAGCAGCGCGGGCAAAATGTTGAAGCTGTCTGGGCCCGCCTCATGGGGCAGGTCTTTTCCCAAAAGCGCCGCCGTCGTAGCAAGCATATCGGTGAGACACACGATGTCGGTCGAGCGGCTGCCCGGCGTAATGCGCCCCGGCCACTGCGCCACAAAGGGAACCCGGTGTCCCCCTTCCCAGACGTCCGTTTTTTGCCCATGTAGAGGCCCATTGGCGCGGTGACCCGCAGCCATCGCTTCGCGGTGCAGCACGCCTCCGTTGTCGCTCGAAAAGACGACGAGCGTGTTCTCCCTCAAACCGTGGCGTTCGAGTGTATCGAGCACTTGACCCACAGACCAGTCAAGTTCATGAATGAAATCCCCGTAGACGCCGCAATCGCTTGTACCTTTGAAGCGCTCGTGCGGGGTCAACGGCACGTGAACGTTGCATGGCGCGAAGTAGAGAAGGAACGGCTGGTCGCGGTGCGCCTCAATGAATGAGACGGCCTTGCCGGTCTGCACGTGGGCAATCTCCTCGTCGATCCAGCGGGCCGCCGCACCCCCCTCCATGCTGCGGTAGTCCCCCCGAGACTCTCCCGGTATCCGTATCGGATCGCCGGGTTTCAGCCCAACGATGCGGTGATTCTCCACAAAGGCAAAGGGCGCTTCGCTGTTGGCGTTCGGTACGCCAAAGTAGTAGTCGAAACCGGCCTCAAGCGGTCCGGGTTTGAGTTCGCCGTTCCAGTCCGGCGTTTCCTCGCCAAACCCAAGATGCCACTTGCCGATGCACGCGGTGGCATAGCC
>CAZBQH010000609.1:0-9004 GCA_964493915.1 uncultured Nitrospiraceae bacterium
GAGGCCGATATTGTCCTCTGCGCCATTGCCGGAGCCGCAGGGCTTAAGCCTATTCTGAGCGCAATTGAGAAGGGGACCCGCGTAGCTTTGGCGAATAAAGAACCCATGGTAATGGCAGGCCGTGTGATCATGGAAGCGGCAAAGAAGCGCGGCGTCCCTGTAATTCCCGTCGATAGCGAACACAACGCCATTTTCCAATGCCTTCATGGCCGTGCAGTGGAACACGTTCGGTACGTCTATCTGACCGCCTCGGGCGGTCCGTTTTACGGCAGGGCGAGGGAATCGCTTGCCACTGTGACGCCCTCGGAAGCGGCACAGCATCCCCGATGGGACATGGGGCTCAAGATTAGCGTCGACTCGGCAACGCTTATGAATAAAGGGCTCGAGATTGTTGAGGCCATGTGGCTGTTCGATCTACCCATCGACAAGATCCGCGTCGTCATGCATCCTCAAAGTATCGTGCATGGTCTTGTCGAGTTTACTGACGGCAGCATTCTCGCCCATCTGGGACCGACAGACATGAAGGTGCCGATCCTCTTCGCCTTTACCTGGCCGGAGCGGGTAGACGATCCCATAGGGCGCCTCGACTTGACTGGGGTGCCGCAACTGAGTTTCGCAGCCCCGGACTTCGCGGAATTCCCATGCCTCGATTACGCGTTTCAAGCGGCGAGAACCGGCGGCACCGCTCCCGCAATCCTTAATGCCGCCAATGAGATGGCTGTCGAGGCGTTCTGCGAAAGCCGCATCGCTTTTCTTGGCATCAGCGAAGTGGTTCGTCGCGTGATGGAGGCGTGCCCATCCCACAACCATGCGGATTTGGCAACCGTGTTGGAAGACGACCAGGCAGCGCGTGTCAAAGCAAAACACATCATTGACGTTTTGGGAGTGTAACGGCGAATGCTACTTCTGAATCTGCTCGTATTCATCCTTGTTCTCGGCGTCTTGATCTTCTTTCACGAGCTTGGCCATTTCGTAGCAGCCAAGGCATGCAACATCTACTGCGATCGCTTCAGTCTCGGCATGCCTCCTCGGATATGGGGAATCCGTCTCGGAGAAACGGACTACTGCATTGGAGCGCTTCCCATCGGGGGCTACGTCAAGATGGCGGGGCAGGAGGATGCCCCTACCTCGGAAGAAGAGCAACAACGGGAATACAGCCATGTGCCCCAGGAGCGCTGGTTCAACAAGCGCCCTGTTTGGCAACGCTACATTGTTGTTTTCGCCGGACCTTTTATGAACGTGGTTCTGGGCTTCGCTCTCTATGGCATGGCCGTCATGATTCCCTCGGAAGTGCCCGTGACCAAAGTAGACAACCGGGTCGGTGCCGTCGAACCTGCCTCTCCTGCGGCTATGGCCCCGATGTACCGAATGGACGCACAGGGCCAAGCGGACCTCGAGGGGCAGCCTGATACGAGAGGTTGGCGCACCGGCGACCGAATCCTCCGCATCAACGGGGACCGTATCGACAATGTCGGAGACGTGGCCCTCAAGGCCATCTTTGGTTCCGGGGAACGATTCGAGGTGGTGGTCGAACGCGTAGGTCCGGACGGCCTTCCCGCGCGTTATCTGTCGTTCGTCCGACCCAAGGTAATCACAGGGGCCGAACATCCGCGTTTCGGCATCGAACCCTTCAGACCGGCCTATATCAGAGACGTATTTCCGGACATGCCGGCTGTTCAAGCAGGGCTTAGACCGGGCGACGAGATCATCCGGGCCAACGGCAAACCGGTTGACCAGGCAACGTTCAGCGAACTGGTCGAGAAAACGCCGGGCGGCAACGAGATGCACCTCGAGGTGCTGCGTAACGGAGAAGTTGTCGAGACAAGCGTAAGAACCGTGGCCCAAGGCCGCATTAAAGGCCTTATCTATGATCGGCCGCTGCCTTCCGGCGGGGTCGAACCTCGCCGACAGCCTCGGGTGCTCGATGTCTCTCCGGAGCTGCAGCAAGAAACGGGAATCCAGCAGAAGGATGTGATCGTAGCGGTCAATGGAAAGCCTGCCACGGCGGACCTTCTTGCCACGCTCGAACAGTCGAACCCGGGACAGAAACTGACCGTAACCGTCAAGCGGCCCGCGATTTGGGGCGGGCTGATCCAACAGGCGGAAACGGAGCAGTTAGAGCTCCCGGTCTCTGAGGTCGGAGCAGTCGGCGTGGAATGGGGCGTGAAGACAGTCCTGTACAGCCTGCCTTTTCACAAGGCGGTGCCAGAAGCTTTCCGGCAAGGCTGCCGCGCGCTGAGCCTCACGGTGAAGACGGTATACTTCTTGATCGTCGGCAGAGTCAGCCCAACGGATCTTGGCGGGCCTCTTATGATCTACCAGTTCACCACCGCGTCCGCCCAGCTGGGACCGACTTGGCTGTCAAGGTTGTCCAACTTGCTCGAAAGCACGGCGCTGATAAGCGTCAACCTGTGCGTCTTTAATCTCCTCCCCTTGCCGATACTTGACGGCGGTCTTCTGCTCTTCCTGGCGATCGAAGCGGTAAGGCGGAAGCCCTTGAGCGCGCAAGTACTTGTTCGGATTCAGCAAGTGGGACTCATCCTCATCATCGGGCTCTTTCTGTTCGTTACCTATAACGACGTTGCGCGATGGATTCACAGCGTAACGCCTTAGTGAGGACGTACAGGCATCTGCGTAAAGAAAACTGGCGAAGCGAGGGGGCTTGTAGGAAGGCCAAACCATAGACAAGACATTCTCCATTCAGGCCGCGCCCGACTGGCAAGGACTCCTCGACTGCATCATGCGCAAAGGCACTCCCAAGCGAGTCCACAACATCGAGCTGTTCCTCGACGTCGAGGTTCAGGAAGCCGTCTGCAAACGCTTTGACCTTCTCGAGGGGCTCGATCGAGACGATCCCTTCTATGCAGACCGCAAACATATCGCGTTGCAGTCTTTCCTAGGCTACGATTACTGCAGGGTAGGAGTCGAGGGACTCGCATGGCCGTTGACTTACCACACCATTGACGACACGGCCGAATTAACGCGCGGCAGCGGCCGGTCATTTATAGACGAACACGCCGGTCCCATCACAAACTGGGAGGAGTTCGAGGCCTATCCTTGGCCCGATCCAGCTCAGATTTCAACGCGCAGACTTGAGTGGTACTCCAAAAACCTGCCAGAGACCATGTGCATCATCGGAGGCGGCGGGTTCGCCCATTTTGCGGAATTCCTGACTTGGATGATGGGCTATGAGACCCTTTGCATCGCACTCTGCGAACAGCGCGACCTGGTAGCTGCGATCTCCAACCGATTGGTCGACCTATTCGAAGCCTCGCTCAGGGTGATTCTGCAGTTCGACCGCGTGAAGATGGTCTGGGGTAGCGACGACATGGGATTCCGCAACGGTCTGCTGGTGAATGTTGAAGACACGCGCGAGTTCTTCCTGAAAGGCCACAAACTGATGGCCAAAATGTCTCACGACGCAGGACGTCCCTACCTGCTCCACTCCTGCGGCAATCTGAAGCTTATCATGGATGACCTCATCAATGATGTCCAGATTGACGCCAAACACTCTTTCGAAGACACCATCGAAGACGTCCGCGATTTGAAAGACCTCTACGGCGATCGGATCGCGATTCTAGGCGGCATCGACATGGACTTTCTCTGCCGCGCCGACGAGCAGGCCATCCGCAGGCGCGTTCGAGACACCCTCGAACATTGCATGCCGGGGGGAGGCTACTGCCTTGGCACCGGCAACAGCGTCGCCAACTACATCCCTTTGGACAACTACTTGGCAATGCTGGACGAAGGACGCAAGTTTACTCTATAAGCGTTGCTTCCCACCCGACAAGCTCTGATACCGCAGCTTTAATGGATTCTAGTGCCCCATTTTCGGCCCATTCGCCGGGAATAAAGCCCTAAGAGGACATGTTTTACACTTGAGCCCGGGAATAAAGCCGCGCCCTACAGCCTTTTCCCGTCCTCGCGCATGCCCCATAGACCGCGCTTGGAATCCACAAAGGCGAGCTTCGCGACTCGACGCTCTGCCGGAGAAAGGCTCTGCTCATGGCAGGGCCTTCAACAATGCGGCGAGCTGTTCTCACAGACAAACGAGGCCCGCCAGACGCAGAGGATGAGACAACGTGCAAGTTAAGGCCGAGCCAGCGAACCTTAAGGCAGAAACGCAGACAGACGACTACACCGGAAGCAGAATCAAACAAAGCAACCGGGACATAGCCGCGTTGGCCCGCCGCGAGTACGAAGAGGGCTGGGTAACAGACGTAGAGTCGGAAACGTTCGAACGCGGGCTCAATGAGAACGTGATCCGCCTGATCAGCGAAAAAAAGCAAGAGCCTGACTGGCTCCTCGAGTGGCGGATGAAGGCCTACCGCCGCTGGCTTAAAATGGTCGAGCCCAGATGGGCGAACGTCACCTACCCCCCTATCGAATATCAGCGTCAACGCTATTTCTCCGCGCCAAAGCGAACAGGCGTCCGTCTCAACAGTCTGGACGACGTAGACAAGAAGCTGTTGGAAACCTTCGACAAATTGGGCATTCCCTTGGAGGAGCAGAAACGTCTTACGGGGGTGGCGGTCGATGCGGTTTTCGACAGTGTGAGCGTCGCGACGACCCACAAGGAAATCCTAAAACGGAAAGGCATTATTTTCTGTTCATTGGGCGAGGCGGTGCAAGACCACCCGGATCTTGTCAAGGAATATCTCGGTTCGGTTGTGCCCTGCGCCGACAACTTTTTCTCTGCGCTGAACTCGGCAGTCTTCAGCGATGGGTCATTCTGCTACATCCCGAAAGGGGTCCGATGCCCCATGGATCTGTCTACCTATTTCCGCATCAATGCGGCTGAGACAGGCCAGTTCGAGCGGACCCTCATAATCGCGGAGGACGGCGCTTCGGTAAACTACCTCGAGGGGTGCACGGCGCCCATGCGCGACGAGAATCAGCTCCACGCCGGCGTCGTCGAGCTCATTGCGAAAGATAATGCGACCATCAATTATGCGACGGTGCAGAACTGGTACGCCGGCGACGAAGAGGGACGGGGCGGCATTTACAATTTTGTTACAAAACGGGGCAAGTGCTTGGGAAGAAACGCGCATATATCCTGGACTCAAGTCGAGACGGGCGCCGCCATCACTTGGAAGTACCCGGGCTGCATTTTGCTGGGCGATCACTCGATAGGCGAGTTCTACTCGGTGGCGCTGAGCAATCGTCGGCAGCAGGCCGATACGGGCACGAAAATGATCCACATCGGCAAAAACACAAAAAGCACCATCATCTCGAAAACCATCTCAGCCGGCCATGGCAACAATAGCTATAGGGGCCTGGTGCATGTTACGCCCAAAGCGCAAAACGCCCGCAATTACACTCAATGCGACTCCTTGCTCGTCGGGAGCGAATGCGGGGCCCACACGTTCCCGTACATCAAGGTTCAAAACAAGACATCTCACGTGGAGCATGAAGCGTCCACGTCCAGGATTGGCGAAGACCAGTTGTTCTACTGCAAACAGCGCGGGATCAGCACGGAAGACGCTATCTCGATGGCTATCAACGGTTTTTGTAAAGAGGTTTTCGACCACCTGCCCATGGAGTTCGCCGTGGAAGCAACCAAACTGCTGAGCGTCAGTCTCGAAGGGAGCGTCGGCTAATGCTTGAAGTGCGTGATCTGCGCGCCGCGATTGAAGGGCATGAAATCCTCAAGGGTATAAGCTTAACCGTAAAGGCAGGCGAGGTGCACGCCGTCATGGGGCCAAATGGGTCGGGCAAAAGCACCTTCGCGCAGGTGTTGGCCGGCAATGAACAGTACCAGGTGACGGGCGGCCAGGTACGCTTCCTGGGCCAGGATTTGCTCGAGCTGCCCGCTGAAGAACGTGCCCGGCAAGGGCTGTTTCTGGCTTTCCAATACCCTGTCGAGATACCCGGGGTCTCGAATGCCTATTTCCTTCATGCCGCCCTTAACGAGGTCCGCAAGAGTCATGGACTCGACGAGCTCGACGCGCTCGATTTCCAGGAAGTGCTGGCGCAGAAAATGGAGCTCGTGTCGGTGGATCCGAGGTTCGCCGACCGCCCGGTCAACCAGGGTTTCTCTGGGGGCGAGAAAAAACGCAACGAGATTCTTCAGATGGCCGTCCTTGAACCGCGCCTTGCAATCCTGGACGAGACAGACTCGGGACTGGACATTGACGCGTTGAGGATTGTTGCCGACGGCGTCAACAAGCTGCGAAGTCCTGCGCGTTCTATGATTTTGGTCACCCACTATCAACGGCTCCTTAACTACATTGTTCCAGACTTCGTTCACGTCTTGGTCGATGGAACTATCGTCAAATCAGGCGCCAAGGACCTGGCGCTCGAACTCGAAGCCAAAGGCTATGAGGGGGTCAAAGAAACGGTCGCCAACGCTTAGCCGGGCTGGAACGGAAAAAACACGAGGTTCATACATGCTGGAAGCCCTCAAAACGTCCGCAAAAGACAGGTATTTCGAGGACATCGAGATGACCCGGCTTCAACCTGCCCCGGGATGGCTGACCGAAATCCGTGAGAGGGCCCTGGACAGGTTCCTCGAGTTCGAGCTCCCCCAGCGCCGCATCGAGGAATGGCGCGTTACCAATGTTGCGCCCATCACAAGCACGTCCTTTCCTGCGCTGATAGAACCGGGCGCAGTTCTCGTTACGCCGGATATGCTAAGACCCTTCCTCTACGGCGTCGCCGGTTGGACAGAGCTGGTCTTTGTCGACGGATTCCTCGCACCTGCGCTGTGCCGGCTGCCCGAACGGTCTGACGGCGTTCAGGCCGGCGGCCTCCTTGACGCCGTCGAAAACGGGTATGCCGAGCTTCCACGGCATCTGGACCGGTGCGTTAGACGCAGCGACGGTTTCTTCTCAGCGTTGAACAGCGCATTGCTGTTGGACGGGGCGTATGTTCACGTTCCAGCAAAAAGGGAGCTGCGCAGCCCGATTCACATCCTGCATGTCCGGACAGATCGTCAGACAAACGCAGCCGCACATCCGCGCAACTTGGTCGTGGCGGATCCGCAAAGCAATTCGACGATCATCGAGAGCTACGTAAGCCTGGCCGGTGGTGGCCGGTATCTGAACAACCCCGTTACAGAATTGGTCCTCGGCGAGATGGCCAGCGTCCAGATCTATAAAGTCGTAGCCGAGGGCGCTCAAGGCTATCACCTTGCAACAGTGAGCGCCGTCCAAGCCGCTGGGAGCAAGCTCGAGTCATGTACTTTCGCTCTGGACGGCAAGATCGTGCGGAACAAGCTCGCAACGATCCTGGACGGTGAAAACGCAGAATGCTCGCTGAACGGCCTCTATCTCGCCAGAGATGGGCAACTGGTGGACAACGCCGTGTCCGTAGACCATGCCAGACCGCACTGCACAAGCTGGATCGGCTACAAGGGCGTATTGGACGGAAACAGCCACGGCGTGTTCAGCGGCGCCGTGCGGGTGCGGCGCAACGCGCAGAAAACCGACTCGCGGCAACTTAACCAGAATCTCCTCTTGGCCGATGAGGCAACAGTCGATACGAAACCCTTGCTCGAGATATTCGCCGACGACGTGAAATGCACCCACGGCGCCGCCGTGGGGCAGCCGCCGGAGGAAATTCTTTACTATTTCGGAAGCCGGGGAATCGGCGAGGGAGCGGCGCGCGCTATGTTGACTTACGGGTTCGCGAGGGAGATTATCGAAAAGATTGAGACAGTCCCCTTGCGCAACAGGGTGGACCGGTCGGTATATGAGAGGTATACGCCGTGACCCCTGCATCGAGGGGCGAGGAGCGCCCATGGCATCAGCAAAACGCGGAAATATGTCTTCCACTCTGCCTGACAACCCGCTGACGGAAGGCGAAGTCTCCCGTATTCGCAAGGATTTCCCGGTTCTCCAACAGAGGTTCGATGGAAAGCCCCTGATCTACCTGGACAATGCGGCCACTACTCAGAAACCACGAGCGGTTATTGAGCGCCTGTCGCGTTTCTATGCTGAGGAAAACGCAAATGTGCACCGGGGCGTGCATCGGCTCAGCGAGGCCGCGACAGAGGCCTTCGAAGGAACGCGCAAGAAGATTCAGCGTTTCCTCAACGCCCGCCTTGACTGCGAAGTGATCCTGACAAGCGGCGCAACGGAAAGCATCAATCTCGTTGCACAAAGCTACGGTCGTTCCCAGATAGGGAAAGGCGATGAAGTTCTCGCGACAGTGATGGAGCATCATTCCAACATCGTGCCTTGGCAGATGCTTTGCGAGGAGAAGGGCGCGAAGTTCCGCGCTGTCCCGATCAATGAGAATGGCGAACTCGAAGTCGATGCCTATGAGAACATGTTGAGTCAACGGACCAAGCTCGTATCCATCGCCCACGTGTCAAACACCCTCGGCACTGTCAACCCAATCAAGCGGCTTGCGGAGACGGCCCATGCCTACGGCGCCAAAGTCCTCGTTGACGGCGCTCAGTCGGCGGTGCACATGCCCATCGACGTTCAGGCGCTCGGCTGTGATTTCTTCGTCTGCTCAGCCCACAAGATGGTGGGTCCGACCGGCGTAGGCGTGCTCTACGGGCGCGCCGAAATCCTCGATGCCATGCCGCCATACCAGAGCGGCGGCGACATGATCCTGGCGGTTACGTTGGACAAGTCCACCTTCAGCGGGTTGCCGCACAAATTCGAGGCGGGCACTCCTAACATCGCCGGCGTCATTGCCTTTGGAGCCACCATTGACTATCTGGACGCCGTCGGCATGGAACGCGTCAAGGCTTACGAGCAGGAGCTGACGGCTTACGGCATGGCGATGCTCTATGCCAAGAAAGGGCTCCGCATCATCGGAACTGCTAATGACAAGACAAGCATCCTGTCATTCTATATGGACGCGGCGCACCCGCACGATATCGGGCAGATTCTGGACGCTGAAGGGATCGCCATCCGAGCGGGCCACCAGTGCGCACAGCCCGTAATGCAACGTTTCGGCGTGCCGGCAACGGCGCGCGCTTCCCTCTGCTTCTACAACACAAAGGAAGAGATTGACGCACTCGGCAAGGCGATTGACCTCGTAGAAAAGG
>CAZBQH010000610.1:0-7789 GCA_964493915.1 uncultured Nitrospiraceae bacterium
TCTTTCTCGCATCCATTTATCAAGGGGAGCAGAAAGTTTTGAACATTCAAAACCGTGTTTGCCAAGGTAGGGGCGGGCTGCCCGTGCGTCTTCGCACGAAGGAGCTTTAGCTCCGTAGGCATTGCCCGCCCTCTTGAGGGATTTCAAAATCAGAATCAAGGGCAGGCAATGCCTACGGGCTTGTCAGCCCTGTCGCCTTCGGCGGGCAACCTGCCCCTACCTGACTGCGTTCAATGTTTTCTGCTCCCGTTAATAAGTGCCTGCTTTGTCGCCACTCCACACCCGCGGACAGAAGCCGAGATAGTCGAAAGTCGGGTCTTCATACGTCGCTTCCGGACGCCATTCGGGACGCCCCTGCACGATACGTGTGCTGTCCTGGTGCTCGATGTGCCACCAGTTCCAGAAATGCAGTGTTTTCATCGAGATGACTCCTTCGTTTTCCATCCTCATGACGGACGGGTTGTCGCGTCAGGCAGGAACGCCTGCGTCCACGTAGACGATCTCCGCTTCTGCACCGTCGGCGCTGACGGTTATGTCGTTATCTCCCTCCCGGATGATACCTGCCGGAAGACAGTAGGCTGTTCGGTTCTTCATGGGGCTGATCATGCGGTCGAAGGGGTTGCCGTAAAAGCGGGTCACGTCGTCCGACGGCGCCAGCCTCTGCCTATTGAAGGTCACCGTCAGCGCCAGTGCCTCCGTGTGGGGGTCACGGAGGTGGAGTCGGATCCGTCCATCTGGTTCTTCCGGGCGGAGGCGACGGGGTTGAAGCATGTGAATTTGAAACGAGGTCGGTTCTCCCGGCATCACTCGTCGCGGGAGTTGCCGGTGGTAGCTTGTTCCCCCCAGCATGTAGTACTTGTCCTGACGCAGCAGGAAGGCGACGTCGTTGAGCTTCGCCAGGATGTGGAATGGCGGTTCCATGACGGGGATGTCCACGTTGTGTCCCATCCGGTAGTAGACAAAGTTGAAGAGGCTCAGCCCGTCGGCGCCCTGCGACAGCGCCATCTCGCTGGTGGTGTAGAACTGCTGGTCGCTTGTGCGCGGGTCGCCGTTGGTGCCGTAGCTCTGGTGGCCCATGAAGTAGGGGTGGAAACCCGTCGAGTGGGTGAGTTCCGCGTAGACGGCGGCATCGCCGACCTGCGCGCGCACCGGGGCGATGTCGAAGCGCTGGGTCGTGTGGTACCAGCCCGAAAGGTTGAACATGTCCACCCCGGCGGCGGCGAGTTTCTCAACATCCAGCCCGATGGCAGCGTGGCAGGCGATCGCCGAAGGAATGCGGACACAGAGATGACGCCGCGGCTCCAACCGGGCGTCGAGGGCGGCGCGGACCTGCGCCACGAAGTCGGTGATGATGGCGATACGTTCCTCCATTGGAAATTCGTCGCGCCAGAGCGTCTCGTCGCGCAGGAAGTCGAGCTCCATCCCGGCGAGGTCGTAGTTCGCGGATAGCTCCAGGAGTAGGGCGAGTTTGTAGGCGCGGACCTCCGGTACAGCCCAGTTCATGCCGCGCCGCTTGTCATAGCCCTCGCGCTGGGGGTGTTCCGGGTCGATGTGCCATTCGGGGTGTTCAGCGTACAGACGGCAGGAAACCAGCGACCGCTGGTTCTTGCGGTCGTAATGCTCCTGGTGATGAACGTCATTCATGCGCAGGCTGACGAAGGGCGCCATCCTGTGGCGCTTGCACGTATCCACGAGGACCTGCACCATATCGCCGCCCTCGCAGACGTAGCGGTCGTAGCCGCTGGGTGGATCTCCCCAGCCCTCTACCTCCAGGCCGGTGCGCGCCCGCCACCAGTCGTAGAAGTCTGGGTCGACCTGGCTCTGCCACCACGGAACCCAGCCCATGCCGGGGCTGAGCAGGTAGGCGTCCACACCTGTGCCGGCGACCTCTGCGATGGATGCCACGAGCATCTCCTCGCGGAAGGGCTCACCTTCCTCGTGCCAGGGGCTGACGACGCCGGCCGTATTAGTCGTGTCGTTGTTGTACAGAAGCTTGTAGGGGGGCTTCATGACAGTCTCCTCGTGTGGACAGGCTGCTCTGGAATGACAGCGCCTTGCTGTTTAAGCAAGGCGTGGAAGTAGCCCGGGAAACTGACTCTGCCGGTGGTCATAATCCCGCCGAGCTGGCCGCTCATCTCGACCAGCATCATCTTCGCCCCGGGCTGCGCCGCGGACAGCGCCGCCATCACCCCGACCGTGCCGCCGCCGCCGGCGACGACGACATCCACGGGCTCCAGCACCCGGGCTTTCACTTCGAACACGTACTCTCTTCCTGCCTGCAGTTCGTTCATTGTGTATGATTCCCCTGAATTGTGTATGATTCCCCTGAATGGTTTTCATCGTCTATGCGCATGTCAAAGCGTCGCCTGTACGTGCTTCGGCGCTGACTGTCTTGGCGGACATCGACCGGCGCAGGCGTGCGTTAAGCGAGCAACTCGCCCTGCGCAGCCAACTCCAACACACACGCCAACATTACAGAACGCATTTTCCGCATAGCAATGGCTCCTTTGTTGAGGGATATGAACTTGCCGAAGTTTTCAGAAATTTCTGCTAGGCTATCCGCATGAAAAAGCCCAAGAACGAGTGCAGCCTCCTTTCAATTTCTTCGATCTTCTCGCTATCAGAGGGAGTATTTTCCGGACGTACTGCCCTTGGTGTCCGGTGTTGTTACAATATTATGCCACATGAAACGGCGGATGTCAAGTACATACATGACAATTTCACAGCCGAGATGAATTTCATGAGCTTAACCCTGGATACTGGCCCTCCAGATGAAAGAGAGAATTGGGCGGGAAGAGACGACCAGAATCAGAACAGGTCAGCTGTCCCCCCGAAAATCCCATCCGCTCACCTTCATCGGCGAAATGAGCCTATTCAGACTGGGAAAGCGCTTCAACTACAGCCTGCGGCAAACCCCAATCTTCGGACATATGATTTTGCGGATGAGTTAGGCGCCGTTGTGATGACTGAGGCAGTATATCCCCCTCAACCCCCCCCCTTCTGCCCTATGCCTTTTGCGCCCGCTCGCATATAGCAATGATGCAAGCCGCGAGGTAAGGTTGAGCGACGATTTTGCCTTCCGAAGAACTGCAAACCCGTCGGGGAATCGGCGAGTTGCGATCCAGCAATAGATGCCCGGGCTCATAGTATGTTTCCGCCAAAGGAATCCAGGGATGCCCTGTCCGCGAGGAATGTCTTGAAAAATGCAATGATAGTGTGTAAGATAATCATTGTTGAGCCACCGTTATCTGGCTGATAGATTCTATCTTACAAGAAGTGACCAAGATTTGGCAACGTTCGTAAGTGCTTTGGTGGCAATAAGGATGGGATTTTCAATCCCGCGGTGTGGGAGGGCATTTACGAGTTTCACCGACCGGCATCAGGGCAAGGAGCTTGCATGTCACTGCACCGCTTTCCTTTTCCGAAATACGACAAGTTTTCGTCGCGGGTTCCGATCTGGTGCGTTACGCCTGAGCAGAAGGGCTGCATCCACCGGTTCTTTGATACCTCGCCCATCAGCCCCTCGGGACGCTACCTCGCGGTGTTCCAGATGCCATTCGAAGATCGCAAACCTCAGCCCGGTGAGTATGGCAATGTACGCGTGATAGACCTGCAGACTGGCAAGAATCGGGTTCTCGCTCGAACCTGCGGATGGGAGCCGCAGATGGGCGCCAACATCAACTGGGGTGCGTCTGACCACGAGCTCTTCTTCAATGACGTGGACACCTCGAACTGGCAGCCATTCGCGTGGAAAGTCGATCCGCTCACAGGCGCACGGCAGCGGCTGCAAGGCACAGTCTATCATGCATCGCCCGACGGTCGCTGGCTGGTATCGGCAAATATGACCACTATGGGCAAGACGCAGCCCGGCTACGGCGTGTGCGTCCCTGTTGAAACTGTTCGACGAAACATCGGCGCGGCGGATGACGACGGCTTCTATCTCACTGACACCAGAACGGGAGAGTGCCGCCTGCTGGCGTCCATCTACGAGCTGTTGACGCAGGTCACTCCGCCGGTTCTCACCACCGACATCGAGCGCTGTGAAATCTACGGGTTCCACAGCAAGTTCAATCCGCAGGGCAACCGGCTCATGCTAAGCCTGCGCTGGTTCCCGGCACGCGAGAAACCGATGTGGGATATGTTCAAGGTGGACTTCTTCTCTGTGCGCTACGCCTGGGTCACAATGCCACTCACCGGCACAGGCTCGGTGCACTGTGCTGTAGGACCTGAACAGTGGATCAAGGGTGGACACCACGCGACCTGGTTTCCCGACGGCAAACGTATATCGATGAACCTCAACATAGAACGCGACATCATGCGCTTCGTTCAGGTCAACGGGGACGGCACCGATCTCCGCAAGATGTGCGACGACGTGCCGGGCTCGGGGCATCCGACCGTGCATCCTGACGGTATTCATCTGCTCACCGATACCTATACGTGGGAGGAAGCGGCGTACGGCGACGGCACGGTACCGCTGCGTTGGGTCAACCTCAAGACCGGCGAGGACGAAAGTATCGCGCGCATTAACCTCCATCAGCCATGCGAAGATTCCGTCATGCGCGTCGACGCGCATCCCGCTTGGGACCGGACCTGGCGCTATGTAACGTTCAACGGGTTCGTGGAAGGCGCACGACGCGTGTTCATTGCAGATATGCAACCGTTTCTGTCCTAATCGGAAAACCGGAAGGCATGAGACTGTCCCTCCCGAAAACTCCATCCGAGCCATTTCATCGACCGAAATGTGCCTCTTCAGACTGGGAATCCCTTCATCTGCAGCCTCCACAGCAACTCCAATCGTCGGATATATGATTTTGCGGATGCATCAGGCGGCGTGGTGACGATTGAGGCAGAATATCCTCCTTGAACTTCCCCTCTTCGGCACAAGGCGACCTGTTACGCCGCTCGCGTGTAGCAATGATGCAAGACGCCGAGGTATGACTGAGAGACGACCTTGACGCGTCATGCTCAGCATAAATTACCTTGTGGTGGCATAAGCAAAGTTTGTTCTTGACGATAGCTAAGCGTGGCTTATAGTATTATAAGACTCAAATGAGAGCGTGAATGGACTGAACAGAAGGCAACTTTGCATGAAATTGATAGGAGATAAAGATGCAGAGGATACGGAGTAAATCTGTGTTAAGGACGTTTGACATACTGGAATTTTGCAAGCCGAGGTACCGGACATTGGGCGATATAGCCAATAAGTTCGGTATCACTCGGCGACAGGCACAGCGTGATGTTGCAGCGTTGTTGAAATACGGCTGGCTTGATAGGTGCCAAGTCGACAAATACGGCAGTATGGGCTATAGGTTTCAGCCTCAACATCGCTGCCCTCGCTGCGGCCGTCAGTTTACGACTCGCGCCGGCTTCAAAAGACACAGCCGCGCGTGTTGAAAGTTGTCAGAAATAGCATTGATTGATAGTGGTATTTAAGGTAAAACAGGCGTTTTCTGCTCCAGCGCAGGTACATCGTGCCCCTGTCCCACCCGAAAACTCCATCCGACCTCTTTCATCGCCCGACATGTTCTTCTGGATGCTCCAAAGACACCTGAACGCCATCGTGTATAGCAAGATGGTAGAAACCGCCTGTCCCCGCGGATTTCGTCGCCTACCCCGCGATGGTGGCTCGCTGGCGGCAAGCACGTCCCCTGCTCGCGGCGGGGGCTGTTTTATTGAGCGCGGTGCTGACGCACAAGCCCCCGCCGATATGCTGCCTTGTCGCCCGATGCGAACTCGCCTTCAGCAAAACGCCACAGGAATTCGCCATGACGCAGAAAAACATGTTGACGCCCCACACGCACGATATACTGCAAGCAGCCGGTGAAACGTAAGCGAGCTCTGCTGGAGAGCAACTCGCCAGCGATAGCCGGACATGGGCGGACGCACGGGGCAAAGCCCCAGTCGGGCGTCAGCCCGAAACAAGGCGATGTTCACCGTAGCCGCTGTAGCTTACGGTGTGTCCAAGAGATTCGAGACTGTACACTTGTGCCTAAATGCTTCTCCCGCGCGTGCAAGAAAGTATAACACCCACCCCCCAGCACAAGGGTATGGTATTTCACAATTCGCTTGTGCTGGGTACTCTGAGACCATCAGCCGTTGTGCCTTCTCCTCGACGGACGACGAATGTGCGGGCGGCGGCGGCTGTCATCGTTGATTTTCGGGAATACGCTCACGTGGATGGCTGTGGAATCCACTATCAACGCTTGCCCGACAATGCTATCCGACTCGAAACGCCAGTCTTTGCCAAGTCCTACCGACGGATACGCTTCGCACTCGCATTCGCCGATATGCTCCAACAATGCCCCAGCCCCCTTCTCGGTGAATTTATCTTGCGTTGGCTCGGCACTGATTGCATCAAGGGCGTAGCCGGTAACGAGGCGCTCCCATAGGCGTTGCAGGGTCTGCGGCTTGTCGAAAAGGTCGAGAGCAGCGAATTTGCCTGCGATTGCCACTATGCAGCCGGATGCGTTTGCGGGATACTTTAACGCGGCAGTGTAAGCAGCAAGGTTATCCTGGCTCTGTTGGAAGACATCGTGCATAGCCATTGTGGGCGAGGAAGCTCCGCTTTTAGCGGCTGATTCCGCCACGCTTGCCCAAACTTCGTGCTGGTCGCTGGTGGCTTTGCCTTGCGCTTTAAGATTGTCTTTTACGCTACGGCTCTTGCGCGCCCTGAGTTCTGCCGGCGAGAATCCTCCGCTTGCGAACTTAGGACTGATATGCCTCCAGCGCCCCTGTTCAACGCACGATACCGGAATGGTAACCTCACCCATAGCCGCAAGCAAAATGCTTGTGTTGAGGATGCGGTTCTGCTTTGCACCTACGAGTTCTTCGCCGTCGATCAGAAGCACCTTCTCATCCGCCGTGCTTGTAACTTGCAGCTCCGGCACATTGCCGTGCTCGCCGATTTCCGTTACCGTCAGAAGCTCCTTGTTAATCGCCTCCTCAGCCAGAAGGTAATCAGTTTTGGAATGCTCGTTCTGCCATTTCAGCGGCACGATTGCGATATTTTCATGTTCGTTCACGCCGCCGCATTTGAGATTTTTCACAAACTGAGCGAGGTTGTTTGAACCCTGTGTCATAATGACCCCCTTTCTTGAAGCTTATTGCGGGCTCACGCTATTCTGGAATGAACATGTATTCACGGTGAATAATGTTCTCCTAACAATACGGCAATACGGCAAATTATAGAAAAACGACGATTACCTCAATACCCTAACGCACAATATAATGTGTAGTCAGGTCGAGTAATCGAGATAAGTTTCCACATTTTGTGGTACGTTAAGGTTGAATATTTCCCGAAAACCCCTCCGAAAACCCCTAAATTACCTGATTTTTCAGCCCTGGCCCTCCCGAAAACTCCATCTGCACGCTTTCGTCGGCGAAATGAGCCTCTTCAGACTGATGTTGGCGTCCTCGGAAACTGTTGCAGCCTTCCAACAGCGGTTCTGCGTATGGTAATCATTAGCATTATTATTCTTGAACCGCACATTAATGCCTCGGCGTGCTAATGGCAAGATGATAGGGACAGCCGCCCCACCTGCCACCCAGACGCCCTTGTTCTCGCCGCAAACGCCGCCACACGACGCCACACGTCGCCCTGTGTCGATTCGGATCCGAGCTTGGTATCCAAACTACCAAAGGCGCCGAAGGAAGCGAACGTGTGGCGAAAATTCGCCTTTTAGACGGTAAGGCGGAAATCAAAAAATGTGTTGACACCCAACACGCTGCATGATATACTGCAACCAGCCGGGGAACTGGAAGCGAGCTCTGCCGGAGAGCAACTCGCCAA
>CAZBQH010000611.1:0-24668 GCA_964493915.1 uncultured Nitrospiraceae bacterium
TTTGTCGCTCGTCCGTCGCCGCTCAAGGGTGAGCGACGGACGGCTCCGACGGGAAAAGGCTTAAGCCTCAACCTGTGCACTTAGTATTAGAATCCGGCGCGGTAGCGGTTGGCGGTCTTGGGTGCATAGCCTCTCTCACGCACCAGGCGGGAAATGAACTCGCTAACCTGAGCGGTCGAGATGTTTTCGAAGCAGGCCGCGATGAGGTGCTGCCGGCGCGTGCCGTCGTCGGGAAGGGCCAGGGCGGGGCAGAGCGGGCCGAATACCTCGCGGAGGTACCAGCAGTCGACACGGTAGCTCCTGGGCGTCTTGGTCGTCTTGATGTGGTCGACGTAGGCAGCGATGACATCGACAATGGGCGTCTTTGTCGGAAGGGGGCAGTCGTTCCCCCTGGCGCGGGCGGATTCGAACTGGCCGGACCTTCTCCTTGCCGACCTGGTACGAGTCGGTCTCCAGGCTTCTTCGGTAGACTTTCCCGGCGATGGAGTACTGAATGTAGAAGGTCTTGCCGCGTTTTCTGAGACTTGCCATGCTACGTTCTCCTGCTACCTTTGAGGTAGTTTTTGGACCGCTGCAAGTCCCATGTTTCCCGGCTGGATGGGTACAAAAGTGGGTACACCGGGCAAAAAAACAAAGGACTTACATCGCTGCAAGTCCTTTGATACCAATTGGTAGCGGGGGTAGGATTCGAACCTACGACCTTTGGGTTATGAGCGTAGCTTTGGGGATTTCTCTAACCCGTTGGTATCGCTGTAATTACGGAAGCCGCAGGAGCTTACGCCCTACGGGCTCTGATGCACATATGACACATGAAGCACATGAAGTGCAAATCGTACGGTACAGTTTACGGTACACCTGAGGCCTGGACGACGTTTCCAGACGACGCTGTGGTGTTGCCAGTGAATCCAGGGGGGGCGAAATTATAGGCTGCGTCGTATACCATGTGTTTTCGCGCCTTCGGGCTCGCCTGGCGCTGCGGAAGGATATGGTATGGAACAACTCTTTTTTCCTGTTTTGTCTCTGGCTCTGCAATGGTTCAGGCCTCGGTATAATGCTCAGCTTCAAATCCTGGAGGCGCAGATTCGTATTCTGCGTTCCCGGATTGCTCGAGTCGTATTGTACCAACTCCGAAGGAAAAAGCGGAACTCCTTCGGCTTGCCGGGTTCCTGGGGCATGATGTGGCCGTCAACCTCGTCACGATATTAAGCCTTCGGTAGACCCCATTACGGCATTTTCTGAGGGCTTCAACCATCAGTGAACTCTACATAGCTGATGCAGAAAGTTCAATGTTTTCAGTGCGGATGAATATTTGCGAGGCACAAGCTACCATCGACCCCGAATCCGCCTCCATCAGCAAACCGCATTCACTATGCAACAATAATGCGGATTGACTGATTCAGAATCTGTTCCACTGCCGAAGGGTCGGCAAGCTTGCTTTGTAGGACTCTCAGTGACATTTCGAGGGGCAGGATGTCAGCGAACTTCAAGCCTTTGATCGCGTCTTCATCCACTGTTGGCAGAATTTCCGCAGGGCTTCGGTCAGTGAGCTTGCTGATCGCATTCTCTACCTGAGAAACGGATACAGCATCCGGCAGGATGATCCTCAGGTCATCATGCTTGACTCGCTCAGTGAATTCTCGTTGAAGACCCGAAGAAATCGCCGCGTTTGCCCTCGCCCCAGCAAAGGTCCACCACTCAATGGACGTCTTGTGGCTGACAAGAAACGTCCCAGGACCGCTTTCGATCCAAGGCAGCTCTGTCCTAATGGCATCTATTTGCTTCACGGCCCTTCGTGACCAACTGGGTGAAGCTTCGCCACTACCCATTATGTCCTTGAGCGTTTGGCAGAGACGAAAGCTCAGTCCAGAAGCGTCACCGGGCCACCATGCGCCGCCCTCGACCTCTGTCGGTTGGACGAACACTTGATGATGCTGCCAATCGATGTGTTGCACCGACCATGCTCTGCCGCCTAGTAATACCACTCTTGAATTGCCTCGGTCCTTTTCGAGGAACGCTCTCTCATCCACGTAGCCCAATTCATTTCTGCCGTGAAGAATCGTGAAGAAGGGCGGCGACATGAATACAGAAAGAAGCTCCAGAAAGTTCTTCCGCCCATACGAGTGCTCGCCTCCACGTCCGATCCCAAGTATCCCCTGATCTTCAAAGAGAATCTCATGTTCAATCATCCACGCGACCAGGGCGTCGATTTCGCCACGGTCCATTGCGACAAACGCGGAAACGCCATCTATCCACTCAAACCAGGTTCGTTTGCCAATCCCATTCTCCTGGAGAGCCAATGCCAGCAACTGTTGAGCCAAAATGTGATAAGGCTTAAGAGGTGGATTCACAGGCTCAACATACCCACCGTCAGACAACTGAATGATACTGGCAGCCCGCAATAGCATGTGGTCTCGTGTGGCTAGAAACAGGCAGTTACGACGGCTCTCTGCTCGACGCCCTGTTCTTCCCATGCGTTGAAGAAAGGATGACACCGTAGGGGGAGAATCTATCTGGATGACACGATCCAAGTCACCCACATCGACTCCCAGCTCGAGCACGCTAGTGGCGACAATCACGCAATCCTCACCGGTATGAAACGCGTTTTCTGCTCGGCCACGTTCATCCCTGCTAAGAGAACTATGCGTGACAAAGGTGCGTACGTCCAGGCGACGCAACGCATCGGCCAACTGCTCCGCACGAGCTCGGCTATCCACAAACACTAGGCGTTTTTCGCCGCGAAACATCCTTGAAATCACATGGGCGGCGTTATCCAGTGAGCCGACATAATCGATTTTCACGTCTGCCTGTGTCGTCGCTTCATATTCTGGCAGGAGAACCACGGGCTCAGAATCGGATCCTCCCGCAAGCCACTCTGCAAGAAACTCAGGATTCCCGACCGTAGCCGATAGCCCCAAGCGTTGAAATTCCCGTCCAGCAAGGTGGTTGAGGCGCGACAGCAGCGCTAGGAGGTGCCACCCCCGGTCATCGCCCGCAAAAGCATGAATCTCATCGATTACCACGACTTGGACGTTGCCTAGCAACTCAAGAGCGTCAATTCGAGAGGAGGTGAACATCACCTCCAGTGATTCTGGGGTGCTAAGTAAGACATCAGGCGGCTCCTCAATCATCCGGGTTCGCTTACTTCGCCCGATGTCCCCATGCCAAAGGCTAGACCTTCGGCCAACGAGCGATGTATAGCGCTCCAAACGCGTGGCGAGATCATTGATCAGAGCCTTGATCGGACAGATATAGAGAACACTTAGTCCCTCCCAGGGCTCACTCAGCATTCGTGATAATACGGGAAAGACTACGCACTCCGTCTTGCCACCAGCGGTAGGGGCGAGGATAATCGCGTGTTTGCCACTTAGCACATGAGGTATAGCTGCCTCCTGAAAAGGACGGAGCTCGCTCCATCCAAGGCTATTCACGATGTGATGTTGAATGGCAGGATGGAGCGAATCAAAGTTGCTCACAGGTCTAGCTCGATGTCATCGACGCTTTCGACGGCCACAGCCTGCTGCTCCACGCGTGTCAGTTCGACTTCATCAAGAGTTAGAGAGTAATGGCTCCGTGGTTCGAAATCCGCATACTGGTCAATCCTGTCCAGGACGTCCGCAACGAGCTTCTTTAGGAAGATTCGTGGTGCTATTCCGACCTTTCCTCCAAGTTTGCCCGTAACAGCATTCGCGAGATCGCCTACATACGAATCATCGCAAAGGGAAACAATGCGATCTGGCACGTCAGAGTGGTCCCGATAAATGTCACGAACCCTCGCGCCAACGAGTGAAAGCCGTTGGAGGTCGAAAGCTGACAGACGCACTTGAACAGCTCTGGGATTGTCAAAACGAGCGTCGGTGTCGAAATCTACGTGGAGTCTTTGAGCGAGAGGCTCAAGCCGAGAAATGCCTTGCGGGCCATCAAAGAAAGCTGATGTCCCGGTTATCAGGAGGTAGAGTCCAGGAAAGCGGCCCGAATCGATTTCGTCGATGAACTGACGCAGAGCATTCAGGCTTTTGTCTCGAACATCGCTTCGCATTCTCTGTATCGTCTCGACCTCATCGAGAACTAGGAGTAGTCCGGCCTGGCCAGAGTCCCGAATAACAGAAAGAAGCCCTTGAAGAAAACCAAGCGCCCCATAGTGGTCCAGATCTCCCTTGACTCCAGCGAAACGCTTTGCCGCAGCGGCGATGTTGGGCTGTCCTCCCAGCCAAGCAAGCAGACCTTCGGCAATAGCCGAATTCCCTTCCACCTGAGCACTTCTGTAGCCTCTGAGGGCTGCGCTGAAGGCCGGCGCCTGGTCGCTCACTTTGCGCAAGCGTTTCTCCACGAGGAGGTTTGTACCCTCGAGCAGTTTCGCGTTATCGTGTTGGCCAATATTCCCTTCAGCAAGAATATCCTCTTCCAAAGTGAAGAACCAGCCATCTACTATGTTTCGAAGAGCGCCTTCCGCGGCGTCAGCTGTAGCAAGGTGTTCGATTAGTCTCCTGTAGACAGTCTCAAGTCGATAGAGCGGCGTTTCTGACTCTGATATTTGGACTTCCGACGTGACAAATCCCTGCTTCCTTGCACGGTCACATAGCCACCTGGCAAAGAAAGTCTTCCCGCAACCGTATTCTCCCCTGACGGCTTTGAAGACACCTGCTCCTGCCTTCACTCGGCCCAGTTCGTCCTCGACAGCATCCTCAAACCGCTCAAGGCCTACTGCGAAGGCATCCAGGCTGTTTCGAGGAACAGTTCCGCGCCTGAGAGCGTCAATGATCTCTTGTCGACGTTTCGGACTAATAGTCATATTGCGCGTCAGCCAATCTCGAATTGTTTTCGGAGAAGCGCCAAGTTCAGCTCGATGGTGTCTGAATCTTCATCTCGCCCCAGCACTTCATACCCGTCCAGATTGAGGACTCTCTGTGTGACGGCAAGCAGACCTCTCAGGCGAATCGGCGGGTAATCAATGCAGTGGGCAAGTGCCGTGGAGGTCATCTTCCCGCCATTTCGCTCCAGAGCAGCCAGGAGCCGGACAAGTACGTCCTCGTCCTTGGGGAAGGACCTACCGGCCAAGCGCTTCTGCTCTTCGAAGACCGGGGAATTCAGGAGTGTTTCTATCCAAGCAGGCCGTTCCATCCTCTCGATGGATGGCTCTTCTGGAGTGGGTTCTTCGCGCCAATCAAGAAGCGACTCAGGGAATGCCTCAGGCGGTTTTGCAGGTGTAACGACAGTCTCCTTCGCTCTCTTGACGTCCTGCAAGTCCTCCTCCCACCAGGGCGGCCTTGAGCGTGCGGATTCGGCCCATCCTTCTGGAAATGGCTCACCGGCAGCGAGCACAGCTACCGGTATGACCATCTCTTGGGGCGTGACGCCTCCGTGGTAGCCATTCTTCTTCACCGCGTATCGAATGGTCTCACTCCAAGGGACAACAACCGCATTGCCTTCGGCGAGCACTCTCTTGCCGCGAATCGCAACCTCTCTCGCTGTTGGCGATTCGCTACCTGGTCGCCACCTATCTCCTCCGTCGCCCTGCCGGTACTCGGTTGAGAACTCGAGGATATGGCCATGATCACTGACAACCACGACAACACGATTGGCAAGGTTCGCCTCATACACAAGAGTTGGCAGCGCTTTGATCTCCTCACGGCTCCAGCGGATATCGATTTGTTCGCCTTTGAGAAGGTAGTCATCTATGGCATTGATGACGACGCCGACTACACGCTGGTCCTTCGAGGAAACCGCATCTCTGATCTCTGAAGCCAATCCTCTGTCCTCGGCGTCGTGGAGAGAAGTCTTATGAAAGAGTACGGGGGGTTTGCCCGCCTTAGACTGGGCTACCAGGCTGGGGTGTTGTGCAAAACCGGCAGATTCTATTGCGCTGCTACCTGACTTGAGAGCACCACAAAGAAGGCTGGTCCGGGAAAACTCGGTCAATGACGGAATCGTGGCAATCCCTGCTCGGGAAGCCTCGCGGTGAGTCTCGGCGATGATGGCCCACTCCCGGCCAGTGATGTCTTCAATTAGTTGATTGAACACGGCAACACTCATGCCGTCCATGACTATCAAGAGAACGGGTTTCTGCTTGGCAAGTGGAGCTATCACTTCCTCAAGAATTTGTTCAACAGGAACCAAATCTGGACCTTTTGAACCTGCAGCGGTCCAGTCTTTGAGCAGCCTCGCGAAAACCTCGGCCTGCTTTTCTTGAATTGCCTGGCACTTCTTGAACAGTGCCATGTAAGATTCTGAGAGTTCTGCAACGGCGTCGCCGTTTCGTAACGCGAGCCGCGCCCAGTCAACAAAGCTGCCACAATCCAAGTACGCCCTAACCGCCTCTGCAAAGGAGTCTGGCGTTCCGCTCTTATCGGGAGCCGAGTCTCTGAGCCAGCGAGCAAGGCGGATGGCCATCGTCACGCGTTCAAGGCGTCTCGGCTCGCGGCTGGCCTGATCGTGCTCAAAGACCCTCCTCTTAGAGCCGTCAAGGTCCTGGGCTGGACCTCCATCAATGGAGGTCCCCAGGACCTCACCGAATTGCCGGAGTCGCTGATCGAAGCCGAGAAGAGAAACGTCACTAAGGTACGCGAAAGAGTCCGCCTGCACTTCTTTCAGAAGCGCATCCGCCCGCTTCAGTTGACGTTCGCGTTGCTTCTCCTCAGTCAGCTGCAGCCGCACGACTTCGAGGGCTGCTGTGCTCCACCGAAGAACTAGGTCCTTCTCCGCCGTTTGTCCCCCGAAATATCGCTCTTCCATTCTGCCAACGGCTTTGTCGAGTTTGCCCATGGCTTGCGGGTGAAACACGACCTGAGCAGCCAATCCAACCGGCAATGCATCGGGGCGTTCATTGGCCTGAACACATCGCAGCACAATTCGCGAAGCTGGGTCCGCGTATTGGGCCAACCACTCCACGGCGGAATCTCTGAAATCAGGGCGGAGGGCCTGGAATCGTTGCACGTTTGCAGGATCGAGCGACCACTTGAGCACAGAAGGAAGGTCAGGACGCGCTACACCTAATCCCAGACCGCGATCCAGAAGAAATGCCCAAACCGTTTCGAGGTCGAGGAACCCACCTGCAGCGGCCGGACAATCTCCCTGAGCTGCAAACTCGAGGAGGCACTCGGTCATCCAGGGTTGGCGCGTTAGTCTGGGGTCAACGGCGTGGGCCTGAAACATATTCTGGAGAACCTGCCAGCTGTCAATATGGAACAGCCTACGCTTGGCCAGTCGAACTCGAATGTCTTGTGCCAGGTCCGCTTCGTCCAAACTGGTAAGCAGAATCCTGGTGGCAGCTTCGGGTCGTTCTCTTCGAAGAGCTATACGGAGCGCCAAAGGCGAATCGCACTGCTCGATAATGTACAAGCTATCCCCATCACGCATTTCCGATTCGCCCGTCCAACGGCCCGGAGAGTGGATCCCTATCGTGTGCGCCTCAGGGATCCGCTTCCTGATCGAAGCGACCTGCGCTCTTATCTGGCTGAATGTCGGCGCAACGGCAGGCACTAGCTTTCACCCTCCTCCTCAATGATCCAATTCACGCTGATGTGAATCTCACGGCCTTCCTTCTGCTCTTCTTTCAGTTCGCCAAGGACGCCCTCGAGCCCGGACACGTCGAGGTTCTCCCTGCTGTCCTTCTTGACGACCCGCTTCCCTGGTTTGGGTTTTGGGGGAATTGGCGGCTCGATGGGTGGCGGCTCTGGGGGAGTTATTTGCTGCGTGAGGAGGCGTGTGGCCTTGGACTGGGCCTCAGTCAAGCGCGCGCCGAGGGCCACCACGTGCTCATCGCACTTCAGGGCCTCTTCGACCGAGCGAACGACCTGCTCGGCTTCCTGTTTCCGGCTGTCCCGCAACCTCGATATGGCCTGCAGGATTTCCCAGTTAGCAGTGTCCAGCACACTGTGAAGGGAGTTAGCCTTGCCGACGCAGCCTCCCATGGCTCCTTCAGTTGTGGCGACTGCCGCCGAGGCCAGCGTGTCGATTGTGGCGTCAGCACCGGCATCCTGGAGCGCGCCAAGGAGCGAAATCGTGGCCTCGGCTGTTTTCATGCGATCGCTATCTTGGGCAGACACGCCCATCTGTTTCATTCTCTCGCCCAGCTTTTTGGCATATGCCTGGCAGGATGGGGCTCTTTCGGTCGCCTTCTCCCCGATTTGGGTGATGAGGCCTTGAACGTTCACCGCGTTAAGCAACGGCGACACAGATACGCCGAAGATGCTTCCAGCCCGTTGCACCGCCTTGTTCCAGTGGTCTTCCGAAGGCAGCTTCTGTTCACGTAGCTCACATTCATTCGGAAGCTCCGTCAAAGACGCAGCGTAGGGGCCGCCGTGAAGGTAGAAAGAGCGGCTGGTCTGGTCGGCAAAGACCAGAATGACCAGGTTTTGCGCCTCCTTTGGCAATCCCATGGCGCGAGGCTCATCGATCCATTCTCTCAGCGCGCCGACGGTAATGGTCTCGCCAGCTTCACCCGCTTTCCGCGTGAAGTGGTTCTTCCAATGCTGCCCCAGCACGAAATGGGTCGCGTCATAACCCATCTCGCCCAAGGACAACGGGTTGGCTATCTGCCTCAGAAGGGCGCGCTTGTTCTGTTCCACGAAAACGCGCCCGTCTCCCGCACGGGCCGCCTTCTGGACCTCCTCGTACACTTTCTTGATTGTGTTGGCTTTGACTTCCGCCTCAAAATCAGGCGCCGCGGGGGACTCATAGGCGAGGGCTTGGCCGAGGAACCCTTGCATGGCACTGCCGATGTCGGCAGCGGCCGGTGGTTGAGGCTCGAAACCCGGAAGCAGAGACACGAACCGCTCATTGATCTCCAAGTCATGTGCGGTGTCCAACGAGCCACTCTCGAGGGCAATCAACCCATACGCGGCTTCAAGATGGTTCTTCACACGATGCAGTAGGACGCTTCGCTGGTTGTCGAGCAGGGATTTCGCAGCCTGACGGTCCGTTGGAGACAGGTGATTGGCGTACTGCCCGAATCGTTCGCCGCTGAGAACGTGCTGGAGAATCACCAGCATCCCCAGGTCCTTCATGGCATCCTGGCTGAAGAATGCGGGTATCCAGCATAGGGTTTTCGCACCCTCAGGGTAATTCTCTCGATAGGTCTGGAGCTTGCTCAGGTCATCCCTTGGACCATGTCCGACCTCGTCAAAGGGCCAGTCGATGACGAGTTTCCAGTCCTCACCATCGTTGCCCAACGACGCTTCGGGCAATTCACGAACATTCTTGAAGAGCAGCTCGCACCGCCGACGGGTGTTCTTCCACACAAACTCATGTTCGAGGAAGAAGTCGCCTGTCTCATCCACTCCTAACTCGTCGAATAGCATCGACCGGATGAGCCGGATTCGGTTCCCTTGGTTATCCTCTTTGCGGGCCTGTTCAATGATGCCTTCGGTATCCACACCAGAGAGTTGCAGTGAAACTGTGGGGTTCGCCTCCTCGCCGATGCGCAATTCGCCCACGGACGCGGCCCACGTCCGGCACCGCCGTAGCACTTCCGAGCCTTCCCTGCCCTGGATGGGGGTTTTGATGGTCCCGTGATTGAGTGCGGCCAGTTTCTCGGCGTTCAGCGCGCGCAACGATTCCACCTGCGGCACCAGGGCCGCCAGCAACAATGTCTTTACCAGCCGGTCGTCATTCCTGAACGCGATGCGCCTGGGATCGTCGGCAGAGAGTTTTTCCAGTTCCTCCCATCGTCCGTGAGTTTGCTCCAGCGCAGGAAGGAGCTTCTGGTGGTAGAGACGCTTCGCATTGTCAAAATGGAGCGCCATCTCCTGGCTGAAGGCTTCATCGCCATGGGCAATCACGTCAAAAAGGTCGCCCACGGGGACAATGTCGCCCACCTGCAAGGTATCCCGCCCGTCCACCAGGAGCTGCATCATGACCTTCAGTGCGGTGCGCTCCCGCTGGAGCACGCTGGACACTGCGATCAGGGTCTGTATAAGCGCGGGACTGAAGGGGTAAATCCTTCGGAACATCGCCCGATCACCGTCGCTGGTCAGCAGGATGTTCAGTACCTGCTCACGAATCTTGGCCGCCTGCTCGAAGGCAGCGTCCAACTCCTTCCTGGCGGTTTCATTACGGCAACGCAGGACGCGCTTCTCCGCGATGGCGGGGAGGTTGCGGTCCTCGAGCGTGATCGTGTGGAAACGCCCCTCTTGCCAACCGAGCGCGTCGTTGAAGTTCAGGCGCTCTGCACCAGGAATCGAGTCGCCAATTAGGTCGCGCAAGTCGCGCTGCCGGGCTACGAAGCTAATGAGGGGGACCGGCCGGTCCGGGGACTGGGCCTCCACGAGCTTCGCCACTTTCTGGCATTCCTGGTGGACGAACTTCAGGTCCGCGGCATGACTGGCCAACCACAGGATGAGCTCGTCCAGGAAGAGGATCAGCGCATCGTAGCCCAGGCTCTTGGCATGTTTGCTGATGACAGACAGGCCCTTGTCCAGCGACAGGTATGCTTCCCCGTGCCCGGCCTGGATGTTGTAGGTCCTGAAGAACTTCACTACGAGCACGCCGACGAGCAGCGAGCGTTCCTCCGAACCCGGCTCGGCGGCCTCCGCTGCTTCGAAACGGTCGGCGTCCCAAGAGGCCTCCAAATCGCCCCAGCCTCCACCGCCCCCTCCTGAGTCCTCGTTCAGTGCGTCGAAGAAGGCCCTGTCGCCCATGCGCTCCCGCAGGTCATCCGCATCTTTGAAGAGCCCTTCCGCACGATACACACCGGGAACTGGCGCATCCGGATGGAGCTTTCGGACGAAGTCCGCGTAGCCGCCGAGTACGCCCGACTCCATGTCCTTCGCGCCAATCATGTGGTACGGGACGAGCAGGAACTTCTTGCCCTGGAGCCAGTCATTGTGCTTCGTGATCACCGGGGCCAGTTCGGGAATGCCCCGCGCCGCGGAATTGCCCTGAAGGATGAGATGCAACACCGCCATGAAATGGCTCTTGCCGCTACCAAAACTGCCGTGGAGGTAACTGGCTCTGCTTGTCCGCCCCTGCAACGCCCCCTTGATGAAGTTCAGGGCGTCGTCAAAGCAGCGCACCAATTGCTCGGTGACCACATAGCTCTTCAGCGTGGCCTCGGGATCCTGGACCCCCTCGGCAAGGCGCAGCACAAAGGCCCCTTTGTCCACGTAATCCGGGATTTCGATGAGTTCTCTAATCAGTGTCATGGCGCCCTTTCCTACACTGCCTTGCGAGCCTCCATACGATCGGTGCGAGCGGGTTTGTTTATAATTCGCTTATAATCCTTCAAAGGCAAGTCGTTTCAACAAAACACCTTACAAACATCGCGCTTTATAAACGCCGAGAAAACCCCTCTGTTAATAGACGAGAGAGTCGTTTCCAGGCCTGTCCGGGTGACTTGGCCGTGCCGTGTCGCACCTAGGGCGCGAAGAAAGTCCTTGTCATTCAATCGTACCAAATCACAGGATGGCCGAAAACGTTTGACGATACTGCGGCCCCGTGCGATCTCCACAGGGTCTAAGTCTTCGAGCGACACCCCTTCGGCCGGCTGGCCGCTCCAATCCACGGCCCCCGTAGTGACCTGCGCCTGCGCGAAGGCCTGCGGATCCATAGGCATGCAGTTCTTTCCCACGCGCTGCTTGTACAAGCCCTGGGCCGTACCATAGGGAGGAGCCGCGTACTCGATGGCGACCCGCATGGATTCCCTCGCGCCTTCCCAGGGCTTGAAATCCAGCCACTGGGACTCCAGATCATCTGCGACAACGACGTCAAGCTGGTCGAGCAGGTTCAATACCTCTTCGTTCGTAGGAACACTCATAATTGTTCAGAATATCCGTTTCTCGTACTCGTCATCGTGCTCGCAATCGTGCTCGTAATCCAAACCGTTTATCAAGTCGCCTTCTTCTTCCGTCTGCCGCGACGCTGTGTGGTCGCTGATGGTTCCCAGGCCCGGATTTCGTCGAGGGTCTTGCCCAGGCCTCGGGCCTCTTCCTGGACAAAGCCTTCGAAGTAGTCGCCCATGGCCATGTTGTATTCCGGATCGACGTCGTTGTGCCATTGCTTGAGCCAGGGGATGAGTTCGAGCAGGCTGGCCAACAGCGGAATCAGCCGCGGGTCGTCCCGGCCGCCGATGCGTTCCTGCACGTCCACATAGTGGGCGCTGACGGCTTTGGCGAGCTGGAGGGGGTCGTACCCGGCCCAGGCAATCATCAGCGTGCCGTCCTGGCCTTCGCAGTGAGGGAAGCTCAGCCATCGTTCCTTGGGCACATCCAGCTTGCCTCGCAGTTTCCAGTAATGCCCCTTCTGAAAATCCGTGCTCTTGTACTTCGGCGGCACGGCAATATCGCCGATTTCCTTTTTCTTAGTACGGTCCGCCTGGTCTTTCGTGAGGTATTGCCGCTCGTCTCTTGGCAAGCCCGTGCGCGCGTCGATGGCGTCCTCCTGCCGTTGCAGCGCCCACGTCTTCTCCCATTCCGCGCGTTTGCGCAGGCCCGGCGCTTTGTAACGCAGCACGGGCAAATGGGGGACGCTTTCCTTGTCTACAAGATCGGTCACTAATTGCAGCACGTCAAAGGCCGGGTCGTTGGCGTACAGCGCGCCCACCTCCTGGAACTGGGCGTCCTGCTGTGCGATATCGGCCAGTTGTGCCACCGAGCAAAGATGAATCTCACGCAAAGGCGCCAAGTCGCCAAGAGAATTGTCCTCTCCCTCTGCGTCTTTGCGACTTGGCGTGAGGTCTTTCATCCGGCCATCGAAATCGAAGTAGCTTTCCAGGCGTCCCAAGAGCCATTCGCGCAGCGCGCGCTCGACCTGCGCCGCCCAGGGTTCCGTGTTCCAGCGGCGCTTGTATTCGGGGCGTTCGATGAGCCCGATGGCCTTATCGTTCTCTATGATTTCTATTCGGCGCTCGATCAACGTCCGGTACGCCTCAGGCCAATGTTCGGGAATGTCGGTGATGGGCGTCGACCCGTGGCGCTCGAACCACGTGGTTGTTACCTCGCCCGATGCCATCTTGCGCCCCATGACGATCTCGAAGGCGCGTTGGCCCAGGTCGACGTCCAGGGGCTCGGCAATGGACGGGCAGGTCAAGTCCTCTTCGATGAGGCCATATAGCCCATAGCACGCCCAATCCAGCTCCTCCTGGAGCGCGATCATCCGGCGTTCGAGGTGGCCGAAGGCCAACCGGGCATGGGCCAGCCGGTCGCGCAGGGCCTCGCCCTCCGCTTCGCTGCCCCAAGACGCCACCGTCGCCCCCGGCGTCAACGCCGCCAACACCTGCGCCAACCCGTCCAACCGCCGCGCCAAATCCAACGGACGGCCCGACGGCAGCGGGAAATGCTTCATCTTCGTGCCGTCGAACTCGTAAGCTCGAAACCAGTGCTCCGGTTTGATACCGCCGCCCTGGCCTCCCAGGCCCTTGCAGCTCATTCCTTGCTTCATCCAGAAGCAGGCCGTCGAGGAATTGAGGAGGCCGAGGAGCCCGAGGTGGTCGTCTTCAGTCGCCTCGGCGGGCAGTTTGATGACCGGCGCGGACTGTTTGAAGACCTTGCCGCCCCGGTCCAGCACGAAGTGGTTGTGCGTCGCCACGAATGCGAAGACGATGGAGAGCGGGGTGCGGAGCCGACGCAAAGCGATCTGGTGCCATTCCCACCACGGCCTTCCCTCAGCAAAATAGGTGAGCTTGGAGAACGTGGCCCGATTGCCCAAGGCTGTTCTACATGGCCAAAGCCATGCGTTTAATCCTGGTATTTCAGCTATGGGAATGAGCGTTTCCTCTTCGTAGGGGACAAGAGAGGACTCCCCCTCCGAGATGCTCCAATCACGGACCTCGTCCCCAAGGGCAAGGCGTCTGTAGGTGCGACGCTCAACCTGTTTACGCAAAAAAGCCTGCGTTGGTGCCAACATAACTTCGTCAGCATTGGTCATTCCCAGCACACCGATTTCATCCGCAAGTCCACTCAAACTGATTCTGGATGAGGAATCCAAGTGCTCCTTCACTTCAGCCGCACCACCGCCACCCACAGACCACGGGTGACTATGAAATCCATCCCTCAGTGCATCGTCTGCACTGACGAAATCACTTTCCGAGCCGGGCCGGTCGACCTGGTCGACGATGGCGGACCACACGAATCCCTTGGCAGGGTCTTTGGGGGTCTGGGGTTCGCCGCGGATGCCCATGACGGCCCGGACAGTGCCGGCCATGGGAGGGCGATGGCGACCGAAGAGGATGACCGTGGGCGTGCCGTGGCCGGGGATGTAGGCGCCGCTGGTATCGATCATATGGGTGAGATCGATCTTTGGGATGAACTCCTCGATGAGTTTCTTGCCGAACTCGCGCTTCATGAAGCTGTTTGCGGTGATGTGTCCCGTGAAACCGCCGGATACCGCCAGCTGGTAGATGCGTTCCATGAAAGGGACGGCGAGTGAGTACTTCATGTGGCACGCGGTGTAACGTTCGCGGTATGCCTGATTAAGCACTTGATCTTTGACGGTGATGTAAGGCGGGTTGGCCACGACGGCGTGGTAGGCGCCGGGCCGGAGTATCTGGCGCAGGGCCTCGAGGTCCTCGCTCTGGTAATGGTGCGCGAGCGGGTCGAAGGCGAGGAGGGTCTGTTCCGCGCCCGGCGCGCCGTGGAGTAGGGAATCCCCCACAGTGAGGCTGAAGTGAAATGCAGGGGCGTTTTTTAGTTTCTTGATTTCGCAGGCCTGTAGCGCCGCGATCAGCAGTCGGAACCGCGCGATGGCTGTCGCGTAGGGATTGATGTCAGCGCCGTTCACGCTGTTCAGTGTCCGCTGCGCCAGTTCCCGTACATTCATCCCGGGTTCTTTGCGTTGCCAACGGTCGAGGATGCGACGGAAGGCGCCGAGGAGAAAGTGGCCGCTGCCGCAGGCGGGGGCGATCATCCGGAAGCCGGCGCCAGTGATGGGGTCGCCGTTGTTGTCCAGGACCGGCGGCGCGTCGAGTCCAAACTCATCCAGCGCAGGATCGAGCGTACGGTCGAGGATGAACTCCTCGACAAACTCCGGCGTCTGGAGCAGGGCATACTTTTTCCGCGCAGCTTCGGACAGGTCCTGGTAGAGGTCGCCGAGGAAGCGCGTGTCCCATTCAGGGTCGGTGAAGTCGTGGACCAGCGCGCCGGAATCGGCGTCGATGCGCTGGAAGAACGTGAGGATCTCGCCTGCCGCGTCGCCGCTGAGCCAATGAGGCATCTCGAAAACGGGGTTGTACTTCCCGAAGATCTCCCGTCCGCCCGGCAACTTGCGCACTTCCGTGAACACATGGAGCAGATACTCCCGGTCCGTTTCGGTGGGGTGGGCGCGAAAATAGAGCTCATGCTGGTCGCGCGCATGCTTCAGCCGGTCGCCGGCGCCTGCAATCCGCGGCAGATCGATAAGTTCATTGTCCTCCAGAAACCGCACAAAGACCACGCTCAATATCCAAGCCGCCGCCTGCTGCGTGGCGTAGTCCGTGCGCCAATCCTCGAAGTTTTGGGCGGTGCGTTTGGCATCCTTTGCCTTGCGATATTCTTCCTGCAACGTCTCGACCGCTTCCGGGAACGCCTGAGCGCCATGACTGCGCGCGATGAGATCGGCTTCAAGCCGCCTCATCAGGTCCTTGCAGTCGTCTAATAGTGCCTTTCGATTAATCATGAATCATGTGCGTCACGCGAAGGCGCAAAGACGCCAAGAACCATTCTTGTTTCTTGAGCATTTTTCATCGGTTCGCCATTCTTTGCGCCTCAGCGGCTTTGCGTGAGCAAATCACTCTTCCAATCCGTTCACGATGCGTGTGATACCGTCCTTTATCAAAGGCGCTCCGAAATTGATGAGTAGTCCTAGCCGGCTGTTCGTCAGCCTGAGATACGTCAACACTTGCTTCTTGTGAACAGGCAAGACCTTCTCAACAGCTTTCAGTTCCACAATCACTTCTTCTTCCACGAATATATCGGCTCCAAAACCCTCGTCAAACCGGATGCCATCGTATTCCAACGGCACCGCCACCTGTCGTTCTGCCTTCAGGCCCCGTTTCTCTATTTCGTGGCTCAGCGCCACTTCATACACCGATTCAAGTAGGCCGGGTCCAAGGGCGACATGCACCCGGTACGCCGAGTCCACCAGAATTGTTGCTATCTCATTCTCTGTCATTTCTTTTCAACTTTGGGTCTCCGCGCCTTTGCGCGAGTCACACATGCGCCGCTTTTGACCGGTGAACGTTTTGCAGCCAAGCGGTGGGGATGCGCGTGCGTTGGCCCGGCGCCAGGATGGGCAGGGCCTGTCCTTCGATCAGAGCTTGAGAATCGCCTGGTATCAACATCCAGAGTCCGGGAATACCGTCTCTACGGCCCACCTTGTCACGCAACCGCTCGATGAGGTCCATCTGTCCGTAGCGCGCGATCAAACCCGGATAAACGAGCAGGATCGTTTTCTCCGCTGCCAACAAGCGTTTCTCTACCTGAGGTATGGCACGGCGCACGAGGAGCATCAGCCGGTCCCAATCGCCTTTGCCTGGCGTTGCATCGGTCTGGACAACCAAATCCCAGTCCACTTTCGCCTTGTCTGCGGCTTCTTTGAGCGCATCGATGAAGAGGCCCTCGAAGTCCACGACCTCGACGGGGAACCGGTCCTGCAACTCGGATATGGCGTCAGGATAGTGCTTCGGATTCACCAATAGAGCAAAGAAGGCGCCCTCTTTCACGCCCCGTTGGAGGCGCTCCTCGAATTGGCGCGCATCTGCGATCTCGGGGGTGAACTCCTGTGCGTCCGCCATGGCCGTCAAGGTGTCGCGACGGCGCAGGGTATCGGTGCTGACCGTGAAAGAGCTGGATTGCTGCAGGCGGTTGACGTAGCAACCACGGCCGTCCTTCGCCGTGGGGTTCCACTCGAGCTCGAAACCCGTCTCCTTTAGAAGGGCATCGAGCTTGGGGCGGTCCGGCAACGGCGCGGCTTCAGGATAGCGGCTCTGAATCCGCTCGGAGATCTGGGCGATAGTCAGTTTCTGTATTCCCAGCAGGGCTCCCTGCGCCAGTTTGAGCGCCCGGCCTGCGTCCATGTCTCTCGGATACAGCTCCTGGCGACTCGAGACGGCAGCCTGTTGTGACACCGCCGCCGCCAATCGCACGAGACGCGCATCCGACAACCGGGACGGCGCCTCGTCGGGCGCCTTGACAGACCGCAACCGTTCGACAACACGCACGGGAGGAATCAGCGGGTCTTCTGCGGCGAGCTTGTCGGCTAGTTTGCCGAGCCGAACCGCGTAGTCGGCAAGTTGGCCATTCACGGCGATCAGCACGCGGTCATCTGTACGCCGGAAGATGAACCGAGGGGCAGATTTGGTGCGCTCGACCTCGACCGCGGCGCGCACAATAGCAGTGGCCAGTTGTGTGCGCTGCGGTTCTTCCTGCACGGAGCCGCGGGCCGCGAGGACGGCTTCCGTCAACTCCTCGGCCGCCATCACGCCGCCGGCCTTTTCCAGTGTGTCTGCCAAGTCGTCACGGAGCCGCGTCACCGACGGCTCCTTTGACCAGGCGTTCTGGAACTTGACCAATAGCTGGCCGACCCGCGCACGGGTGAGGTCTACCAGGCGAGCGACTTCAATCTGGCTTGGCCACGGATGCTCTATCCCGGGCGCCAACCCAAGAAGGCCCTGGAGTGTGAGTCGGGCGCCTTCTCCGGCGCGGGAGCCCGTTCGCGTAACGCGCTGCGCGAGCAAGTCTACGCTCATCGTGGCGACATCGACCTGCTCTTCGTGGTCTTCCGTGCTGGTCGTGATGTTCGAGACTTCTTCCCGTGTCTCCTCACCGAACCGTTTCCGGAGGATGTGTGTGGCGAAAGAGATATCACGGCGCGTCTTGTTGCCGACGCCCGGCTGTCGCTGAAGGTTGCGCAGATTGACGTGCAGCAGGTCTAGGACCGTGACTACATTGAGGCGATCAAGAGCGTTGGTTGCGCGCGTGCCAAGACCGAGTTCGTGGATGGGAGTGCTCGGAGTGGCGTGCTCGAGACGTTCACGAAGGGCCTCTTCGTCTTCAGGGGCGGTGAGTGCTCCGGGCTCCTCGATACCCTCGAAGGCCTTGCGCCATACGCGGAGCATCTCCTCGGCGTTGTCGAAACGTTCCTCGGCATTGCGGCGCAGCGCCTGACGGAAGAACTCCGTGAATCCCTCTCGTAGGCTGGCGTCGAAGAGCTCCGGGTCGATGGTGATCTCGCAGCTCAAATGGGACGGGTCGGTCTTGCCGTCACCCCATTGCGGAAGCGTACCGGTGGCGAGTTCGTAGAGCGTGACGCCAACCGCATAGCGCTCTGCGTGGAGGTCCCACCGTTTGCGCAGGGGCAGGAGCGGATCGAGGTAGCCCTTCGTGCCTGCGCGGATATTATCTGCTGGAGTTCGAGATAGGGAGAAATCGAAAAGGACAAGATGCAGCTTGTGGCCGCGGCCGACCATGCCCACCGCCATGTTGTCTGGCTTGATATCGCGATGGGGGATGCCCTGCTCCTCAAGAAAACACACGGTCCCAATCAGGTCTTCACCGAACCGTTGCAGGAGGTCGACATGGAGTCGACCCTCCTTCCTTAGTCGGTCCCCGAGGGTTTCGATTCGCAGGTTGCCCTTGTCCGAGAAGGCGGGGTAGACCAAGACGCCTACATGGTCACCGATGCTGATCTGGTCGCAGTAGTCGACAATGTGCTGATGCCGGAGCTTCTGTAGGACCTCCGCTTCGTTCTGCAGCCGCTGGTTGTACTCGGGTTCCGTGGCAGCTTTCAGGATGAAATGCTCGTCGTCTCGCTGAACAAGAAGTGCGATTGAGGTACTGCCCTGCCCGAGGCGCCTGACCACGATGAGGCCGCCCGGCAATACGTCGCCATTCTGTGCGTCCGCGGGATTGTCGATGACTTCGTGCTCGGGCGCATGGATCTCGTTCTCGACACGGTCCAACTGCTCCAGGAAATCAGCAACGGAATCCAGACGATTCGCAACATCAGGGTGGGTGCTGAACTCGATAAGGTCCTGCAACTCATCTCCCGCACCGTTCAGTACGGCGGAGATCTGCAGGCCCCTGCTTCCGCGGAGTTTCTCGCTGAGGGCGAGGCCGTTCTCGGCAGGCAAGGCGCCCGAGAACACATAGTAGGCAAGCGCACCGAGGGAAAAGACGTCGACGTGCTCACCCAGGTCTTCGATATCAGAAAAGGCTTCGGGGGCCATGAACGCCGTGCTCTTGTCATCGACGAGGCGGTCTATATGGGAGGTCTTGGAGACCGGCATGCCCGTGGAGGTCGTGCTGGTCTCGCGGTAACCCACCTGCCAGTTGTACACGCGGATTCTTGGGCGATCGCTTTCGGGGTTTATGACCAGGATGCTGCGCGGTGATATTGCTCGATGGACGACCTTCTTCTCGTGGGCGAAGCGAATGACTTCGGCCACCTGACGAATGAGGGAGAGACGCTGGTCGGCGCTGAGGCTGTCCTGGCGCTCTGTGAGGAACAGGTCGAGGCGACACGCGGTTAGCTCGTATTCCAGGATCAGCGCTGGCCCAAGCTCGTGCTCGGTGAATCCATGAGCCCGGAGAACACCCGGGTGTTGGAGGGTTTCCAGCAACTGGAACTCGCGTTTGGCTGCGCGTTCGATAATTGCGCGGTCCTCGGCCTTGGCCTCCATGCGAACGGTGTACAGACGCACCAAGCGCTTCGTTTCTTTTACTTGGGCGTGAGTTGCCAACCAGTCCTGGTACCCGGGGCCCTCGTCGATGAGCTTTTCCAAGACGTAATCGGAGACCTTGCGGTGGCGTTGCCGGGGTCGAATGCCGGCTTTCTCGAGGGTCTGGCTGACAATCTTCGCCATAGGCCGGTTGTGTTGGCCTTTGGGGTTCTGATCTAGCCCCGGGCAGACACGTCGCATGAGGGCTGCCATGATCCCATCTCGAGCGGGCTGTCCGTCTGTGCCATCATGATCGCGAAGACAAACACGACTTCGGGCCGTCCCTTGAAGGTCGCACTTCAGGTTCGGATCGGAGCAAAAGACAAGGGCTTCGATGAAAGGCAGTTTCCCCTTCTTCTGGGCGCCTTTTTGCCTGCTGAGCAATGAGCTGAGCTTCTTGGCTTTTCGGTTTGCATCGAGGAGGGGATTGTCGAACGTCCTGAGTTTGCCTTCGTGCTCGAAGGTCCACGTCCCCGCATCCCCGTGAAGACGTCCCAGATGGCTCTTGATCTCAACCAGAAAGAACCCCTTGGGCGAGAAGACCAGGAGGTCAACCTCGTTGACACTGCCGTCTTCAGCAATGAATTCGAAGTTGGACCACGCACGGTATGGTTCATGCTTCGGAAAACGGCCCCGCACGAAATCGAGGGCATCGCGCTCCCACGAGAACTGCGATTCCGAAATCGTCGTCCAGTTTTTCGCTGTATCGTCGCTCAAAACGTCTTCTCTCACCCTTGATTCGTCTTCTTCAGGTCACGCCATGCGCGCGACCCAACCAGCAACTCAGAAAGTGTTTAGTGTCAAGCCTGTTAACGCCCTTCATTCGCGCCACCCGAACGCACCCATTCGTCTACTTCGTCCTTCCTGAACTTCCACAGCCGCCCAAGCTTGTGCGCCGGCATGTTTCGGCCCTCAATCCACACGTACACCGTATCCCGCTTGATTCCCAAGTAGGCGGCGATCTCATCCACCGAAAGCCAGCGGTCTTCAATCATTATTCGTATCTGCCTCTGTCAGGGCACCTGAACCGGTCTCCACCATCATGCCCTCCCTGCACGCCAAAGAGGCAACCCTGCTCCATCGTGCCCCATTAGAATACATCGGAACAAACCGGGTAAGATACTACCCGTCCGGAGTCACGCGATTCAAACGCTCACGGGAGTGCCGAGGGCAGCGCAACTTGCCATGAGGAAGGGTGGGTTCCTTGAATCTTGGAAAGCGAGAAAGGATGCCGTAAACGATGAGAGTCGCACGACTGAGAGTCACGAATTTCCGAGGCGTCGCTGACGCCACTCTCCATTTTCAAGGGCATACATTGCTTGTCGGCACAAACAACGTCGGTAAATCCACGGTCTGCGAGGCCCTTGACCTCGTCCTTGGCCCTGACCGTCTTGCCAAATCTCCCCCCGTGCAGGAGTTTGACTTCTACAACGCTCGTTACCTTGAAGACGACAAGGAAACGCCTCGACCGCTACGGGTTGAAGTTGCCTTGACCGGCCTTACGGATGAAGTCACCAACGCCTGTGGCACCCATCTTGAGTTCTGGCACAGCGCAGAACAGCGCCTCCTGGCTGAGGGCGAGGCCGATCTGGTGGGGCAAGCAGTCATCGTCGCAGAAGGCCTCACGGAGCAGATCGCCCTGTGGGCCGTCTCAGAGAAGATGGAGGCCGCGGATGAGGCAAACTACCCGCTGGATCTATCGGGGGTCACGGTCTTTTCCTCTGACGGTGATGGGGCGCTGCCGGCGTTCGGGGAGTTCTTCAAGAACCTCGGTCTCTCGGCTTACGCGTTTTACGACAAGAAGGCCCGCTCCGCCGATGAGATCGCGAACCTGGAAACCGCCTTCGACTTGGCATATGAGACCGACTACATGGGCGCTGAGGCCTTGCTTGTCGAAGAGGTACCCGTTGCCCGTCAGTGGCAGCTTCTAGATGAGATCCGTGAATCTGACCAACAGGGAAACGTCGGCATCCCGGTACAGCGCCCAGACGATGATGGTGTGAAAAGCCTGTGCCTTCAACTCCTCAAAGGTCGCAAGGGGGATGGCACCGCCGGGCGGCTTATTGAAATGTGCGACCATTCCGAACTTCCGGCGAGTATTGAGACCTTCCTGAGAAAGGTCTATGCCGCTTTCCGAAGGCCGGAACCCGTTGCCATTCCAGCAGCCCTCGATGGTGATTCGGGTTCCACGCCTGAGACAGATGGGATAACCGAGACGGAAGCGGGGCCTCAAGCATGACGTGGGAGCTTTGCAAAAAGCGCCAGCAAATACTTGACGAACGAGGGCATGTGCTTGTCACGGGCGGCCCCGGCAGCGGCAAAACCACCATTGCTCTTCTGAAAGCCTTGCACAGGATTGAGGAAAGTATCGAGGAAGGCCAGGCGATACTCTTTCTGAGTTTCTCCCGGGCTGCCGTCGCACGGATCGCAGAGGCTGCCAGAGAGCAAATCCCAAGGGCGAATCAAAGCCTTCTGAACATTCAGACGTTTCACTCTTTCTTCTGGGAGATCCTGCGCACCCACGCCTATCTGCTTGGGGCTCCCAAGAAGTTGACTCTTCTGTCCCCGCACGATGAGCGGGCATTGTCGGACGGTATTACCAGGAGTGATACAGATCCTGCCTGGCAAGCATGGATGACCGAACGCGAGCGACTCTTCCAGGAGGAGGGCCGAACCGCTTTCGACCTATTCGCGCCGAAGACGGCAGAGATACTTGCACAATGTGCGCGAATTCGGCGTGTCGTTGCTGTGCGCTACCCCCTAATCATCGTCGACGAAGCCCAAGACACGGGACCTGACCAGTGGGCGTGTATCAAGGCGCTTGCTAAGCACTCGCAGCTCCTGTGCCTGGCGGACCTGGAGCAGCAGATCTTCGATTTTCTTCCGGGTATTGGGCCGGAGAGAATCATTCAGATTGAAGGGGATCTAACACCCGTTCGGATAGATTTGGGTGCAGAGAACCACCGGAGTCCTGACAACGAGATCGCAGCATTTGGGGCGGACATTCTGGCGGGCAAGGCTCGAACTGGGGCGTATAGCGGGGTCTCGCAATTACAATTTCACCCCAAAGCTGAACGCCGCGACCACACGATTCGTCAGAGCGTCGGCGTAGTCTACAAACTCGTGAAGGCAAAGATCGGTCAACCACCGGAAAGCATCGCCATTCTCGCTAGTTTTGACCGAGGCGCAACTATCGTCTCCAATGCGTTGCGTGGAGGGAATAAGCCGATTCCGCACAAAGTGCTTTTTGATGAATCTTCAACACTTCTCTCCAGCCGGCTTGTTGCTTTCTTGCTGGAGCCGAAGGTCGAGGGAAAAGAGGCGAGCGATCTTGCAGAGGCCCTGGAATTGCTCTCTTGCGTGTTCCGCGCGAAGGGGTCTGCAACTGCTCTCAAACGCGCCCGAGAGCTGGAGGGGTGGGCGTACAAAACCCGTATTGGGAACATTGCCAGCAAGGCTGGCCTCTACAAGCACCTGGCAGCCCTTGTTCGAAGCCTGGGAAGCACTTCGCTCACTGGTGACCCTCGAAAAGACTGGTCGCTTCTTCGTGGAATGTTACGTGACACGAGTGTGAAAGAGCTTGTATCGGTGGATAGAGACCTTGAGTACCTGGTCGCTTTCAACCGGGGGAAACGCATTGCATCCAACCTGTCTTCCCTTTGGGAGGAGCACGGACAATACGTAGGAGCTCGCCGGGCGCTCGATGCCGCTTTGGCCGAGGACCAGATTCTTTCCGGCGTTGAGGAGCTATCGGGTATTCACGTGATGACAATGCATAAACCGAAGGGCAAGCAGTTTGATGCGGTCATCATCTTTCAATGTGACCATTCTTCGCCTCTCGTTTGGCGAAATGACCCAGCACCCTACCGGCGAAGTCGCAAGATTCTTCGAGTCGCCATTACGCGGGCGCGAATCCATACGCTCATATTGAGGCAGGCCTTCCCTGCTTGCCCAATCCTTGCGCAGTACAATCTGTGAAAGAATGAGTGTTGCCGCGTGTAAATGCGCCCAAAAATGAGTCTCCGGCCTGCGACACACATGGGAATAGCTCAGTTCATCGAGGGGCGGCGACATTTGGGGTACCACCTCAACGACACGGCTTCGACCCAAGGTTTTCTACCCCGTCTCGAGTACCAGACCTGCTTTTTGCGCCGAGGTCTTGAAGCGATCTCCCAGTTCGTTGGAGCGCGCAGGGCACAGCACGAGTCTCGGAGAAGCCGCGGGATTGGTCTTGCTGCCGGCGACGGTCTTGTCCTTCTTTGCTGAACCAATTCGTAACTCACTATATCGTAACAACTTACAGCCGGGATCCTATTGGCTACTCATTTCGGAGATCCGAACACTTTGCCTGAGGGATTTCGTCTCGCGCTGCCCTTCTGGCTCCGCCAAATCTCGTCTCGGCTTTCGCGTTTCCAAAACACGCCACCTATGAACTGGTGCGTACTGTTCCACCGCCCGGGTACTTACGATGCTGCTTTTCCCTCCGCTGGATCCGCCACCGTTAGCGGCTGACTTGAGGGCACAGGTCGTCCATGATCGCCGGCGGCCTACGGATAGCTCAGACATGAGACCGCGGGTAGCATGGTCTTTGCTGTGCCCCGTGTGACTGTATAACCTGTCGCCGTGGCGCCCTGCCAATCGTCGGAGATGACTTCTCGTTTCCTGTCCTTACAAGATTGTCCGCCAAGTCCTGTGTGGCATCGCGGCCTGAAACCGAGTGTGACGGCAAAAGACCGCGGACTACGGGAGCTAAGCACAGCGAAGCAGGGGAGGCATTCCCCGGGAGATCACCCCCGCAACCGCCAAAATCCGCCCACTCAGAATTCCTGGGCGGCAATCCGAAATCCGCGGCGCCACAAGAATCGACAAATCATGCCACGAAGATCGGCGGCCCACGACGAAACTGATCGGGGCTGTCCTTTCTCGAAACCGGTTTTCCGACCCCAGAATTGCAATTCTGCTTTTCTAAAAACTCCCCAAAAATGCAGATTTGACGTTTCCCATTTCCATTTCCCAGGCGGGTTACACCAGAATGGAAAGGAAA
>CAZBQH010000612.1:0-2825 GCA_964493915.1 uncultured Nitrospiraceae bacterium
CGCGGGAAAGTGAAATCGAAAGGGTTGAGCAGTTTGTCCGTCGCCACGAGTGTCGCTGTATCTCCTTGCCATGGGATTGTCTCCGCCAAGGTGGCATGAGGTTGCCGGGCCGGCACGCTCGTCCACTCGGAGATGGTGCCGTTCATTTCGTGCGCCTCCCCATCCCGCAGTTCGATGTGATGGGCGAGGAACCGCACGGCGATGGGAACCTCCTGCGGATCGAGGTTCACGCTGAGGAACTCATGCGTCCCGGCCGGAAGGTTTTCAAAATGGTAGTGCCCGTTGTCATCGGTTCGGCAGCCGACGGTTTCCAAGACACTGTGAGCCGGTTCGTAAACCTCGATGTTCGTATTGGTGTAGCGTTTGGGATCGTGGGGCAGGTGCGCCACTTCGAGGCCCAGGGTGAGCGGCAGGTTTCTTGCGGGAGTTCCGTCCGCAAAGGTGATCCGTCCGCGCAAGCCGCACGTTCCGGCACGGGCGGGCGAAGGCGGTGCGATGACATTGTTCACCGACTTGGCGCGGCCGTCAAACTGGCTTTCTTCGCTGATCTTTCGGCTTGCGGCCAGGCGCTCCTTCTGGGTGTCGGTCCGGGCAAGGACTTGCGCGGTCGCCAAAAGCTCATTCACCCGGTTCCGCATGATCTCAAAGTATTCCCACTGCGAAAGTCCCTGCTGGCAGGCCTCCGAGTCGTAATAGAACGCGCCTGTGGCGAAACGCCGCGCGTCTTCTGCCTGACGAAGCAACACCTCGAGTTCCTCGTCCTCGTTTTGGGGAACCACCTGCGCCAAAGCCTCGCGGCAGGCTATGGGATCGCCCAAAAACCGGCAGGCCCGGTGTAGGAGGAAGAGCAGTTCGTTGCGGTTCGCGCCCCCGCCGGACTCAAGCTCCCGCAGGCAGAGGCGGCGCGCAGTTTCGCAGCGGTTTTCGTCAAGGTGTTTCTGAATTTCTTTGGTTTTCATTTGTGGAGATTGTGCGGTGCATTCAAGGTATATGGCTTAGCCCCAATGTTTCTTCAGCCGTGCTATGCAGTCTTTGAGGGTAAAATAGGCCTTCTTGGGCTGCCAGTTCTCGTCCATGAAGCCGTAGCGGAAAAGTCCGGTTCCCTGATTATACCACCTCCAGTGGATCGGTGCCCGTCCATCCTGCAGGACCCACGGTGCGTAACCGACAATCTCGGGAAGAGATTCAAACGTCTTGTAGGCATGCTCAATGATTGTGGCGTGCCTTTCTTCGCTCCCAAGTTCATTGTTGGGAACCTTCGCGCCGAGAAGTGACATGGAGCCAAATTCGCTCAGCATGAGTGGCTTATTATAGGAGCGCAACAATCTGACAAAGCGCGGATAAAGCACCGCTTCCTGCCCCGGATCGTTCACATAGAGATTGCCGGCAAGAACATCGAAGAGTTGATAGAACTCATCCGTATGCATCGGCCGAGCCGTTTCGGTCGATGTCGCCGCAACGCCAACGAACTGGTCGCCTGCGGAGGGTTGCCATGAGCTTGCTGTTGAAACGATGTTCTGAGCCTCGGCGCAACTGATCAGTCGGCTCGGATCGAGCGCGCGCACCAGGCCGACTGCCTTGTTCCAATAGGCGTAATTGTGCTCCATCGGGTTCTCCGGATTCCGCCAGCAGCACTCGTTGGACACAGACCAGATCACCAGGCTCGCCCGGTTCCAATCGCGACGGACGGTCTCCTCCAGCATCCCGCAGGCAAGGTTGGTCATCTTCTCCTCCCGCATCGGGAACAACCAATAGGCGGGCACTTCCTCCCACCAGAGAATCCCGGCCCGATCCATCGCCCGCCCGAAAATCTCGGCATACGGATAATGGGCGCAGCGGAGGAAATTCAGTCCAAGGTCTTTGGCCGCCTTGACCAGCTTCTCAAGATTTTCCGGCGTGGCCGTGCGTCCGGTATCGGGGAACTCCGAATGCACCGACACGCCGTAAAGCCGGACCGGCTCGCCGTTGAGCAAGATGGTGTGCCCCTCGGTGCGAATCTCGCGGTAGCCGATCTCATCGGAAATCGTCTCATGGCGCGTCGAAAGTTCCGTCCGGTAGAGCTTCGGGCTCTCTGTGGACCATAGTTCGATCTTGCTTCGCGGCAGCCGGATTTCCGCCTTTGCCACAGCCCCCGCCTTCGCGACAACCCTGGTTTCCACATCGAGTTCCGGAATGCGGATTGCGACTTCCTCGCTCGCCTTGGCATCCCTTGATCCCAGCAGCACGTCAAATCCGATGACGACATCCGCTTCCTCCAGACGGGTGGATGTCCGGAAGTTCTCAATATGTGTTACGGGAACAAAAATCAGTTTCACCCCGTTGACGATGCCGCCGTCATTGCTCCAGTCGTAGATCTCCCCGGGAACCCGGGACTCCTTCAAGAGATTCTCGACGAGAACGAAAAGTTGATTCTGCCGCAGGAGGACCTCGGTGACGCGAACTTGGAAAGCCGAATACCCCCATTCATGCACGCAAAGCCGGTGCCCATTAACGATGATCTCCGAAGAATAGATGATCCCGTCAAACACCAGAAACGCCTCATGGCCTGGTGGAATTTCCGGAGCCTCGAACTCCTTCAGGTAAACCGCGTGACCATCATACCACGTCAACTCGGCAAACTGCTTCTTCCAAGTGCCCGGAACCTGGATGTCCCACATCCCCTCCGGATCCCAGCAGGGAAACAGTTTGTCGGGCTTTGCGCGGTTTTTCCACCACTGCTGCCGCCGGCAGCGCTGCATGGGATCGGGGATGAATTTCCAAGTGCCGTTAAGATCAAGGGAGGGATTTCGTTGAGTAAACATAAGATTGGTTATGGTTGCTTTTCC
>CAZBQH010000613.1:0-2710 GCA_964493915.1 uncultured Nitrospiraceae bacterium
CGCTGAGCAAGGCGATTGACATCGTAGAAAAGGCGTTTGCTTGATGTCCATAAACCGCGCCCTCTATGAACAGGTCATCCTCGAGCACAATAAGAATCCGCGCAATTTCCGCAAGATGCCGGATGCCGACCACGCCGTCGAAGGCCACAATCCTCTCTGCGGCGACCATTTTACCGTCTATATCAAAATGGAAGACGAGCGCATCGCCGATGTCAGTTTCTACGGCGCCGGCTGCGCTATCTCAAAATCCTCTGCATCTATCATGACCACCGTGCTCAAAGGCAAGACTCGGAAAGAGGCGGAGGAAATGTTTGAACGATTCCACCGGATGATAACCTCCGAACCTGACAGCGAGATCCCTGACGAGCACTTGGGCAAACTGAAGACCTTCTCTGGGGTGCGCCGTTTCCCCATCCGGATCAAGTGCGCTACGCTGCCGTGGCACGCGATGGTTTCGGCGCTTGAGGGCGCGGGGAAAGTGATTTCGACAGAGTGACTTGCAGCCACGCATGTGCGCCGGCAACACGCCCTTTGATGCCGCGCGCATCCATGATACTATACACGGATCGAGTCGACGAACAAATGACATGGCCTGCTCACACAAGGCGAACAAGAGGCGCAGGCGTCTTCGCAGAAAGGTCAATGAATGGACCTATCTGAGGCGCGAGCTTTCCAGCGGCTGTCGTGAAGAGCATGGCCCAACCAGGTGAGGGATATGACAACCACCCTTGAAGCCAAGAGGGCGATGTCTCTGGACGAAACGCGCCGGCACATGCGCAAGAAGCTGGCGGGCATCGTTCCAGATTTCGAGATTGACTGGAAGGCGGAACTCGCCTTCGAGATCAACGCCCTGAAACGTGAAATGAACGCCGTGATTCTCGGGCACAACTATATGGAGCCGGCGCTCTATTTTTCCATTGCAGACTACGTAGGCGATTCCCTGGAGTTGGCGCGAGTCTCCGCGCAGACCGATGCAGACATCATTGTGTTCTGCGGAGTGCGCTTCATGGCGGAAACGGCCAAAATACTGAACCCCGACAAAATGGTGCTGATCCCTTCGCTGCTTGCAGGTTGCTCGCTCGCTGAGGGTGTCACGGCAGAGGATGTCCGCCAACTGCGCGAGCAATATCCAGGGGCGCCCGTAGTCAGCTATGTGAACACCTACGCCGAGGTTAAGGCGGAATCCGATTACTGCTGTACCTCAGGGAATGCGGAAAAGGTGGTCAAACATGTCTTTGACCACGGCCATAACAAGGTCCTATTTCTGCCCGACGAATACTTGGCGCGCAACACTGCACAGAAGCTCGGTGTGGCTTTTTACCTGCCGCCAGAAGGAGGCGATACCCCTCAGCCGGACCCCTCCGATTCCAAGAAGGCCATTATCGGATGGCGCGCCCGTTGTGAAGTTCATGAAGAATTCACTCTTGCGGACGTCCAGAACATTCGCAGGCAGTTTCCGGATGCGATTATCCTTGCACATCCTGAGTGCAGTCCCGAGGTGGTCGCAGCTTGCGACGCTGCAGGCAGCACCAAACAAATGATCGACTTCGTCAGACAGGCCGATGGCCCCCGCTATGCACTTCTCACGGAATGCAGCATGGGAGACAATGTCGCGGCTGAGTTCCCAGAGAAGCAGATGCTGCGGCTATGCAGCATCCGCTGCCCTCACATGCACAGAATCACCCTCGAAGATACGCTTGACGGGCTGCGAAAGCTTCAATACCGGGTAGAATTGGCCCCGGACCTCATCAGGCGGGCACGTGGCGCGATCGACCGCATGCTCGCAATTCGGTAGGGGGCAACGCGTTGACACGAAAGAAAGGAAGCGCCGCCCGCTAAAAAGACTGGGCGCGTTATGTTTTACACGGGAATAGGGCGGAAGGAGACCAGCCCTGTTCATTTTGCGGGAGACAGTTCTATGCCGATATCCAGATATGCACGTCTTATCGCGTTCCTGGCCATCGTGGTCTTCATCGTCCCCCCGGCCTTGGCCGCCAGACTGTTCGATTACGATGAACAGGTGCTCGACAATGGTCTGCGCGTTGTGACGTTGGAGGATTTTTCTACACCGGTCGTGGCCGTCCAAGTGTGGTACCACGTCGGCTCCAAAGACGAAGACCCGAACCGGCAAGGCTTTGCGCATATGTTCGAGCATATGATGTTCCGGGGCACAGACCGGCTCGGGCCTGAGGAGCACTTTGAATACGTACGTCAGACAGGCGGCGCCGCCAACGGCTTCACATCTTTCGACTATACCGCCTACGTCAATACGGTCCCCTCAAACCAACTTGAACTCGCGCTCTGGCTCGAAGCCGAACGCATGATGTTTCTTCGCATCGATGAAGCGGGTTATCTCACCGAACGCCAAGTAGTGGAGGAGGAACGGCGTCAGGACCTGAATGAACCTTACGGGACCCTGTTCGAGCGCATCTTGGCGAAGGTGTTTCATGACCATCCCTACCGGTGGCACCCCATCGGGAGCATTGCGCATCTCGAGGCAACGACCACCCAGGAACTGAAGCGATTCTGGGACACCTTCTATGTCCCCAACAACGCCGTTCTTGCTATCGTAGGCGCCGTTTCGCACGAGCAGGCTCAAGACACCGCAGCAAGGTATTTTGGGTGGATCCCGCGCAGCCCCGCACCACCCCGCGTCACCGTTCAGGAACCGCCGCAGACCGAACCGCAAGAAATCACGCTCAAGGAAGGC